>JASHQM010000095.1 GCA_030039165.1 Candidatus Sulfotelmatobacter sp. | reverse complement strand
CCGCGCGTCAAAACCAACATCCATGCAAGAGAAATTCTTCTCGGCATGAGATTTCAAATGGATCTCTATGCCAACGTCCGCCCAGTGCGTCTGCTCGATGCGGCCCTGTGCCCGCTGAAGGGCGTCGAGCCGAAAGATGTGGATTTCGTTGTCATCCGCGAAAACACCGAAGGCGTTTACGGCGACCTCGGCGGCGTATTCAAAAAAGGTACGCCGGACGAGATCGCGACGCAGGAGGACATCAACACGCGGAAAGGAGTCGAGCGCATCATCCGCTACGCCTTCGAATATTGCCAACGCCATACCAAAGTTGATGGCTCGCCTCGCCGTACCGTTCTCATGTGCGACAAATCCAACGCCATGACTCACGCCGGCGGATTGTGGCAGCGCGTTTTCAAAGAAGTGGCTGCCGAATTTCCCCAAATCACCACGCAGCACATGTATATCGATGCGCTCTGCATGCAGATGGTGCGCGAGCCGCGGCAATTCGACGTGATTGTCACCAACAATATGTTCGGCGACATCATCACCGATCTCGCCGCAGGCCTTCAGGGCGGTCTAGGCATGGCCGCCAGTGGAAACATTCATCCTGGTCGCACATCGATGTTCGAACCGGTTCACGGTTCCGCCCCGCCGATTGCAGGCAAGAATCTGGCAAATCCATTCGGTGCAATCCTCACCGGAGCAATGATGCTGGCGCATTTGGGAATGACGCGCGAATCCGAAAGAATCGAAGCCGCGGTCCTCGCAGCCGTGAGACAGAAAAAAGGCACGCAAGATATTGGCGGGACGCTCGGCACGCGGGAAGCGGGGGAGTGGGTGGTCGAGAAAGTGTCTGTGACGACGTGAGCCTCGCTTAGGAAGCCACGTCCGTGAACGAATAAATTTATCCATACTGGTCAGGTACAGAAAAACATCGAAATATGAACTGGCACTCCAACAAAGCGCGTCAGGCGGCTGTAGTATTTTTGTCCCTGATAACGTGCGCCACGCTGCCGGGTAGTGCTGCGCCCATTCCAGAAGGCACACATCAGGAGACAGTCAATCTCGGCGGCATCGCTCTCGAAGTCTTCACCTACCGCCCTAAACACTGCACGCCCACGGCAGTACTGCTCGTATTCCATGGGCTGCATCGGGGCGTGGAAGACAATCTCGACGACTTGCACAAAATCTCGAACGAGCTCTGCCTGTTAGAGGCCGTTCCGCTCTTCGATGAGCAGCGCTTTCCCGGCTGGCGCTATCAGAAGGGAGGCATTGTCTACCACGGTCATGTCCTCCCGGCCGACCAGTGGACAGGTAATCTCGCCCTGCGCGTGGTGGATTGGGTACGGCAAGCGGAGAATCGGCCCGATCTGCCATATATGCTGATTGGCCATTCCGCAGGCGGCCAATTTCTCAGCCGCTTTGCCGCCTACATCCCTAACCATGCGCTGCGCATCGTCATCGCCAATCCTTCCAGCCATGTTTGGCCAAGCGTGGATGTGGAAGCTCCTTTCGGATTCAAGGGCGTCTACTCTCCCGACCAAGCTGAAATTGCGCTGCGAAACTATCTTGCGCAGCCTGTGACGATGGTTCTCGGAGAATCCGACACCGGTGACAAAGATCGCGATGACGAGCCTGCCGCTGCGGCTCAGGGAAAGAACCGTTACCAGCGCGGAATAAACGCCTTCCATGCTGCCCAAGCCGAGGCGGAACGGCGCGGCTGGCGGTTCAACTGGCAACTCATTGAACTGCCTGGAGTCGGCCACAGCACCGCAGACGTCTTCGAATCGAAGCAAGTAAAGCAAGTGCTGCGCGACGCGGCTGCCGAGCATGTGCCGGACGGCACAGGGCGCTAATCTCAAGCGGAGACCGCTCTTCGCCGACGGCAAGCAGCATCTGTGGCATCTCTCCGCAGGAACACGTAGACTCGTGCTAATGAGACCGTCCACGTTCCTCCGCCAGACGGCGCGATTCCTCATCATCGGCGTCTTCATCCTTCTCGCTGTTCCCTCACCCCATGCGCAGGATCAGCCGTCCACTCCTCCTCCCCAGCAGCAATCCCGACCGCCTGCCGGAGGGAACGCCGCCGCTAGGCAGAATCCCGCCCAAAAACCGGACGTCAAAATCACTCCGCGCGAGGCCGAAGAACTTTTCCACTCCGTCGACGAAATTCTCGCGTTCGACAGCAAGCACACCGGGTTGCCGATCAAGAGGGAAGTCAAGCGCCGCCTCACCAGCCGCGATGAAGTCGTCGCCTACCTCACCAAGCACATGAAGGATGAAGACGTAAAGCGGCTTCAGCGCTCCGAACTCGTCCTGAAAAAGTTTGGCCTGCTGCCGCGCGACTACGATCTCGAAAAACTAATGGTCTCTCTGCTGCGCGAGCAAATCGCCGGATACTACGATCCCAAAACCAAAACTGTGAACCTGCTCGATTGGGTCCCGGTGGAAGAACAGGAACCCGTGATGGCGCACGAGCTCACGCACGCGCTTCAGGATCAGGACGTCAACCTCGACAAGTTCATGAAGAAGGGAGACAAAGACCTCGGCGAAATGCGAAAGGACCCCACGCCGGAAGATATTGAAAACGACGAAATCGATGACGCGCGTGAAGCGGTAGTCGAAGGCCAGGCCGAAGCCGCTATGCTGGAATACGAACTTGCGCCTGTCGGCCGCTCAATCGCCAATTCCCCCGACCTTGTCGAAAACATGGAGGAGGAGATGGAGAATGGGACCGAGGACTCCCCGGTCTTCAAAGAAGCGCCTCTGTTTCTTCGCGAATCCCTCACCTTCCCATACAGTTATGGGCTGAAGTTCATCGTCAAATTGATCCAGACAGGCGGGAAAGAAAAAGCATTTGCCGGCCTGCTGGCCAACCCTCCACACACCACGCGGCAGATCATGCAGCCCGATACATACATTTCGGGCGAGCAGATCGAACCCATGGCAGTGCCGGAGTTCAAGAAAGACTTCAAGGATTACTTGAAGTTTGATATCGGCGCCATGGGCGAATTCGACGTCGCTGTCCTAGTTGAGCAATACGCGGGCAAGAAAGCCGCGGACCGCTTGTATCCCGAATGGCGCGGCGGCTACTACTATGCCGCGCGGCCAAAAGACAATCCCTCCGCGCCTCTCGGCCTGCTCTATGTTTCCCGTTGGTCGAACTCCGAGAAAGCTGCCGAATTCGCGGCTATCTACGCCGAATCTCTCAAGCAGCGCTACAAAAATGCCAAAGAGGCCGGACTGGTTCCCGCCGATCAGGCCTCCGCCGACGCTCCTGAACGCAAATACCCGATTCTGTTGGGCCGCCATGAATGGTCGACCGAAGAAGGTGTGGTCGTAATCGAAGAACATGGCGACACCGTGCTGATAAGCGAAAGCCTCAATCCCGCTACGACGCAGAGGCTGGAAGCTGAGGTATTTTCGAGCGCCAGCAGCAGTTCCAGTCAGCGCGAGTAGCATGGATACGGATGATCACCTTGTGATGCGCGGTGTCATCCTGAGCGCTGCCGTTTTTCAGAAGGAGCGAATGATCTCCACGCTCACAGGGCGGTTGGCAAGGAGAATCTTCGCCCCACTGGTGAAAGCGCGGGCTTCGGAATGACGCCGCAGTAGCTCGATTCAATTCAAGCTGACCCACGACCCGATTCCAGCGCGTCCAAATCCCGCACGCTGGTCCTGTATAATCGCAAGTTTCATTCTCGATATTTCAGACTCTTAGAGCGAACACAGAATCGTCAGGAGATTCCTTGCCACAGGCGGAAATCGGCATCATTGGCGGCAGTGGATTGTATTCCATGCCCGGCCTCACAAAGCTAAGAGAAGTTCGCCTGCGGACTCCGTTCGGCGTGCCTTCTGATGCCTACATCTGCGGCACTCTCGAAGGCCGCAAAGTTGCATTCCTGGCGCGCCACGGACGTGGTCATCGCCTTCTGCCGAGTGAACTGAACTTCCGCGCCAACGTCCACGGGTTCAAACAGCTCGGCGTCGAGCGCATCATTTCTATTTCCGCCGTCGGCTCGCTAAAAGAGGAGCACAAGCCGCTCGACTTCGTCATCCCCGATCAGTTCTTCGATCGTACTCGCCATCGCATCGACACTTTTTTCGGTGGAGGCGTAGTGGTCCACGTAGCTTTTGCCGATCCTGTATGTGGAGAGCTTGCCAAAATGGTCGAGTCAGCCTGCGCGAAAGCGGGAGTGAGGGGCAAACGAGGCGGCACTTACGTTTGCATAGAGGGTCCGCAGTTCTCGACCAAAGCCGAATCCAACGTGTACCGTTCGCTCGGCATGGATGTGATCGGCATGACCAACCTGCAGGAAGCCAAACTCGCCCGCGAGGCCGAGCTTTGCTACGTCACCATGGCCATGGTCACGGATTACGATTGCTGGCACCCGCATCACGATTCCGTCACGGTCGATCAGATCGTCGCCGTGCTGACCAAGAATGCTGAGAACGCGTGCGCCGTCGTGCGCGAAAGCGTTGCGGCAATGCCGAGGGCGCGAACTTGCAAATGTGGATCCGCTCTTGCGCATGCCATCATGACTGATCCGAAGAAAATTCCGGCAGCCACGCTGAGAAAACTGAAACTGATCATCGGAAAGTATGTAAAAACCAGAGGCTAGAGCCTGGGCTCAGAGGCCAGGGGTCAGTAAAACCAAAGCGCAACGAGATTTTGCTGACCCCCGGCCCCTGACCCCTGAATCCTGACCTCTAAGAAAGAGTCCACTTCTTCATGAGCATCGTCGTCGTAGGTTCCGTCGCGTTTGATGACATCACTTCGCCCTCAGGCACTGTGAAGGGCGTTCTGGGCGGTGCCGCTACATACTTCGCCCTAGCCGCCAGCTACTTCGCTCCAGTCCGCTTAGTCGCGGTGGTTGGCGACGACTTCGGCGCTGAGCATGAAGCCATTCTGAAGAAGCACGGCATTGATACGTGCGGCATCGAGCGCGCCCCGGGCAAAACGTTCCGCTGGGGCGGAACCTACATCGACAATCTTAATGAGGCCAAAACCGACTTCACCGACCTCAACGTCTTCGAAAAGTTTTCCCCGCAAATTCCCAAAGCCTACGAAGACAGCGAATTTCTTTTCCTGGCGAATATCCAGCCAACCTTGCAGGCCAACGTTCGGCGCAGGATGAATGGCGTCCGCCTGACCGGATGCGACACCATGAATTACTGGATTCAGCGCACTCGCACTGAACTAGCTGAAACTTTGAAGCTCGTGAACGTTCTGCTGATCAACGACACCGAAACCAAAATGCTGGCCAATGAGAAAAATCTTCCCCGCGCCGCGCACAAAGTGCTGGCGATGGGTCCGCAGGCGCTGGTGGTCAAGCATGGTGAATATGGCGCGACCATCTTTTTCCGCGAAGGCGCATTCGGCATCGGCCGACACCCGTTCCGCGCGCCAACATTGCCGCTCGAGGAAGTTAAAGACCCGACCGGCGCCGGTGACTCTTTCGCCGGCGGCTTCATGGGCTATCTCGCCGCGCAGGAAGAACTCAATCGCGAAGTGCTCAAGCGCGCTCTATTTTACGGAGGCGTTATGGGCTCGTTCGCGGTCGAGGAATTCGGTACGACACGTTTGCAACAGCTTACCCGCGAAGAAATCGACGCCCGCTTTCAGATCTTTCGCGAGCTGACTCACCTCGAATGAAGCTGCCGATGAAGCCGCAACCCTCCCCAAAGGCATATACCGAGAATGAAGTCGTGCGCCTGGTATGGATGGCGATCTTCATCTCGGTTTTCTCATTCCTCCTCTACAACCGCCGTGAAGAGATTCTTCTTTACGGCGATGCGGTAGCTCATATCAACATCGCCCGCCGCGTCTTCGATTCCAAGACTCCCGGCCTTTTGCAACTCGGCACCGTCTGGCTGCCCCTACCCCATTTGCTGATCATCCCCTTCATCATCTCCAACAGAATGTGGCAAAGCGGACTGGGGGGATCGATTCCTTCGATGGCGAGTTTTGTCTTGGGGACGCTGGGGATCTTCCGCCTTGTTCGGCATCTGCTCTCGCGCGATGGCCAAATCGATGACGAAGGCAAAGTCTGGTCCTGGCTCGCCGCTATTACATATGCGGCGAATCCCAATCTGATTTACATGCAGTCCACAGCGATGAACGAGTCGCTGTATCTTGCCTTTTTCATCTGGACAGTCGTCTACTTTGCCGAATTCATTCAACGAATCGAAACGGGAGATCGCGCTCAAGCAAGCCGCCTTCTGACCAAGAGCGGGCTATGCCTAGCCGCCGCCTGCTTGACTCGCTACGACGGATGGTTTCTCGCGGCTGTGATGCTCGTGACGCTCGTTGTGTTTGCCGCAAAGAGATCTTCCGACGGATCTCCGGAGCGCGCCGGCAAAGCTGCCTTTTCCCGTCCTGCAATGCTCCGCTTCGTCCTCCTTGCGGCCGCTAGCCCAGTTCTTTGGCTTGCCTATAATGCCGCCGCCTATCGCAATCCGGTGGAATTTGCGAATGGCCCGTATTCGCCGCAAGCCATCGAGAGAAGAACTGCAACGGTGAATCCCGCAAGAGGAAGTCTCATCGCCGCCAGTGCCTATTTTCTGAAAGCAGGCCAGCTTGATGTCGCCGAACCGCAGTGGATGGGCCGTGCGTGGCTTATCCTCGCGATCATCGGCGCTGCCGCGGCAGTCTTCACAGGTTGCGGTCGTGTGGCGCTGCTCCTGTGGGCGCCGCTCGCGTTCTACACACTGTCCGTGGCCTACGGGAACATTCCGATCTTCGTGCCCACGTGGTGGCCATTTTCGTTTTATAACCTTCGCTACGGACTGGAAATGCTTCCGGCCTTCGCCGTTTTCGCCCCTCTCGGCCTTTCTTTCCTCGCCCACTCGCTAACCAGGAACCTGGGCGAAACCTCGAAAGCCCGCTGGGCGCCTGTCTACGCGATCGTTATCTGGCTGGTTCTCCTTGTCGCGAGTTACGGCCTCATTTGGCGAGCCGACCCTGCCTGTTATCGCGAGGCCAAGGTGAATATGAACGGACGCGTGGCGCTCGACACGCAACTTTCAAACTGGTTCAAACAATTTCCGCCCGATTCGACTCTGCTTATGTATCTCGGCGAGCATTCCGGTGCGCTCGAGCGAGCTGGCATCCCCCTGCGCCGCGTCATCAACGAAGGCAATCATCGCGTCTGGAAGCGCCCCATCGATCCCCAGGGATTATGGGAACGCGCTCTGGCCGATCCCTCCGCTTATGCCGATTACATTGTCGGTTTCGAGGGCGATCCCGTGTGGCAGTCGGCGAGGCAAAAGCATTTGACCGAACTGGTCGAGATTCACAGCTCCGGCCAGCCGGCCGCAGCTATTTTTTTCGGACGAACCCAACCCCGCTGAGGTTTCGCTCGTGGATGGCTCAGCACTGGGGTAAGCGCTCGCACGATTTGGGCTCCGGCACTTTAGCTGTTTGATTCGCATCCGCGCAGCGGAGTCCCAACCGGGCCGAGTTACTTCACGAATGATAAAATCCAGCGTGCCGCCGCTGAGCATTCCATTCGTCAAGGCCTGCGCCTGCGGGAACGATTTTCTGTTGATCGATTCTCGGGCCGTCGATTCTCCAAAGTCCAGCCGCCCGACGGCGGACGCCGATCTCGCGGCCATCACGCGACGCATCTGTGACCGCCACAACGGAGTGGGCGCTGACGGGGTCGAGTGGCTCTTTCCCCACGCTACGGCGGACATCGAGATTCGCTTGCTTAACGCCGACGGATCGGAAGCCGAGATATCGGGCAACGGCACACGCTGCGTCGCGACCTATATTTGTGCGGAGCAGGGCAAAGAAACCATCGCCATTCAGACCGGCGCGGGCCTCAAGAACTGTGTTCTGACCAGCAAAACCGAATCGGAATACGAGTTCGAAGCCGCAATGGGCGAAGCCGAGGTGGCGCGCGAAATGGCGGTTAACTTGCGCTTGCGTGAGGTGAGGGGAGTCCCGGTCTCGATGGGTAATCCGCATTATGTAGTTTTTGTGGCTGAGTTTGCGGAAAACTGGCAGGATGAAGCCGCACAGATTCAGCGCAGCGGGAAGTTCGAGCACGGAGTAAACGTGGAATTGCTTGCAGTCAATGGTAAACATGACGTGCATGTTCGATTCTTCGAGCGTGGGGTCGGGGAAACGCAGTCATCCGGCACGGGCTCATGCGCCGCGGCAGTGGCAGCAATGACGACGGGCAAGGCGGAGTCCCCGGTTCGAGTGCACACCTCCGGCGGAATTCAAATCGTACGTCGCGAAGGCGATCAGGTCTTTCTTCGCGGAACAGCCCGCCTGCTGTGTCGTGGAGAATTTTTTCTGTAAGTTTTGCTCTGTGCCTCTGTGGTGAACTGGTTCTCTCATTCCGATATGTCAATATAAGAAATTGCACAAAAGGCTAGATATGCCGCCCTCGCTGCCCCTCAAACCTCCCGCCCTCCGACGCGGCGACACCATCGCGGTGATTGCTCCGGCCAGCAACGTCAAACGTGAAGAACTCGAAGCCGGCTGCGCCGCCCTGCGCCGGGAAGGCTACAATCCTATCTATCTCGACTCGATCCTCGATCAGGATCTTTACTTCGCCGGGTCCGCCGACCGCCGCACCTGTGAGCTCGAAGAGATGTTCACGCGCGACGACGTGCGTGCTATTGTCTGCGCCCGCGGCGGCTATGGCTCGAACTATCTACTCGACAGAATCAATGCCGACAAGATCAAAGCGAACCCCAAAATCTTCGTCGGTTACAGTGACCTCACAGCATTGCTGGCGTATTTTCACGATGCGCTCGGCCTTATCACCTTCCATGGTCCCATGGTCGCCAAAGACTGGGCGCGCGATGGAGGGATTGATCTGGCGTCCTGGCAGTCCGCGCTAAGCGGAAGGACTGAGTGGCATCTCGGCAAAGCCTCGGAAGCGCGCGGCTTGGTTGACGGAACAGCCGAAGGAATCCTCTATGGGGGCTGCCTTTCCATTCTCGTCGCTTCTCTGGGAACACCCTACGAGATTTGCACCGATAATACGATCCTCTTTATGGAAGATGTTTCCACGAAGCCTTATCAGATCGATCGCATGTTGATGCAGCTAAAATTGTCGGGCAAGCTAAACGCCGTGCGTGGATTGATTTTCGGCGAGATGCTCAATTGCGTGCAGAACGCCAGTCAGGGATACGCGCTCAAAGATGTCATCCTGCGCATGGTCAGCGACCTCGGAATTCCCGTAGCTTATGGGCTCCGCTCGGGACATGTGACAACGGGCAACATCACGCTGCCGATTGGGGTGCGTGCGAAACTAAGCGTGAACAACGAAAGCGTAAACTTGGAAATACTGGAAGGTGCAGTAGTAAGTTAACCTGCGCAGGCACAGGATATTGGCGTGCTCTGTGGACGTTTTCGCGATTTCCGCGGTTCAAGACTTTGACCTGCGCTCTAATTCAAATGAACTCCAGGAATCACGTTCACCTCATCGGCATCTGCGGCACGGCCATGGCCTCGCTCGCCGGAATGCTGAAGCAGCGCGGTTTTCGCGTCACCGGCTCCGACGCCGCCGCCTACCCACCCATGTCCGACTTCCTCGCACATCTGCAAATCCCAGTTGCTCAGCCCTTTGACCCGCGCAATCTCGAGCCAACACCGGACCTGGTAGTTGTAGGAAACGCCATCTCGCGAGGGAACGTCGAACTCGAACACGTCCTCGACCACCGCATCCCGTTTTGCTCCCTTCCGCAATTGCTGCACGATGAGTTCTTGCGCGGCAAAGAAGTGCTCGTCGTCGCGGGGACTCACGGCAAAACCACAACCACTTCAATGCTCGCCTGGGTTTTTCATTCCGCCGGCCTGCAACCATCGTTTCTAATCGGCGGCATCGCAGAAAATTTTGGCTCCAGCTTCCATCTCGGCGAAGGCAAGCACTTCATCATCGAAGGCGACGAATACGACACCGCTTTCTTCGACAAAGGCCCCAAATTTCTGCACTATTTTCCCGACGCCGCAATTCTCACTTCGGTCGAGTTCGACCACGCCGATATCTACAAAGACCTCGAGGCGGTCGAAACCGCATTCAAACGCCTGGTGAATCTCATTCCACGGCGCGGACACATCGTTGCCTTCGATGGCGCAAACGCCGAGCAGCGTGAAAGCCCGAGTCTCAATCGCGTTCTGGCCAAAGCCTTTTGTCCGGTCGCGCGCTATGGTACGAGTGACGGAGCGGCCTGGCGCATCAGCAATCTGAAATTTGAAGCCGGGCGAACTTCGTGGAGAGTGCAGCACAATCACGACGCCTGGGCTGACCTCGAGTTTTCTCTTGCCGGCGAATACAACGTCTGGAACGCGACCGCTGCGGCAGCTCTTTCCACCGATTGCGGAATCTCGAAACAGCAGATCGCCGCCGCACTCAAGACGTTTAAGAGTGTTAAGCGACGCCTTGAAGTCAAAGCTCAAGTCAATGGCATTACTATCATTGACGATTTCGCACATCACCCTACGGCCATTGCCGGCGCGCTGAAAGCCCTGCACTCTTGCTATCCCGGTGCGCGGCTATGGGCTATTCTCGAACCGCGCTCGAACACTCTCAGGCGCCGCGTTCTGCAAAGCGATCTCGCCCGGAGCCTTGCACTCGCAGACGAAATCGTAGTTGCTGGAGTTTTCCGCTCGGAAGCCGTCCCCGAAGACGAGCGCCTGG
Organism: Candidatus Sulfotelmatobacter sp.; assembly: GCA_030039165.1. Taxonomy (GTDB): domain Bacteria; phylum Acidobacteriota; class Terriglobia; order Terriglobales; family Acidobacteriaceae; genus Sulfotelmatobacter. The sequence continues at coordinate 18,596 of JASHQM010000095.1, read as the reverse complement.
AATTACCCGAACTTGCCGCTGAAATTAGAACATATGACAAGCGAGTCCGCCTGATCGACAATGCGGACCAGATTGTTCAAACCGTTGCTCCGGAAATGCGCAGTGGCGATATAGTTGCCATTCTCTCCAACGGCGGCTTCGGCGGCATTTACGAAAAGCTCCCTGCCCGCTTGCGCGAGCTGGCGAATCAGACAAGGACTGCGAACTCCGCGAATGCGGCGGGTAAACAATGACAACGATGCCGACTGACTGTGGCCTCATTGTCCCGGCGCCTGCCCGGCGGGGGTCATCGCCTGCCGCCCGGCTGAGATCGAAATACATTTCCGCGTTGTTCGCGGTTTGCCTTTTTGCTGTTGCGTCATACGGGACAACCAACTACACCATCACGCTCGCTAATCCCGCGCAGCATCTACTGCGCGTTCAAATAGAACTCCCTCAAGGTTCCCCCCAGCGCCGGCTGCAGTTGCCCGTGTGGAACGCTCTCTACCAGGTCCGCAACTTCAGCCAATACGTGAACTGGGTCCGCGCTAAAGACCGTGCTGGCCGCGAACTAGGAATCCACGCTGTCGACCCGAGTCTGTGGCAAATCGATGGTGCGCAAAACGGTGCGATTGTCGAATACGAAATCTTCGCTGACTCGCCCGCACCCTTCGGCGCCGAGTTGAATTCTCATCACGCTTTCCTAAATCTTGCCGAAATTCTCATGTATCCAGTCGAGGCACGCAATGAGCCTGTCAGTGTCTATTTCAGTGGCCTGCCGAGCGAATGGCACGTTGCCATGCCACTGCCGCCTCCGGATGACAGATTTCACGCCGACAACTACGACCGCCTGGTCGACTCGCCGGTGGAAATCGGCCAGTTTGCCGAATCGGATTTCGACGAATCCGGCGGCCACTACCGCGTTGTCGTCGACGCCGACCCGGCCGATTACGACATTGCAAAAATTACCGCAACTCTTCGCAAAATCGTCAGCGCTGCAACAAGCTGGATGAATGACCGCCCCTACGACACTTACACTTTCATTTACCACTTTCCGCATGGCCCCGCCGGTGGCGGCATGGAGCATGCCTATTCCACGGCAATCTCTCTCAACGCCGATTTTCTCGCCCGCGCTCCCGAAGCCCTCGCCTCGGTTACCGCGCACGAGTTCTTCCATCTCTGGAACGTCAAGCGCATCCGCCCGCAATCGCTCGAGCCGATCGACTACACGCACGAGAATGACACTCGCGCCCTCTGGTTCAGCGAAGGCTGCACCAGCACGGCGGCCGACTTCATCCAACTCCGCGCCGGCCTCGTCGATGAAAAGCATCTCGAGCAGGACCTTGGCGGTGGAATCAGCGAACTCGAGCGCCGTCCCGCGCACCTCACACAATCTGCGGAACAGTCCAGCCTCGATGCCTGGCTCGAAGGCTACGCCTACTATCGCAGCCCCGACCGCAGCATCTCCTATTACAACAAAGGAGAACTTCTCTGCATCGCCCTCGACCTCGAACTGCGTGAGGCCACTCACGGCCACGCTTCCCTTCGCGAGCTCTTTCAGTGGATGAATGACAATTATGCGAAGAAAGGACGATTCTTCCCCGATTCAGCCGGAGTCCGCGAAGCGGCCGAAGCCGTAAGCCACGCCGACTTCACCAGCTTCTTCAGCAAATACGTCGCCGGCACCGACGAAGTCCCCTGGAACGACTTCTTCCGCACCGTCGGCTTGCGTGTCAGCGAATCTGCCAATCCCGCAGCAGATGCCGGATTCGCCGCATCCCGCAACTTCGACGGCCCTATGATCGTCAGTGCGGTATCTCCGAACAGCGAAGCGGACCATGCCGGACTGCAAGCCGGCGACGTGATACTGGAACTCAACGGTCACATGCCCGGGCTCGACGCCGCGCAGGAGGTCGCGCAATTAGCTCCGGGTGACACGATCACGGTAAGGGTCCGCAGCCGCCGCAACGCTGAGCGCGAACTGAAGTTCAAAGCCGGCACGCGCGAAGAGATCTCCTACGAGCTCAAAGACCTCGACGTGGTCACTCCCCAACAGCGCGCCCAGCGGACCTTATGGCTGAAAGGCGAAGCGGAAAAGTAGCCGGCCCAGCGCCTTTAAGGGGTCACCGACCTCTGGCCGACCTGACCGCTTCCCTCCGCCAGCTGCCGGACTTGCGATGAGGCAGGCCGCCGAGACGGGGCGCTACAATCAGTGCAATGCTCCGCACGCTCGTCATGCTCACGTTCTGGTCGGTCACCGCACCACTTGCGGCACTGGTCGGATTTCCCTGGACCTTCCTCACGGGCGACATCCGCTTGCTCTACCGCATGTTCAACTGGGGAGCCATCACCGGAGTCCGCCTCGCCGGAGTGCGCATCGAAACGGTCGGCCTCGACCACCTCGACCCGACGCGCACTCACATCTTCATGTCGAACCACGTTTCCAATCTCGACCCACCGATTATGATTCCGCTGATTCCGCGGCGCACTTCGGTTCTGGTAAAGAAGGAGCTCTTTCGCACGCCCATTCTCGGACGCGCCATGCGGCTCGGCATGCTCGTCCCCGTTGACCGCGGCAATCGCGAGGCCGGCATCGAAGCCGTCAACGCCGCCAAACAAGTTGTCGATCAGGGCGTCAACATGACCATCTACGTCGAGGGCAAACGCTCGTTTGACGGCAAACTGCTGCCCTTCAAGAAAGGGCCATTCTATCTCGCGCTCGAGTGCGGAGTTCCTGTGGTCCCGATCACGATCACCGGCACGCACTACATCATGCCCAAACGTCGCTTCGCCATTAAGCCTGGAACGGCGACGGTAGTTTTCCATCCCCCAATCGAGCCGCAAGATTTTGGCGATCGCGACAGCCTGATGGAAAAAGTCCGCAACTCGATTGAAAGCGGCTTGCCGGAAGAGTACAGAACAAGGATTTCCGCCCAGGCGTCCGCCTCTCCCTTCATTCTGTGATCGTGCAGTTCGAACTGGAGCTCGACTGCACCAAACCAGAAGCTTCGATCAGCAGGGCATCGAGACGCCGTTGCTCTGTTTTAACGGCCGGTTCTCCTTCTTCCCTTAGCCTGCGCGCTCGCACCAATGCCTCTTCGGCGATGCGGCTTACTTCGTGGAGCAGTTTACGGATCTCTACTTCCAGGCGGCCTCGACTTTCTTGGACTCGGTTGAGGATGTCACTCTGAACACGGGTACTGTTTGTCTCGATCAACCGAATGAGAAATTCACGCGCCTCGCGTCTAATCAGTTTGTCGGCGCCGATAACCGGAAGAACCACGTCTGCGAGCCAACGCAGGGGGGAAGCCGGTTGCGCCAGCTCGACGAACTCCATGAACGTGAACTGCGAGCGAACACGAAAACCGGCTTCGGGATCGAGTGCGTGCGGCATTCGCGCCAGCTCCGGAATATCAGCTCCGGCTAATTCGCGCAAGAAATCGTTCCCCATCTCCACAAAGCGCGTGGCAACATGCCGGTATTCTCTTTCGGCCTCTTCCTGCTCCGGCTTCAACCAGGGCGCAACTTTGTCGCGTGCGATCTGCTGAGCTACTTTCATAATGCGACGCCTATAGGACGGCCCAAACCCGCGAGGAACCGACCGGAGAACCTCTTCAAATTGCTCGCTGGCGTGAGGTAGAACCGTTGCAACAAATGCCTTGTGACGGCCGACAAACAGATCGGAAAGCCGCTGCTGTTCAGCCATGAAAAGAAAGCTGAGCTCACGCATCGACCTGTCCGCGTCTGCGATCGTCTGCTTCATTAAAGCGATCCGCCTTTCGGATTCTTCTATGGGGCGGCAAAGCGCATTTCGATGCTCACTTATGATGGCCAGCAATTGCTCGCTCAGACGCTCAAGACCTCGGTCACACGCAGCACGCACCAATTGCCGCCCAGAGCCCTCAACTAGGCATTGGAGTGCTTGAACAAGTTTTCCCCAGTCACGTTCCGGACCACGATTCTCGGCCCGTTCCTGGGCGCTGACTTGGAAAACTGGACCAACTTCCCGCCCGAGTCTCTTGTGAAGCAACTGTCGGGTGAATTTCGCAGCGGATTCTCGTTCTGGGGCGGTCGTCCTGTCGGCTTTATTAAGGACGACTATCAATTCCTGTACCTGTTTGCCTACGGCCTCGACGAGGGTCAGTTCTTCGCCCGCTAATGGCGGGTCCGCGCCAACCACGACGAGTGCGGCATCGATATGAGGTATGAAAGCTTGAGTGGCGGCTGTGTTGCTGGTGAACACGGACCCAAGGCCCGGCGTATCGACGATACACATGCCTGAAGACAGCAGCTGGCTAGGAACGAATACTTCCGCTCCCTGCACTCCTTTTTGGTTCTCGGGATTCAGTTCTTCGCTGACATACTGCTTCACATCCGAAATCAGGATGTCCTTCCACGTGCCTTCCCGCGTGCGAATACGCGCTTTTGTCGTATCGCCGTATCTCACTACAGTCGGCACCGCAGTCACAGGAATGAAACCCGTAGGGAGGATCGGCTCGCCGATCAGCGCATTAATCAGTGTCGACTTACCACGTTTGAACTGACCGACACAGGCGACGTAAAAGCGTCCTTCTGATATGCGGGCCCCCAGTTCTCGCGATTCGATCGAAAGCTCGCCAGCACCCAGTTCTTCCGCAAGGGTCGCCAAGTACAACAAACGAGCCGCGCCGTCCGCCAAAGCGGGCGTGGTGTCGATTACGTTCGCAGCTTTTGCTTCCGCTATCAGCTCCTGATTTGTGTTCGAATTCATCCTTGTCGTGGTTGCCTAGCCCGGGGAGCGCACTCCTTCCTGATGCACATAGCGGATGACTTCTACTTCCGACATTGCGATCAGTCCTTCATCCACCATCTCGTCAAGTGCGGGGATCAGGGTTTTGATCTTCTCCTCGGTGTCTACAACGGAAACCATAACGGGTCGATCCGAAGAACGAAGGAAATGTTGTTTGTGTATAAGAGTGCTCGCTCCATACCCTTCGATGCCACGGAAGACCGTTGCTCCAGCAATATCCAGTTCGCGGCACTTCATTACGATAGCTTCGTAGAGCGGTTTGTCGTACCACTTGTCATCTTCCCCGAAATGAATACGCAGCATCTTGGCTTTGCCTTCCAGTCTCATATCCGCGTCTCCTGGCGACGTTCGCTTTTTTCGTAGTTGTGGCTGTACTTCACAATGTCAACGTTCGATAGCACAACAAGTCCCTGTTGCACCATTTGATCGAGGATGGGCATGAAAGCTTGCAGCTTCTCTTCCGTGTCTACTACAGACAACAGGATGGGACGGTCATGCGAGAGGGTGAGCCTTGCATCTTTGTGAATTCGCCGATTGGCACCGTAACCCAAAATGCCCCGATAAACGGTAACCCCCGCGATGTCATGAGCGCGAAGCCCGTTCACTATGGCTTCATACAGTGGTTTGCCGTTCCACTTATCGTTTTCGCCAATGTAAATACGCATCAATTTGGCCTTGCTCTCTTGTTTCAAAGGAAGACCTTCAGGCACGAGCCGTTTCTGTTTCTTTTCGGCGGGCTTTACGATTGTGGTGTCGTGCATTTCGATCAGCCCGGTCCCAACCATCTCCTGGAGTTTGGGAAGGAGTTCTGCCACCTTTTTTGCGGTCTCGATGAACTCAACCTTCACAGGGAGTTTTGTGGCGAGATCCACCAGACGATCCGTATGCAGATGGTGGTCGGCGCCGAAGCCGGCAATCCCGCGCGTCACGGTTGCGCCCGACACACCGTGAAAGAAAAGAAAATCCAAAATCGCAGCATAGGCAGAAGCACCGTGGTACTTCTGATCCTCCGCCACGTAAACTCCCACCTTCTTACCTGGCCCTGGTGTGAGCACGTTTTCCTCCGAGCATTACTGAAAATCTTTCAAGATTCCGCAGATCGGACAGGCTTTAGCAAGTGACTGGCGAATGCGGCCGCTGCCGGATATGGCCTCTGCCTTCATGGAATTACCCTTCCGGCCATTACTCCTCCCCATACCGCGACAAATCCAACACAAACGCTCAACGCAACGTACAGCACTCCCAAACCAAGTTGACCATCCTGGATAGTACGCAGGGTTTCGTATTCAAAGCTCGAAAATGTTGTGTATCCTCCGATAAATCCAATGGGAATGAGGTAGCGCCAATTCGGGCTCCAATTCGTTTTGGCCGTCAGCAATGCGAGTATGAAACCAATCAGGAATGAGCCGGTGACATTGATTACGAACGTTCCATAAGGAAATCGCGTTCCAATCTTCCCGCCGATATAGCTACCGAGCCAGAAACGCAAGATAGAACCGAGACATCCTCCCACGCCGACGATCACGTATTTCAGCAAGTCGCTTTTTTCCTTTCTATTTCTGTCGTGCACTCAGCCAGATAATGGTGAAATTGTCGCATCAACTGTTGTAGGTCCGAGGCAATTCGATTCAGTTCTGCCGCGGCATCAGGAGATATTTCTCCATACCCGCGCATGTACCTGGGCCTTAATTCTTCGGCAGCAATATCCACGAAGGTGAGATGGGAAAGCAGAGTTCGCGAGACGGGGACGTCGGCAGGCGGGTGCGCAATGCCCTGGCGATCGAGCACTTGCACCAACTGTACTCGAATCCGGCCAATGTAATCTTCGATGACGCGTCTTTGCTCGGGACGCAAATCAAGAACATATTGTGGAAATACCAGCTTGGAGGCAGAGATATCGAGAGCGCTTTCCATCTCGCCCAGAAGCTTGTCGATGTGGCGACAGGTCACACTAAGGCGTCGCTCGTGATTGGAATTGAGTGAGTTCGACCGATCCGTCATTGGATGACTCCACCGTTCATGCGAAAGTCGATATACAACGGCGATATCTTGATATGGTCCTCGGAACGGTACTTTTGATACCGCGCCATATCGATCATGGTGATGATCGCTTCCGGGTTTCCCTCACTCAACTTAAGTACCTTACTCAGGAACTCGGAAATATTTGCAGCCGAAAGGCCCCGGCGCTTGATCATCTCGCGTGCAAACTCCTGGGCAGTGGCATCGTCGAAATTGCGAATCTCGCATTTCTGCGACCGGTCTCCATAAAGAGGCTGGAGAAAGCCGGTATCTTCCATGTGGCTGGAGCGGGCGACCGCGCTGACGGGAGTCGATCCCCAACCCATGATTTCCCGAATCCCCGCTGCGAACGAGTACGAAGGGCGCTTGAGGTGGTCGAGCACAATCGAGTACTCACCCTCGCGTAAGGCGTCCATTACGATTCCTTTCAGAGCAACTGCTGATTTCCTTGCGACGGCATCTTCGTCACAGAAAGATGCCTTAGCTCGCGGATTTTGGAGTCGCAGCAAAGCGAGCGCGAGCCGGCGAGACACCGCATTGATCGTCGCCGATTCGTCGCAATAGAGAACGGAAGGGAACTGGGACAACACATCCCGTAACAGCAGGGTCTTGCCAACCCCTGAGGGACCGAAAATGAGGAAACGGTGCTGTTTCGCCAGGAACTGATTGATCCGCTGGCGCTCTTGCTGCCGGTCAAAAATGAAACCTGAGGTCATGCTGGGTGCGTGATTATTGCTAGTGAACAACCATTACCGGACAGTGCGCATACCGCAACGTTCGCTCCGAGACTGAACCCAACATCATTCTTGAGATCATTGATCGCCCTCGCCTGCCCAGAATGATCAGATCAATGCCGTCGGCTTCCGCCCGGTGGATGATCTGCTCCGCTGGATGGCCGACTGCGGTTGCGGTCTGAATGTTAATATCGTTTCCCTTTGCTTTTTCGCGGATCTTCTTAAAGCCTTCCTCGAAATGCTCCTTGGCGTCGTCGAGCACGGCTTCTAGTTCCACGGAGGTCGATGGTTCCGGCGGCCGAGCGACAGCAAAAAACAAGACGCTGGCGTCAATGCACTCCGCCAATGACAATGCCAGATCAACCGCCTTTTCCGACTCCTTCGAACCGTCGTAGCCGACCAGCAATTTTCGGAAATGGGGATTGTGCCGTTTCCCGGTCATGCTCCCTCCTGAGCCTGGGCTGAACGCACCGGCTGGGCCAACGCTGCCGTGTCATCCCTCTTCGAGACAAGCAAGTGTCTCGGCATGAACCAAGCATTGGCGATCATAGTAGGTATCACGGCACTGCCGATCACAGTGGCGACAAGGTGAGAATATTGCGCCTGGTCGATCACTCCATGATTCAACCCGAACAATGCGGAAATGGTACCGAAAGTAAGACCCGTTGACATCATCAATGTGAAATACAGCCCCTCTTCTCGCTGATACTTGAATGTTTTCACGGTCGGGAATAGAGGGATAACCTTAGATAGCATCTTGGCGAAAAACAGCGTCACGAAGATAAGCGGTGCTGCCACCAGCGCGGGTACCGAGACAAACGAGCCCGCACGGATGAAATAGAACGGGGTCAATAAACCAAATGTCAGAGTACGCAGTCGACGTATCAGGATATGGTCCTTGCCGACAGTACCCGCCAAAACCATGCCAATGATGTAGGCGGGAAGCACCGCTTCGCTTCCCGACCAAACGGCCAGTCCGCCCATCGCGAATAGAAGGAAGAGCAGAAACTTCGCCTCAAGCTCGGAAACGCGGCCACCATACAGTCGGAAGAACCAGGGCGTGAGGAACGGTAGAATGGCAAAGACAACCACACTGACACCGACAAATGTCAATGTTTTGATAGTGAAGGGCGAAAAGATCAAGCCGAGTGCAATAACGGTCCCGAGATCGTTCACGAAGCAGGCCGCGAGCACGGCCTTTCCAAAATCGGTGACATTGAAACCCAACTCCAGCATCACAGCATATACGACCGCGACTGAGGTTGTAGAAAGCGCAACACCCGCCAGCCAACTGGACCGGCCGGTCCAGTGCAGAACGAAATGGGCGATGGCTGTACATCCCAGAAACGGGCCGAAGAACCCGACGAGCCCAATGACTATGGCTTCCTTCCATTTCATGCGAAAGATTTGCGGATCAAGCTCAGCGCCGGCAAGGAAGGTAAGAACGATCGCGCCTGTACCGGCAAGAAACGTGACCCAGGGGGCTTTAGCGCCCAGTTCGCCGTGCACGAAGAAAGCGCCGATGATCAACTGTGCGACTGTGCCAACCACGATTTCGCTCAGCGCAGTAGAAATCTTGAACCAAATGGCGACGAGCGTCGCGATGAGCGCCAGTCCCACCCACACCGAGGCGAGGACCCACACATTCTCCATCGGATACCTTATTTCTCGAGATTCTTGCCGGGGTCTGACTCCGCGACAAGTCTCCGCTTGTCAGGAGTCATCAGCTGCACCCGGCTAAATGGTGGGAACAGCGGTTTCGGTGAACTCCTTCACCGTAATATCGTTTTTAGTACAGCAAAGAGAGTAGCCGAAGTCAACAGTACCTTCGCGTACTATCTCGTTACCAGCACTGGGCACGGAGCAAAAGCCAGAACGTGCTGTGAGACCGATCCTATCTCCAGATCCTTGAATTTTGAGGTTCCACGAACGCCAACCACAACCAGATCTGAGTGATTACCGGCGGCGCGTTTGACAATTTCGTCAGCAGGATGCCCGATAACGATGTTTGCCTCCACGTTGCCAGCGCGACCGTTTGTGGCTTCCAGCAGCCGGCGAAGCGCCAATGCGTACTGTTTCCGAGCATGTTCAAAATCATCGTATGCGCCTGTGATCGTTGCAGGTTCTCCCGGCTGGATCACCGACATGATCTCCAGACGCGATTCGAGGGTGTTGGCAATGCTTAGGCCTACCTGAAACGCCTTCTCTGATTCCCGCGATCCGTCGTAGCCCACAAGGATTCTTTGAAATCTCCGCGTAGCCCTTTTTCCAGTCATTACTCCCTCCGAGGACGCTCGGCTGCGACCGTCCATGGTTCCGAAAAATGTGCGTGCTGCTTCGGACACTCGTCAGGAGAGATTTTGGAAAAACCTCAGACGCGACTCCCGAGACAAGTAACCCTGTCAGGAGTCATCAGCCATTCCGGTTTTAGCGACGGATAGCGGTTAGCGGTGGTACTCCTTCACCGGTATCAACATTTTCAGTCTACTCTGATGCAATCCGGTGTCAAGGTATCCTCAGAATTCTCGCCACACGGTATATCGCTCTGAAATTGCCTCGTAGTTTCGATTGGCAATAAACCCACAGTAGAGGCTAGGGTTCGTGGTGCCGGGAGGGGGAATCGAACCCCCACAGGGCTTTTGGCCCCTGCGGATTTTAAGTCCGCTGCGTCTGCCAATTTCGCCATCCCGGCATTTCGACTGCCGAGATTATTGTATCGCCCGACGAGGCCGCAGACTGTTATTTGCCGACCATCCCGCAGATTAACCCGGACGTCCGAACCTAAGAAGAGTTTGCTCGAGTTGAGACCGTGCCTGGCTTGGCACAGATTTCAGAATCCCAACACTACGCCGGTTGAGATTCTCACATTATTTCCCTGGCTGAAAGACGGTCCATCATTAATACCCGGGAAATCGTAGTAAAGCCAGTCGGCCTGAAACAGTCGAAGCCCGATCGATCTCTTCAGCCTGTAATCCGCGCCTCCGCCGATCAAAGCCGCCAGTCCATTCTGTGAGACGGCACCCGAAAGGCCAACATAGGAAGGTCCGGCCTCGGCATGGGCTCCGCCAATCAAGGCGTGAAAAAAGGGTGTGAATTTCCCGTGAGACCTGAAAGAAACTACTGGGCCGGCTGTGTAACTGTAGAAGCGCGCGGAAAGTCCGTTGAACGACGCGAAACCGGCGCCAAAATCTGCAGCAAGCCCTACGTGCTTGCCAAAGTTGTATGCAAGCGAGCCATTAAAACCATTGAAACTTTCGCCCGTCTCGGCCAAACTTCCGGAAATCGTACTAGGAGCGGCGCTTCCGCCCAGATACTCGTACTGATAACCGGCAAACAACTGCGCTTTAGGATAGCCTTGCGCCATCATCGGGAGTGAGAACAAGCCCAGAACCATAAACCCAACCAACTTCTTCATGTTTTCTCCTGTTGAAGTGCACACTCATTCGCCCCACAGCAGCGGTCAGCGCACAAAAATGGTGCGACAGTTTCACTCCCGAGATGAAACGATACTCGAATCGTAGCATGATTGAGCGGGCTTGACAGCGCCGGATGTGGCGAAAAACAGAGAAGCGAATCCTTCCCGCTCCTTTCGCGGCCAAAGTGCCTCAGCTTGGCATGATAGATTTCTGTGGATGACTCACGCCGTCTGCGATGAGGAGTTCCTGCGCCGCGCACTCGATCTGGCACGCGAAGGGATTGCGCTGGCCTCACCAAATCCTTACGTCGGGGCGGTCATAGTCGACTCCAAGGGTGAGATAGCGGGCGCTGGCGCCTACACCTACGATGGCGTCAAGCACGCCGAAATTCTTGCTCTCGAGCAGGCGGGCAACAAGGCGCGCGCGGGGACTCTTTACATCAACCTCGAGCCCCACGCTCACCAGGGACGCACTCGGCCGTGCACGGATGCCCTCATCGAAGCGGGAATCAGCCGGGTCGTCGCCTGCATGGCCGATCCAAATCCCAAGGTCAGCGGACGTGGATTTGAACAATTGCGAGCGGCTAAGATTCAGGTGGAGATTGGACAGTTTGAAAAAGAAGCACGGCGGCTGAACGAAGCCTTTGCACGCTACATTCGCCATAGGACGCCGCTCGTAACATTGAAATCGGCGATGACGCTCGACGGCAAAATCGCCGCCGCGCCTGCGCGCGCCACGCACCACCAACGTGGAATGCCGCCCGGTGGATGGATTACCGGCGAGTTGGCGCGTGCACATGTGCAGGAACAGCGGCATGAGAGCGATGCCATTCTGACGGGCGTAGGAACCGTTCTTGCCGACGATCCCCTATTGACCGATCGTACTGGCCAGCCGCGGCGCCGCACGCTGTTGCGCGTGGTTCTGGATTCACATCTGCGGCTGCCGTTGGATTCGCGCCTCGTGCAAAGCGTCGCGAATGGCGCAGGCAAAAACGAAGCGCTCGTCTTCTGCTCTGCCCCAGAAGAAAGAAAGAAGCGCGAACTGGAAGCGTACGGTATTCGCATCGAGCATCTACCACGTGGGGCCGACGGCAGACCGGATCTTCGTGCAATCATGCGCCGGCTGGGCGAACTCGAAATCACCAGCGTCATGATCGAGAGCGGAGCCACGCTAAATGCCGCCGCCCTAGCGTCAGACATAGTCGACAAAGTCTTCTTCTATTACGCGCCGAAAATCTTTGGTCAAGGCTCTGTCCCGTTTGCCGCAAGTTTGAGCCTTTCCTGGAAAACGCGAACTCTAAGAAACGTGCGTCTGCACCACTGCGGAGAAGACGTTGCTATGGAAGGATATTTGCGCGATCCCTATACGGAATAATGTTTTTCTCGCAGGACACGGCGATTTAAAAGCGAAGAAAATTGTTCCTCTCCACGTCTCCGCGTCTCCTGGGTGAATTATGATGTTCGGTCGAGGTCGTTCATGTTCACAGGAATCGTCGAAGAGGTCGGGCGTGTCACTCGCATCGAACAGCGCGGCGAAAATCGCCGCATTACCGTCGCCGCCAAGAATTCTCCCAGAGAATTAGAAACCGGCCAGAGCATTGCCGTCAGCGGGGTTTGCCTGACCGCGCTCGATATTATGCCGGGCTCGTTCTGTGCCGATCTTGCGCCCGAAACCTGGGTCCGCACGTCGTTTTCCCGCATCCGAGAGGGCGCGCTGGTCAACCTGGAGTTGCCTATGAAGGCCGATGGCCGCTTCGGTGGGCATATTGTGCAAGGGCATGTCGATGGTATCGGCAAGTTCCTCGCCCTAGAACGCATCGCTGATTCGGAAAATTTCTGGTTGCGCATCGAATTGCCGCCGGAGATCGAAAGATACACCGTCTTCAAAGGATCAATTTCCATTGAGGGCGTCAGCCTCACGGTTGCGAAGCTGGAAGGCGCGGAGCTCGAAAGAACGATGTGCACCATCGCCATCATCCCGCACACTGTCGAGATGACGAATTTGAATTCGCTCAAGTGCGGCGATCCCGTCAATCTCGAAGCCGATTTGATCGCCAAGTATGTCGAAAAGATGATGAGCCGCGAAGAAAACCAGGATTCGCTCACCGTGGAAGAACTGGTGCAGCAGGGCTTTTAGTCCGCCATTCCGTGTTGGGGATGCGATTTCGCAAAAATGATTTCCAGCACCAGCAACCCCGCACCCACGACAATCGCGCTATCTGCCAGATTGAACACCGGCCACTGATAGCGCTTCACGTAAAACAACAAAAAATCCACCACGCGGCCGCGCGCCACGCGGTCCCAAAGATTTCCTATCGCCCCTCCCATGATCAATGACAGACCGATGCCGGTCGCGATGTGCGCATGCTGATTTTTCCAAAGCAGAATCGAAACCACGATCAGCGCGACTACCGAGAATGCAATCAACAATCCTGTCTTCCACGGGGTAATCGTATCCGCGAAGAGGCTGAACGCCGCGCCCGTGTTCTCCGTATGCGTCAGTCGAAAAAAACCGGGGATGATCTGGATATGCTGATAAAGCCCGATCCGCCGCGCCACAAGGTGTTTGCTCCATCGGTCGAGCAAAACTACGGCCAATGCAATGGCCAGATAAAAAATGCGCGCGGAGTTTTTACTCTTCATCAAGTCTCGGTGGCACTTGCGCCCAAAGGGCAGGGATGTTTTCAGGACAACGATGCTTTGACAACGATGCTCTCAGGATAACGCGCAACGCTAGTATTGTGGAAAATCTGAAGAGGAGTTTTCCGGATTACTGCCCTTCGCCTGTTCCCGGCAGGCGGAATTCTACGCCACGGTCATCATTGGCCTTCTGAGTGGCTGGAATGTCGAGATCTGAAAGCGGAATTCTCTCGGTACGTTGCGAGCTAAATGTCCAGATGGTCTCGCCGACAATGGCGTAATTCTGAATCTCTTCCTTATGTTGATCGCGGAACACCAGCACGGTCGCGGGCGACGCTTCCATGGTTTGCTGGTGCTGTGGCGCCCTCGCATAGGAGTCGCGGTCTTGCGGCGTCCGCCACGGCACCAATCCCTGCTGGTTCATCTGATTGGCCAAGCCGGTATTGTATTGCGGGCCAGGATCATATTGCGCACCGGCGTCATACTGCGGACCGTAATCATATCCGCCGCTCGCGTCGTAACCGGAATCGCTATTATCGTTGTCGCCTTCCCACCACCAGTAGGGGTCAATTCCACCCCACAGGTAGGGATAGCCATAACCACCCCAGCCACAATATCCGCCCCAGCAATTCCCATACCCGTATCCATATCCATAGGGGTACGAGCGGATTTGCACACCGACTCTTGAATGGTTGCGGGCGAATCCCCGGGCAAGGCCCGGGCGGGTAAAATTAGAGCCGCGCGCGAAAGAGCGTCCTGCAAAGCCCGAACCGGAGTGAACGCCGCCGAAAGAGCGCGCGCCGCTAAAGGAATGTGGGCCGCCACTGAATGCGTGCCCGCCGCTGAAACCACCAGCGTGGCCGCCCCCGAATCCGCCGGCATGGCCGCCACCAGATCCGCCGCCGTGGCCACCGCCACGCTGCCCCCAGGCTTGCCAACAGGACAGCGAAAGCACCAACGCCGCTATGAACAGCGTGCGCCGCATACCGCCATTATAAGCCTGTTCTAAACCGGCTTCGCGACAAAATTATGGTGAAGGCGAGCTCTACCGCTTCCGCGATTCCGCCTTCTTTCCGGCGGCTTTCTTTGGTTTTGACGGGTGTCTCAAGGGCCTTTTCTTCTTGGGTTTGCCTACGCGCCTGGGGGACTTGCCGGCATGTTTTGAGGATTTTGCGATCTTCTTTTGCAGTGCGGGCGCAACAGCCCTGGGCGTGGGGCGGGATGCATCCGGCGATTTTGCGTGTGTCGCGGGTGCGGAAGCTGAAGCCACGGGAACACTTGCAACTACATTCTTTACTTTTCCTTTCTTGGCCGACACCGGTGCACCAGCGGCCGAGGCGGCGGCCGCTGCCGCTTTCGCCCGTCCCCGCCTTGGCACCGGAGGCGGAGGTGGCGGGGGCGGCGCGAACGGCTTCAAAAATTTCAGCGTTTCCGTCCGCGAGCGCAATTTGCCATCCAGTAGCAGCATGAACACATCGTTGGCCAGCTTGGGATACTCCGGCAACTGCGGAGTAATAAGCAGCTCCGTCATTTCTGGTAGCGGAATGCGCTTCTTTACGTCACGCCACTTCGTGAGGAAGTTCTTAATCTTTTGCGCCACCGTTTGCTGGCGCGCCGTGACCGCCAGAAACAGAATCATCTCCGGCCGCGCCGAGGAAAGCAGGTTCCAGGTGCGCGAAGGCGTGGCCGCCTCTTTGCCCATGAGGCGCTTCGCAAGATCCTTCGCGTGATCTTCGATGTCGCGCCAGGCCTCGACCAGATCCTTGCGCGGCATCACGCGGCGCAAATCGGAGATGTCTTTATCCGGAAGCCGTGCGGTCAGAAAGTACATCACCGCCGCCGAGGGATCGACCGTGAACCCCAGATCCATCATCTGCTGCCGCGTCTTCATCAACTGCGACAGCCCGTTGGTATCCACTTTCGCCGACGTCCAGTGCGGATGCAGCACCTTCAGCCACTCTTCTTTTTCCAGGGCCTTGAGAACGTTCAAGGGGTCGTCTTCGTGCGCCAACTGCGCGATCTCGTGGCCGACGGCGCTGCGCGAAACGTGCTCGATATAATTATTTTCTTTGGCGGCGTTGTAACGCTGCTGCGTGCGCTCCTCAAGCGGCCAGTGGAAGCGTGTCGAAAACCGGGTTGCCCGAATGAGCCGCGAGGGATCTTCCACAAAGGCATAGTTGTGCAGGATGCGCAACAATTTGGCCTCGATATCGGCCACGCCGTTGAAGGGATCGAGCAGCAGCCCGCGCGAGCCTTCATTCAACGACAGTGCCATCGCGTTGACGGTGAAATCGCGGCGACGCAAATCTTCCTGAATGCTGGCCGGGGTGATCACCGGCGGCCGGCCCACCTTTTCGTACTGCTCGCTGCGCGCCATCCCGATTTCGGCGCGAACGTTGCCCGGCAGCACCAGATAAAGGGTGCGCGTGTCTTCGTCCTGGCCCGCGATTTGCGCGCCCGCCTTTTCCAATTCTTTTTGTAGCTTGAGGGGATTGCCCTGAACCGTAAAGTCCAAGTCGCGGATGGTGAACCCGCTGATGATGTCGCGGATGGCGCCGCCAGTCAGATATAAGATGAATTCCGCCGCGCGGGCTACGTCTTGCACCAGGTTGACGCCCTTCAGTTGATCCGGCGTCAACCGGATTTCCATGGTGTAAATGTAGTCAGCCATTCGTCTTTGGGGGAAATGCGCAAGCTGATACAGATGGCTGCAACCGCTTTTGTTTCCTGTAGCCTGGGGTGTGGGAAATCCGCAGATTTCCACAAGATATCCACAGGCTGTTTCGCAGCGCACGACTGCGCCGCTTGCATCCTCTTGTTTAAGTCGCTAAATCTAAATGACTTAACTGTTGCTTGAGCAATAACAACGCAACCTCAAGGAATAACACAACGTTTACATTTTGGCTACTGCCAACGTGGATTCATGCGCTGGGCGCGAATTAATGCGAAAATCGGGCTTCGAGATCCGCCGTCGGGCTTCGCCAGGCAGGAATCAGGGCCTGACCTCGGAAACTTCGTAGAAACTGTCCGACACGCTGGGAATAATTGCGGAAGCTGGAAATCCGCAGCCCGTTTTTATGTCTTCGACGCACAAAAAAGTCATCGTCCGCAAGATGGACCGCGATTCCGTCTCCGGCTATGTTTCCGCCGAGTTTATCCATGAAGGCAAGCTCGAATTGCTCAATCTCGCCGGCAACGTGGTCGCCATCGAGCTGCGCGAGATCAGGGGAGTGTATTTCGTCCGGGAATTTGGAGATTCCGAATCGCTCGCCCGCAAGACTTTTGCATCCCGTCCGCGCGCCGAAGGCTTATGGGTGCGCTTGCGCTTTAAAGACAACGAAGTCATTGAAGGCCTCATGCCCTCCGATCTCACCCAGAATCTGCCCGAAGGCTATCTTGTGAACCCTCCCGACCAGCGCTCGAATACGCAGCGCATCTTCGTTCCCCGCACAGCCCTCGAGTCGCTCACCGTGCTGGCGGTTATTGGAGGCACCCGCAGGTCCGCGCGGCGTCCGGTCGAAGACCAGCGCCAGGTTCCCATGTTCAATGAGTGACGCGCCCATTTTTCCGGTTGCATTTCGGCCACGTTTCGGATAAAAAATCTGGCTCAAGCGCAATAATTGCACGTCGCGCAACGAGAACTGCCGGGCCCTAACCTTCCCTCTGGCCCGTTCGCTCTCGGCAGGTACAGACACGTCCCAGAATAGGTGTCAATTCATGATCACATTCCCTTTGTCCCTTACCAGGAGCGTCGCTATATTGTCCTCCGCCGTTTTCGCGTGCCTGCTTGGCCCCGCACCGGCTTCTTGTCAAAGCAACGTCTCGACTATGCCTGCGCCAACGCCGTTGATTACCCAGCCGATCAATGAATTGCAACGCACCATCCTGAAGGGAAATACGCACGCGTTGGCGCGTCCGCAATTCGATCTCGGCTCCGCCCCCGCTTCCTTGCCCATGGATCGCATGTTGCTGGTGCTGAAGCGCAGCCCCGCACAGGAAGCCGCACTGCTCAAATTGCTCGACAATCAGCAGACCAAATACTCGGCTAGCTTTCACAAGTGGGTTACGCCCGAACAATTCGGCAAACAATTCGGCCCCACCGATGCCGACATGCGCACCATTACCGCCTGGCTGCAATCGCACGGTTTTCAGGTTGGCACAACCAAAGGCCGCACTGTGCTCGAATTCTCCGGCACGGCCGGCCAGGTGCAGGAAGCCTTTCGCACAACAATCCACAAATACATCGTGAACGGCGAGCAACATTGGGCAAACGCGAGCGATCCGTCAATCCCAACCGCGTTGACGCCCGCGGTAGCTGGCGTTCTCACGCTGCACAATTTCCTAAAGAAGCCGCAGGTTGTTTTCTCCAAGCAGCCGATAACAGCGAAGGTGCAGTCGGGGAAGCGGCCTGCTCTTACTTTCAGTGACGGCTCACACGGTATCGCGCCGCTGGATTTCGCCACGATTTACAACAGCCCCGCCTACGGATCAGGCCCAACCGGTAGTGGCCTCACTATTGGCATCGTTGGACGCAGCAACCTGTACAGCGTGGACTCGCCGGCGGAAGACATCACCGACTTTCGCTCATCGGAGATTTTCAATGTCTGCTGCGGAGATTTCTCGGTCATTCTCAACGGCCCCGATCCCGGCGATCTAGGCGGTAGCGACGAGGTTGAAGCTACACTCGATTCCACGTGGTCGGGCGCGGTCGCTCCCAATGCGACTATTGATCTTGTCGTCTCCGCTTCGACTAACACGGCCGACGGCGTTGACCTCTCAGAGGTCTATATCGTTGAAAACAATCTTGCCGACATCATGACCGAGAGCTTCGGCACGTGCGAAGCGGGCGATAGCAGCGAAGCCGCCGGTATCTCTGCGTTAGCGGAGCAGGCCGCGGCGCAGGGAATCACTTTCTTCGTTTCCACCGGCGACAGCGGCGCCGAAGGTTGCGACGACCCTGATACGGAAACCGTCGCC
Source organism: Candidatus Sulfotelmatobacter sp. (assembly GCA_030039165.1). Lineage (GTDB taxonomy): Bacteria > Acidobacteriota > Terriglobia > Terriglobales > Acidobacteriaceae > Sulfotelmatobacter. The sequence continues at coordinate 43 of JASHQM010000095.1, read as the reverse complement.
ACCGGTCCGATTTCCGTGAATTTGCTGGCATCCACCGCCTTCA
>JASHQM010000094.1 GCA_030039165.1 Candidatus Sulfotelmatobacter sp. | reverse complement strand
CCTGAATATCTGGCAGAAGGCGGGACTGACGTTCTGTTTTTTGGGCATCGCGTTGGTGCTGGGGCCGACAGTCGTCAGGTCGCTTGCAGCGCCGCGGCTGCTGTGGAATGTTGTGCCGGTTCTTGTCCTGCTCATCATCTGGTTGGCGGTTTTCTTCCCAACCAGACGCAGGCGGCAACAAAAGCTTCGACGTGAGATCGAGGAGTTGAAGGGGCTGGAAAGAGAGAGTCGATCATGATTGGGGTCGGTTCAAGCGAACAGCAGGTTCCTCACCGGGCCAGGCAAATTGGCCCAGTGAGGAATGACATCAATCAAGGGTAATAACGTCGCTAGGGTCTGACTAAGGCCGGCCTATAAGCCTACCAACACCGGTTCCGGCTCAAGGTATACTCCCCAGATTTCTTCCACCCGCTGCTGGATTTGATCTTTCAGGGCGAGCACGTCGGCGGCCGTCGCGCCGCCTCGGTTGACAATGGCGAGAGCGTGCCGGGTCGAGATGCCGACCGGGCCGAAGCCGAATCCTTTAGCAAATCCGGAGCGTTCGACCAGCCACGCAGCGGAAACTTTCTTGCGGCTTTCTAGCGCAGGATAGCTGGGAAGAGTGAGTCCGCGGGTGGCAGCGCGCTGATTCAGGTCTTCATGCTGTTCTTCGGAGAGAATCGGATTCTTGAAGAACGATCCAGCGCTCTGGCAATCAGGGTCACCGGGAACAATCAACATGCCTTTGATAGCGCGAATGTGGCGCACAGCTTCGCGAGTTTCGGCAAGCGTTGGGGGCTCGAGACCTTCGAAATGCCGCTTGAGATCAGGGTAAGTGATACGCGCGGCACCGTCGGGTGCAAGCGCGTAGGTGACGCCGAGGACGATAAAGCGGCCGCGCTCGGTCCTGTTAAAGATGCTGGAGCGATAGCTGAAGTCGCAAGCTTCGCGGCAGAGTTCGCGGACCTGGTTGTCGCGCAGATCGAGAACCTGCACGGATGCTATGGTTTCGGAAACCTCCTGCCCATACGCGCCGACATTCTGGACGGGCGTACCCCCGACACTGCCGGGAATTCCGCTGAGGCATTCGACTCCGGCATAGTGGCCCGCGACCATGCGGGAGACAAATTTGTCCCAGGATTCTCCGCCGCCGACATCGAAAAGAACGCTGCCATTGTCGTCGTGGCCTGGTTTCTGGTCGATGCCTGGAATCGAGATTTTAAGGACGAGGCCCGGCCATCCTGCGTCGGCGATCAACAGATTGCTGCCGCCGCCCAGAACAAACAAGGGCAAATCGCGCGAGCGGGAGTGCGCAATGGCTTCCTGCGCTTCACCGATGGTTTTGGCTTCGACGAAATAGCGCGCCGGTCCTCCGATTTTGAACGTGGTAAGTGGTGCGAGGAGGATGTTTTCGAGAACCAGCATGAATCAGTTTTCAATATACACATCGGCAGGTGTGCGAAGCGCAAAGTAAGGTGACTTACGGGAATGTAATGGCCTGGGCTCGTGGCTAGCGCAGGTGGCGGTTCAGTTTGAGCAGGAAGCGATGAGCCACTAATCTAATACACAGCCAAAGATGCCATGGTTCTGGCCAGTGCTAAACTGATTAGTTTGCATTCTCACTTCTGAAGGATTCCTCATGCCTGACGTACTCGTGCCCGCCGCGCCCACGCCCCTCACCACCCTCACTGACGAGGAGATTCTCTTTCGTGACAATATTCGCCAGTTTGCCGAGGAGAGGATCCGGCCGCATGTTAAGGAAATGGATGAGAAGGGCGTCTTTGAGAAAAATCTCATCCACGAATTTTTCCAGCTTGGGCTGATGAGCATCGAAATCCCAGAGCAGTTTGGCGGCAGCGGAGCTAAGTTTTTCGAGGCGATTCTCGCGGTCGAAGAACTCTCGCGGGTCGATGCTTCCGCCGGTGTCATCGTCGATGTGCAAAACACTCTGGTGAACAATGCGTTGCTGCGCTGGGGCAACGCCGAGCAAAAGAAGCGATATTTGCCGAAAATGGCGGCTGATACCTGCGGCGCGTATGCCCTGAGTGAAGCCGGTTCCGGCTCCGACGCGTTTGCCTTGCAAACCAAAGCCGAACTCAGAGGTTCCAATTATGTTCTGAACGGCCGCAAGCTGTGGATCACCAACGGCAAAGAAGCCGGTGTGTTCATTCTCTTTGCCACGATCGACCTCAGCGCAGGATACAAAGGCATCACTGCTTTCATTGTCGAAGAAGACTTCCCCGGCTTCAGCGTGGGCAAGAAAGAAGACAAGCTGGGCATCCGCGCGTCATCGACCTGCGAACTGATCCTCGAAGACTGCAAGGTTCCCAAGGAAAACGTGCTCGGCGAGGCGGGGAAAGGCTACAAGATCGCGATAGAAACGCTCAACGAAGGCCGCATCGGCATTGGAGCGCAGATGATCGGCGTCGCGCGCGGTGCGTGGGAATTTGCGGCAAAATACGCGCAGGAGCGCAAGCAGTTCGGCAAACCCATTGCCGAGTTTCAGGGGATTCAATTTCAAATCGCGCAGATGGCCACCGAAATCGAAGCCGCGCGCCTGATGGTCTACAACGCTGCCCGCATGAAAGATGCGGGCGTGAATTTCGTCAAAGAAGCCGCCATGACCAAGCTCTTCGCCTCGCAGGTGGCGGAGCGGGTGACGTCGCTGGCCATCGA
>JASHQM010000093.1 GCA_030039165.1 Candidatus Sulfotelmatobacter sp. | reverse complement strand
AAAGAGTATCCCGCAGCCGCGGACGTTCCATTGTTGTATCCGGTTGAGTTGTAGAACAGCTCTCTCTGGAATATGTAGCGAAAGGTGACCAAATCTCTCGGTGTGAAGTGGACATCCAGCTTTCCTAGCCAGTCATAGAAGTGGAAGCCGTTGGGTAGTGTGCGTTGAATGGCAGCAAGCTGATATCCGCAAGCGGGAAGCCCGGTCGTTGGATCCGTGGTGTTATTCACCGGCGCGCCGTCATAGTATCCGGTGACCGGCGATCCGGAAATCGTAGGCGAGCCGTATCCCACGGCAAAGGGTCCATAAGAATTGAGTGCGGCTACACTCGTACTTCCCGGAAAGCACGATGCTAACGCGCCAACTCCGGCAGGCGTCGGGCTTAAGGCTCCAGTGGAGAAAATAAACTTGGAGGAATCGACCAGATCATCAAACCCTCCAAAGACAAAGACCTTGTCTTTCAGCAGCGGGCCGCCAATGGTTCCACCCGTGAACTCCTGATTGAAGCGCGGTGGCTTGGTTATGCCTAGAAAGCCTGGGCCGGTATCTTTTTCCACGTTCGTCAAACTCGTAAGAACCGAATTGGTTTCGGTTCCAAATATCGTTCCATGCCAGCGGTTGGTCCCGCTCTTGGTAACCACGTTAATCACCGAGCCGGAGTTCCGCCCGTATTCCGGACCGAAGTTGCTGGTCGTGGCTTGATATTCGGTGACGAAGTCGGGGTCGCTCAGGAATATCGCCGGCCCGGTCACTGAATTGTCGTTGTTGTTTTGGCCGTCGATCTGTTGATCGTTGTTGCGCCCGCGAATGCCGTCAACCGTAAATCCCACCCCGTTGGTGTTGGAAAAATTGTTATCCCGGCTGGCGCTAACCCCTGGCAGAGTTAAGGCAATAAAATCCATGCCTTCATCCTCGCCAACCCCTGAGAAGGTCTGCAGCGCCGTCCCGGTAATATCCTCGCTGATCTGCGCCTGCGTAGCCTCCACCAGCGGCGGAGCTGCGGTCACTTCGATGGCCTCGCTGGCTGAACCAAGCTGCAACGTCAGAGTGCCAAGTGAGTGTTCAATGTTGGCATCGACAGACGCGCCAGTTTCCTTCAGCTTCTTGAAACCCGCCTTGCTGACCTCGACGTTGTAATGACCCACCTGCAGCAGGGTGAACCGGAAGGTTCCTGTGGCAGACGTCATCGCCTGTTGCACCGCACCGGTTCCGGCATTAGTCAGGATGACGGTGGCGTCTGGAACGACCGCGCCGGAAGGATCTGCAACCGTTCCGCTAAGGGATCCGGTGACCACCTGTGCCGCTAGAGGAATTGCGATGAGAGTCAGCGCCAGAACAACAATAACCAAGCTCAACGAATAGTGTTTCACGCGAGGCCTCCTAGTGCGTGTTAGATCAGGTTCTCAAAAAATCTAACAACTCAACCACGTTGGCAGGGGCAAGCGATCTTGGATGTGCAACTCTAAGACCCAAAATGGGGAAAGGCAATTTGAACGAAGCGAATGACTTAGCAAGGCTTGGAACGCTCTAAATCCAATAAAACGTAGGCCTCGCGCGATTCACCTCCGTATTACCGTAGGCTCGGGTTCAACTTAACAGCAGGAGCTAACTGTCTGGGAATGTTGCGTTTCGCGGCCTTTTGTCTTGCGGTTCTGCTCAGCGCACCTTCGCAGCGGTCGTTTCCGCTGCCCTCGCTCTCTCCTGCATCGCCAGCGCCACCACTTGCAGCATGTCGTCCTGGGGCGCCGGTTTGCCCGTCCAGATTTCGAATTGCCGCGCGGCTTGGTGAACGAACATTTCTACTCCGGCGATCACTTGCGCACCGCGCTGCCGCGCCAGTTTGAGCAGCCGCGTTTCGACCGGATCGTAGATCATGTCGAAGACATACCGCGCGTTGATCTCTTTCTCCTGAAGCGGAGTTTCCCGCGTGTTACCCATGCCCACCGGCGTGGCATTGATGATCACGTCGAAAGCATATTTCTTGAGATCCGAGCGCTTGATGGCGCGCGCGTGCGCGCGCCGGGCCAGCTTTTGCGCAGTCGCCATCCGCCGATTCAGGATGTACACCTCGGCCCCGCGCTCTCGCAGTCCAAACACCGCGGCCCGCGCCGCCCCGCCCGCGCCCAGAACCAGTATCTTCGCATCCTGCAACGTGGCGAGCCGCCGCTCCAGAGGCCGAACCACGCCCGAAGTATCCGTATTGAAGCCGTAGAGTTTTCCATCCTGCGCGCGCACCACGGTGTTGCAGGCGCCAATCTTCGTAGTATGCGAGTCGGTGTTATCGAGATGCGAAATGATGGCTTCTTTGTACGGCATGGTAATGCTCAAGCCGTGAATGGGAATCTCGCGCACGCAATAGAGAAGGTCTTTCAGCGTTTTCGCGTGCAGCGGAAGATATACCGCATTAACGTTCTCCCGCCGGAACGCTGCGTTCATGATAGCCGGTGAGAGCGAGTGAGCAACCGGGTCACCCGCAACACCGTAGACGCGCGTGGCCGCGTCGACTTGCTCGATGCGATAAACACTGCGCAGTTCCTGCGCCGTGGCTTGCCCAGGCGCCGTTTCTTCTCCGCGCCCGACAGCGGCAAATGTGAAGACGCTGCCGGCCCGCACCCCAAGCACGCGGCTGATCAGCCCCTGCTCGCCCATGCACACTCCGATCAGGGAATGATTCGCCGCCTCGCGCGCCAGAAACTGCATCATCGTAACGTTATCGGAGAGCGTTTTCGCCGTGCTGACCACTTTGTAGAAGTCGGCCGGAATGGCGCGCATCTTCTCCAGTGTCTCATCCAGCTTTTTCGTGCCGCGAAAATCGTGGAAAGAGAGAATCAGCGCCGAGCGTGCGCGTAGCTTTTGCATCTGCGCCGGCTTTACCTTTTGCGCGGTCTGCAGCTCGACATCAACCACTTGGCACCCCAGGGCCGCGGCCTTGTTCAGAATGTCGAGCTGTGCGGCAATCGAGCCCCGGAACTTCCCTCCGCTGGCCACCCGGCGGCAAGTTGCGATCAGCATGGTGCCGGGATGAGTTTCAATGAAATGTTTAACCCTCGGCAACCCCAGGGCAGGCTTGGAGATGTAGTCTAACCTGAACTCCAGAAAGGAGTTATCGCGGACCAACGCCTCTGCCTTTTCCACCAGGTCGGCCGCGTCCGACCCGCTTACCGCGACACATACTCGCGGCAGCCGCAAGGGCAGCAAACGGGCCGGGGTTGGAGCCGTTGCCGAAAGCATCCTGAATCAACAGTTTGTAGCAAAAGGTTCGGCGCGAATATACAGGGCTGCAGCCGCAAGATGCAACACCCGATTCACATTTCCTTGAAAAAACCTGTTTCCCAATCCGTCTGACACCCTCGTAACCTTGACCCCCTCTTACCTCGTTGTTACCGTTCGGTCTGAAAGCCCGACTTCCATCCGAGTCGTGGAGAAGAGCCTGTCCCAAGTCTCTTCTCGGAGGTAACATGAAGAAAATAGGGATTTTAATCATTATGGCAGCCACAGCTCTGTGGAGCCAGGCGCCCGCCGGCACGCCCGCAAGCACCCCCGCCCCTGAAGGGACGATCGCGACCACTGCCAATTTTCCCATTGAGCGGGTTCAGATGCCCACCTCCAATGATATTTACTGTGCTGGGTTCATCAGCAAACAGACCCTGCCCGACGCCCACTACGTCGCCGGTGGCTTGCAGACGCCATCGACCACGAAGTTTGTGAATGGCGATGTCGTTTACCTGCACGGTACCGGCTACACTCCCGGTTCGGAATACGAAATCATCCGTGAGCTCCGCGACATGAACGAATATGAAATGTTTCCCGGCCAGCGCAAGCTCTTGAAAGCCACTGGACAGCCCTACATGGAGGTTGCCCGCGTGATGGTTATCGATACGCGCAGCAAAACCGCAATCGCTCGCGTGAAATTTGCCTGCGACCCGGTCAACCCGGGAGATACTGCAATTCCCTACGTCGAAAAGCCCGCCATCGCTTTCCATCCTCCCGTGCGTTTCGACCGCTTCCTGCCCGCGAGCAGCAAGGTATCGGGACGGATTCTCATGGGCAAGGATTTTGACTCGGTGCTCGGAACCGGCCAGAAACTTTACTTCAATGTGGGATCGAACCAGGGCGTAAAGGTCGGCGACTACTTCCGCGCTGTGCGCAATTACGATGTTGACTTGCACGATCCGGTAGACTCCCTGTCGTTCAAAGCCGCCTATAGTGAGGACACGCAGAAGAAGCAGGCATCCTTTGACCCCGGATTGTGGGAGAAATCGAACGGCCCTGTGCTTCACGTGCGCGACTTGCCGCGGCGCGCAGTAGGCGAGGTTGTCGTAATCGGCGTAACGCCCACCACCGCCACCGGCATGGTCGTCTTCTCCATGGAAGATATTCATGTCGGCGATGGCGTGGAGTTGGACGAGCAGGCGCAACCGCAAGCGCAAGCGCAGGCGCAATAAATAGTCATTGCCGCTACAGCTTTGTGAGGGTGCAGTCGAGCCGGGGACGGGCAAACGTTCCCGGTTTTTTCTTGCCCACTTCCATTGTGATCGCTGCGTCCATTGTCATCCCGGGCGCGCAGCCGAGGGACCTGTTGTTTTGTCTCTGTGGCGCGGCTTGCGTGTCAGCGACTCACGCCTCCCACTCGGCAAAAGCCCGGATTCCGTGGAAATCCCTGTGGAAATCGCCTCCACTGCTGGAAAATCTTCCCCTACTCGCCGGGTGTAAGATGATTTTCCACCAGCCAGAACACGCTGGGCGGCAATCGCTTTACGTCACCCGGCTCTTAATGAGAAGACGATCCTATGGCCACAACCGATTCACCCCGCGAACAGCCCCGCCCCGCATCGCCCATAAAAAAAACATATGAAAAGCCGTCCTTCCGCAGCGAGCAGGTCTTCGTCACTTCCGCATTGTTTTGCGGCAAGAACGGAACAGAAAGTGGATGTTCCCTGAACAACAAGTCATGAAATCCTTGCCCAACGCCGCACCGCCAGATTCTAGGGCATTGCAGTGTCAACTGGCCCGTGATGTCTTGTGCTTCTCCGGCAGTCTGCGCATTCCGGCTACGGGTTGGAGCATGTTCCCCGCCATACGTCCCGGCGACATCTTGATTGTGGAGCCCGCCGCCATCACGCATGTTCGCATCGGCGACATCGTTGTCCTGGAACAAGCCGCCAAACTGATCTGCCATCGCGTACGCGCGTTTGCTCACGATTTTGGCGGCCCAAGTCTGATTACTCGCGGCGACACCTCCCCATTTCCCGATCCCGCCGTGGAGGAAGATAAGTTGCTCGGCAGAGTCGCGGCCATCGTTCGAGAGGGGAAATCTGTCCCCATGCGAGACCGCTTGAGTCTCGCCGATAATGCGATTGCCAAGGTTGTAACTCACGGTTTCCCTGTGGCTCGCGCTCTGCTTCAACTGCGTAATCGCCCGCCAAACCCGGTCCGAACTCGAGAGAAGGCGGTTTCCACGTGTCCCAGTTAGCCACTCCGGTCGCGGCCTACAGTGTCGTAATCGCCATTGGCGGCGTTGCTGTGCGCGTGAACACCAGCGACAAGAATTTCCTGGCTATGCTGTACAACCGCTACGCCGGTTTCGTGGGCGATCACGCGACAGCAGAGTTCGAGTTCGATATCGATCTGCGCCAGCCGGAATCCGCCGATCCCGAAGCGGACGTCAGCGTTACTTGCCTCGCGGGCCGCTGGGTAATGCAACGTGGCGACTTTCGCGCCGAATGGGATCCACGCTCGCGTCGCGGCCACATACGGCAGTCGGCCAATCCCTACGCGATTGATGCCGTTCTTCGCATCGTGCACACGCTCTTGCTCGCTAGGCAAAGCGGATTCCTCATGCACTCGGCTAGCGCCATCCGCAACGGCCGGGCTTTCCTGTTCGCCGGCGTCTCGGGGGCGGGCAAGACGACGATTTCCCGCCTCGCTCCAACCGATGCCACACTTCTCACCGACGAGATCTCCTACGTTCGCAGGGCCGGCGAACCAGAACAAGGCTACGTTGCCTTCGGCACTCCCTTTGCCGGGGAGCTTGCGAAATCCGGCGAAAATACCCGCGCACCTTTGGCGGCACTTTATTTACTGGCCAAAGGAGCTGAAAATCGCATTGAACCGGTGCGCGCGGCTGACGCTGGACGGGAGGTTCTGGCCAACATACTTTTTTTCGCCCACGACCGGGAGACGGTTCAGTCGGTGTTTCAAACGGCGTGCGACTTCGTGCATCACGTTCCCGTATACCGGCTCACATTTGTGCCGGATGCGCGGGTTTGGGAGTTGATTCGATGAGCAGAAAACTATACGTGGCCCGCAGCCCGCGCATCGCCGCGCGCAAGCTGGGAGAAGAGATGCTGGTCATGTCCGCGGTCGATTCCACCCTGTTTACGCTGAATCCCACCGCCACCATTCTCTGGCAGGCTGCCGATGGCGCCACGCCGCTCGATGAGATCGTGGAACATAAAATCTGCTCCGAGTTCGATGTAAACCCCGATGAAGCCTTGCGCGATGCCGAAACGCTGGCGAATGACTTGGCCACACGTGGCATCCTGCTTATTTCCGAGCAGCCGATCGGCGCCGCGAAGCCGCGCTTGCAGGAGTCCGCATGAGCGCGCTGCTCCAGGAGATGGGCGACCGCGCTCTGGCCCTGGGCGTGCCTCTCAGCGTGCAGGTCGATCTCACTTACCGCTGCAACGAGCAGTGCATCCACTGCTATCTCGATCACACCGACCACGGCGAGATGACCACCGCCGAGATCAAGCGCCTGCTCGCAGAAATGGCCGAAGCCGGCGTTTTCATTCTCACCTTCAGCGGCGGCGAAATCTTTCTGCGCAGAGATTTTTTCGACATCTTGGAGTATGCTCGCGAACTCACCTTCTGCGTCAAGCTGAAGACGAACGCGGTGCTGATTCGCGAAGCCCAGGCCGCCCGGCTGCGCGATCTCGCGGTGCAGTCGATTCAGGTCAGCATCTACTCGCATCGCCCCGAAGTTCATGACGCGATCACCAAGGTTCCGGGATCGCTACGGCGCTCGATCAACGCCATCCGTTTCTTGAAGTCGCAAAACCTGAAGGTCATCATCGCCAATGTTCTGATGACCGCGAATATGGAGGATATTCACGGCGTTCGCGCCCTCGCCGATGAGCTCGGCGTGGAGTGCTCGCTCGACCCCACCGTTACGCCCATGATGGATGGCGACCGCTCCATTCTGAACCTGAACGCCGGCGACTCCGCGCTGCGGCAGATTTTTCGTGACGAAGCATTCATCGGCAACGCCGAAGAATTCTGCGCCCCGCCGCCCACCCCGTCCGAAGACAGCATGGATTCCTTGCCATGCAGCGCGGGGCACACTTCCTGCTACGTTTCTCCTTATGGCGAGCTCTATCCCTGCGTGCAGTTTCCTCTGTCATGCGGCAACGTGCGCCAGCAGAGCTTTCTTGATATCTGGCGAAATTCGCAGCAACTGAAAGAAGTACGCTCCATCCGCCTGCGCGATACCAGCTGCTCCAAATGCGCTCATGGAGCAACCTGCACCCGCTGCCCCGGCCTTGCTTTTCTCGAAGGCAACATGCGCGGGCCTTCGACTGCCGACTGCGAAAAATCCTACGCCCGTACGGGCATACCCTCCGCCAATCTGTTGGCAAAAAAGGAAACAAATGCCGCTCCTCGGCGGTTGGTACAGATTCAACTTGTGCCTCCGATAACCGGCAGCCGGTTAAGTAACCTCGCCGCCGCCCCATAAGAACTAGCGGTTCAACTCTGCATTCTCAAGCCGGCGTCATTCCGAAGCCCCGCTTTCACCAGCGGGGCGAGAGTCTGCCCTGAGCAAGCGCGCGGAGCGAGCGCGCCGAACGGAAATCTCGCGTGGATGATCCCGTGCCGCCGTGGCCGAATAATGGCGGAGTCCAAATTGAGCCGCCATCCGCTCCGAGCGACGCTGAGCTGTGCCGCGGGTCCATCACCAAGGTCACCCTGCGCACCGTCCGTTGGTAACGCGCGAAGGGCGAGTCTCTGCTCATAGAATTTAGTTCAGGAAACTTCGGTCGTCACGAGGTTCTTCTATGGCGTCGAGACTCAAACCATTTTCACCTTTGCTCGCGCTGCTGCTTTGCGCTGCGGCCGTGCTGGCGCAAGATACTCCGTCGCTTGGCGATCTTGCCCGCCAGGAACGGCAAAAGAAAGCCGCGCAGAACAAGGATGCCAAGCCGCCCAAAGTGATCACGAATGAAGAAATTCCCGCGCGCGCGGCATCAGAGCCGGTGGCGTCATCGGAGGGCCTAAAGCCCGCGGACCCCGCGCCCGCTGCCTCGAACAATGCCAAGGACGCCGCAGGTCTCAAGTCGCAGATTCAGACGCAGAAGAGTCAGATCGCGTCGCTCGAAAAGCAGATCGGTGAGCTCAGTCAATCCATCCAGTTTGCGCCGGCCAACTGCGCGGAAAATTGCGTGCAGTGGAACAAACAGCAGCAGGAAAAACAGCAGCAGGTCGCTCAGATGCAGTCCATGCTCGAGGAACAGAAAAAGCAACTCGAGGACCTGCAGGATTCCGCCCGCAAGCAAGGCTTCGGCAGCTCTGTCTACGATCCGTAACCGCCCTTCCCGCTGTAGTATTCTTGCCGAGGTAAGCCTTATTTCGGCAATGGCTCAGCTTGGCTCAGCTTGAATTTCTGTCACTGAGCCCGCGCCATGCCCGCGCTGTGTCAACCAAATGCCCGACAAAACCAGCGACACCCCGCCGCGTCCCGCCCTCAACTCCGTCGCTCCGCAACTGTTCGTTGCCGATATCAAACGCTCATCTGAGTTCTTCACCGCGAAACTCGGCTTCGTCATCGACTTCGTCTATGGCGATCCGCCGTTCTACGCTCAGGTCAAGCGCGACAACGCAAAATTTGTGTTGCGGCATGTCGATGAACCTGTTTTCACTGACGCGCGCGAACGCGAAGGTCTGCTTTCCGCCGCCGTCACCGTAGCGACAACAGATGAGATCAAGCAGCTCTTTCTCAGCTATCAGGCAGCAGGAGTGCGCTTCGCCCAGACGCTCAAAAGCGAACCCTGGGGCGCCAGAGATTTCATCGTCCAGGACCCTGATGGGAATCTGATTCTGTTTGCCGGGCCGGCGGAGTAGGAGCTGCGTTCCCGCACGCGTCATCCCGAACGCCCGCGTTTTTACCATCGGGCGGAGGGATCTCGCGCGGAGAAACTCTTAGGTGCGGCAACTAATCTCCACCGTGTTGAAGCTTCGTGGGTGGCCACTCAAGCACCGTCTTTGGCTAGAGCGGATACCTGCCCCAGCTATCTTGGTCTCCCGAAGAACAAAACATAGCCGTCAGGATCGGTAATCTCGAAGCCGCGCAGGCCGGAGCTCGTATCCTCGAGCGGCGCGCTGAACTCTGCGCCATGATCCGCAAATTCGGCGGCCAGTGCATCGGGCTCTTCCACGTAGACGAAGGCGTCCCACTTCATCCAGGGATGGCGCTTGCCATTCGGCACCGGCACAATGCCTTGGTGGGCTTTGATGAATAGTTGCGCGCCGTCACGGCCGACGATGGCAAAAAAAGGATCTTGCTGAGGCTCTTTGAACCTCGTTTGAAACCCAAGCTTGTTGCAGTAGAAGGCAATGGTCTGCTCGACGTTGCTGACGATGAAAAATGGCGAAATCGCCTGCGTGGTCGCTCGTGTTGTAAGCGTTGCTGTCATAGGCGTCGACTCCCTTTGCTGCGGTAATCAGGATATCAGCACGGCATGGCGGATTGCTGTCTTTGAGCTCTCTTTGGCCGCCATCTCTGGGGCGGAATCCTTCGCTCTTTCCGCCGGCGCTGGCGGCGTGCGACATTAGTTTATGCCCCTGGTGGTTCGCCCATCGCGCATTCATTCCGTCGGAGTGTTTACCACCACGCCCATCCGCAAAGGCGCGAGAATTGTCGAGTATGCCGGCCCGCACCTGACTCCAGAGGAAGCCGACCGCCTCTATGATGGCGCGCCGCGAACCTACCTGTACGGCTTTGAAGACGGCAAGACTGTGATCGATGGCGAAGGCTTGGGCGCGTACCTGAATCACTCCTGCGACCCGAACTGCGAGATCGATGAGGTTGGCAATCATGCGTGGATTTTTGCCATGAGAGATATCCCCGCCGGCGAAGAATTGGTCTGGGACTACAACCTGTACGACGATGAGGTACCCGCCCCTTGCCAATGCGGCTCGCCGAAATGCCGGGGAACGATGTACTCGCGCGAGTGGATGGCCAAGATGCGCCGCAAGCAGCGCACCGGTCGAAGCCGCGGCAAGAAACCGGTTCTAGCCCGCAAATGCAAACAGGACCCGGTTGGTTGACCGGAATCCTGTTTTTGTGGCCACGAACAAAAACCTGGGTCGCTCTAAATCGCCTTCGTGTTACGTCTGCCAGTACTTGTGATCGCGCAGAAAATAATTCTGGTTCCAGTAATTCATCGCCGTCTTCAGGAACAACCATCCCACGCGCAGGTGTCCCATTTTCTGGAAGCGGCGGTTGGTCGTGTAAACCCCGCCGCGGACGATCCCAAAACGCTTCCGGTCGACCTTCTGGCTGAGCAGGTAATCTTCGGCGAACATGACCTGCTCGTGAAATCCGCGCAGCTCACGGAATTTCTCGAGATCGAACAGCATGAACATTCCGGTCGCGAACGGACGATGCAGGCACGACAGATATTGAAACAAGTCGTTGCCCGCATAGAACACCTTGTCGATCCAGTTGCCGTCGCGGCAGAGAATATTTGTTGTCACGCAGTGAAGCTGCTTACGCTGCGCCAGTTCCACTGCCCGTCGAATGACCGACGGGTCAGCCGGCTCGATGTCCGCATCGATGAAAAGAACGTACTTGCTTTCGGCGTGGGCAGCGCCCAGATTGCGACCGACCGAGGGCGTTCCGCCGCGAACCACGCTGACATTCAGCCGGTCGCGGAAACTCATCACGATTTCCGGCGTGTCATCGGTGGAGTTCGCGTCAGCTACCAACACTCTCGTATTCGGCATCTTCGAGTAGTCCTGCTTCGTCAGCGAAGTCAGCAAACGAGGAATCAGCTTCGCTTCGTTCTTGGCCGGAATCACGATCGTCAGCTCGTTGGTCGTATTCATGGATGCACACTCCTTGCTCGTCAACCGTCACGTACGTCAGGCGGGAATCGACCCAGCCTCCCGTGTTGTAGTAATGAATGCCGTCCTCTTCGCGATGCACGGCTTCGTGCGTATGGCCGCAAAAAATGCGTTCCGCCTCGTGCTGCCGCGCGTAATGCAAAGCTCCCGCTGCGACCTTCCACGACATGCGCAGCCAGCGCGTGTTCAGCCGGTCGATGAGCCGCACAATCGGCTTGCTCTTGAAATCGAATTTTTGCAGCAGCAGATAGAATGACGTGCCCAGCTTGCTGAGTTGCACGTTACTCACCTGAAAGCCATCGAACTGGTGGCCGTGAATGGCGATATGCCGCCTTCCGTCGTAGCTCCATTCGTAATGCTGATAAACGCGCACGCCCACCAGATGCGACATGATGTTTGTGAGGCCGTGGTCGTGATTTCCTTCGACCCACACCACTTCAATGTTGCGCTTGGGGTTCGACAGCTTGCGGATATAGCCCAGGAATTTCCAGTGATCTTTGGTCAGGCGGGCAAAGTTCAGGTCGGCGAAAATGTCTCCCAGCAGAATCAGCCGCTGGAAGCGGCTTTGCTTCAGGACCCGGGTCGCTTCGCGCGCGCGGCTGGTCTCCGCACCCAGGTGCAGATCGGAGAGGATCAGCGTGTTGTAGACATGCGGATCCATACTCCACTTGTAACAGCCCTATGTTACGGAGTAATGAATATTGCATCAAAATTGGTGCATGTACTACGTAAGTAACCGGAGTAACCTCGCAGTAAACTCGCACGTTTCGCCTTGAAAACAAGCATCGATTTAATCTTGCCGCTTCCCTGACGTCATCCTGAGCGGAGCCGCTTTTCAGGCGGAGCGACGGATCTCCTTGGCCACGGACTTATGGGCTGGCGAATGCGCACGGGCGTCTGACGGCCATCATTTTTAATTTCCACCTCTCGCGGCATGCGCTTCCATCCAGCTTTGCAGGATAAGCACCGCGGCCATGCGGTCGACCGCCTTGGCCCGCTTTTCGATCGAGAGCTCGGTCTGGCGAAGCAGGCGGTTCGCTTCCACAGAAGTGAGCCGCTCATCCCACAGGTGAACCGGCAGCCCAAACCGCCGCCGCAGTTCTTCGGCGAAAGCCTGAATTCTTTCCGATTGAACGCCTTCGCTCCCGCTCATTCGCAGCGGCAGGCCCACAACAATTTCTTGCACTTCGTAGCGATGAATGATCCGGCCAAGTTCGGCGAAATCCGTGCGCTTATTGCGGCGCTGCAAGGTGTCGATTCCCTGCGCCGTAATGCCCAGAGGGTCGGAAACCGCCATTCCAATTCTTCTGGACCCCACGTCCAATCCCAGAATGCGCCCTTGCAATTTGTGGCCTTCCGTCACGGCGCGATTATAAGCTGGTTGTGCTTCAGGGCTGGAAGTCGACGAACAACGCGACCCAGTCCTCCGAGCCCAGGACGCGGAACGTGTGACCCTTGCCAGTCAGATCCTCGGCGAGTACGAGATGCCCGGGCTCAAGCGTGATCTTTTCTCCTCCAGCGACTTCGATTTCGGCACGCCCGCTCATGGGAAGCACATAGCGGCGTTTGTCGGCGTTATGCCAGCCATCGTAAAAGCCCGGGGCGAGACGAACCACATAAGCAGCAGCGGCTTTCACGTGCTCCGATTCTTCGACCCCGGTCGCACCTGGAGCAGCAACGAATTTCAAATCGACATGCTCGACATGACTCTGGCCGTCGGCCCCGGGATACAAGCGGGTGATTGCGACTGCGCCGCGGGACTGGGCAAAGACGGCCGGTCCCCTGTGGAGATACGATGCGAAGAATATCGCGACTGCGATTGTTGCCAGGACAACCCGCACTACCTTTGATTTCATAACTCGCTCCGACGGCAGGAATTAAGCACAGCGTCTAAATACCCGTTTTCTAGGCTTGGCTCGTCCATTATCGCAGCGAAGAAAACATGATGTATCAGAAGCTAAGCATGAGCTCGCATTCGAAATAGCGGCCCAGGCTTTCAGCCTCTCTTTCAATTTGCTTCCGCTCGATTTTAGGATACCCGCCAAACGACTCGACGCTGACCTCCAGCTTATTCTTGCGCACCTTATACGACCACACACCCGCAGCCTCGCCATCCCTGAGCACAACTGGCGAAATCCACCACTGATTGTGATAGACCCGCTTGTAATGCTTTTCTGGAATCAGATGATCCTTCTCACGATGGCCCAGCAGAAATACGTCAAAGCTCGGCAGCAGCCGGATAGTCTGCTTCGACTTTGTCCTCGCCGGCGATTTCGCACTCACCGTGGCTGCATCTTCGCGCACGATCAAACGCTTCTCGTCCTCGTCCATTTCTATAATCTTCCCGTCGCACATCGGATCCAGCAGCTTCAACTCCCGCATCGGGATTCCCGACCAATGCGCAAAGTCTCCCAGCGTTGCCGGGCCATACGCTCGTAAGTATTTCTGCAACAACACGCTCTGCGCCTCAGCCGCCGGCATTAATTTCATTTTGAGCTTCGGTAGCCAGTGGTCCACGCGAATGAAGTTTGTTTCCTTGTTTTCGCCGCTGCCGTAGCAGATCAGTCCTTCGGCCACCGCCAGACGCACGTGGCTCCAAACGTGATCCATCCACGCCCGCACCCGCTTGCTCGCCTTGGGGCGAATCGCCGCCGCAATCTGGCTTCGTCCTCGCGGCCCATCGGCCAGCGCTTCCACAATCACCGGTGTCAGCGATTCCCCCTCCTCGCGCGTAATTCCGAAACGCGCCATCACGCGCAGCGCGTCCTCCACGCGGCACACTCGCAGAGCAGAAATGTAAAGCGGCAATTCATCCGAGGGGATCAGGTGTAGCGTCTGCCGCATCAGCGAAGTCTTGACCAGCGTGCGCGCGCTCCACAGGGCATGCTCAATCTCCCCCCGCGTGAGTGCATGATTCCGCACCCACAGTTGCAGGTAAGCCGCCGACGCTACCTGCGCCTGTACTCCACAAACATCCCGGCAGATGGTAACCGGGTCAGCAGCCGTGTCGTCGAGCAGATGATGGCGGCGCAGGCGAAAACGCGCCGCGCCTTCGCTTCGCAACGGCAGTGACTTTTTTGCCATTTGCCCCGCATCGTATCAGGTCGGGTGAGGCGTTGGCTTTCGAGAAGATATGAACAAACAGCCCAGCCTACATCGGCTTCAAAAGAGAAAAGCCGGACGGCGGGTTCGTAAGGCGTCCCACCCTCCGGCTTGAAGTTTCAGGCTTATTGTCGACCTCGAAGAGCCGTGTCATTCCAGGCTTCGGGGGAGGCCAAACTTAGAACCCAGAGTATTTCATGGTTACGGTCACGGTCTTCTCTTTGGCCAACTCGACGAAGTACAACAGTTCCGCCGAGCCGGAGACGTTAGTCAACGTGCCATCATAGTACTCGGCAGGGTTGCAAGGAGGCGGCCCAGTGATAACGTCTTGGGCATACCCTTCCCAAAAGAGTACGTCCGAGCTCGGGGTGGGGGACTCGACGTTCTGCAATATCATACCGTACACGTCAGCTCCGTTCGATGACGCATCGCTATAGGAGTTGTAACCCCATGCACTGTCAAGGCTTCCATCGTAATTCTCGGCGGTAGTCGTCCCGCTGTCCGGAATCATTTCGGCATAGCGAATCAGGTACGCGTCCTTGGTTATGCCGGAATTGTTCTTGAGCGCCATCACTACCTTGGCGTATGGCGGCGGTCCCGCTTCTTTCGTGACCGTCTGGGTCAAAGTCCAAAGTCCATCGCTGGTGGTCCGCTCGATCTTGACCTCCGAGGCGGTGTTCGTAACCGTACTCGGCGAGCCCCAGTTGCCGCTGTCCCCGTAGTTGTAGTCGTAGTACTGGTTGTCGTTTGAGAAGTCACAGATGCCATAGCCCTCATAGCCATCGTTATAACCGCCGGGGCTGAGCATTTCTACGCCCACAGGGCTTTGAAAATATTCGAAGGTGCCATTTACGCTTAAGCAGTAATACAGGTAAGTGGCGCCGCTGCCAGTGGTGAAGCCGTAGGTGCAAGTAAATGTCGCGTCGCGGCTAACCGACTGCGTGTGGGTGCGTGCCTGCTTTAGCTTCGAGACTTGAGCGTTCTGAGCATTGCCGGAAACGGCCACGAACATCAAAGCCGCGACGCTAATCCATAGCGAAAACAAAGTTCTATACCTCATTTGAGTCTCCTTTCCCTGCTCGTCACCTGGAGTGACGGTTCTGCCTTCG
>JASHQM010000092.1 GCA_030039165.1 Candidatus Sulfotelmatobacter sp. | reverse complement strand
TTCATATGGATGCAGGCGGGGCAAATCGTGAACCGCACGGAGCATCTTGAGGCGCAACCTGGCAAGGCGGGGAAACCATGAATTTCTGGTCGATCACGCTGGCCACTCTTGCCAAGGACATCCGTCTCGAGTGGCGCTCCAAAGACGCGCTCAATGCCATGTTGTTTTTCTCGCTGCTGGTAGTTGTGATTTTTGTGTTTTCCTTCGATCCGCTGGCGGAGGAGTCGCGCCACATCGTCGGCGGGCTGGTCTGGGTTGCGTTTCTGTTTGCCGCTGTGGTGGCACTCAACCAGACCTGGGCGCGCGAACTGCGCAATCAGGTTCTCGATGGTTATCGCGTTTCCCCCGCGCCGGCGACGGCTTTGTTCTTGGCCAAGGCTTTGGGTAATTTTCTCTTCGTCAGCGTGCTCGAAGCTCTGATGGCGCCGCTGTTCGTCGTCTTTTATAACCTGCACGTGCTGGGCCCGGCGTGGCAGTTAATCCCCGTGGCTCTGCTCGGCACCTGGGCGCTGGTGGTAAATGGAACTTTCTTTGCCGCGATGTCTTTGCGCACCCGCAGCCGCGAATTAATGCTGCCGCTGCTGCTGTTTCCGGTTTCCATTCCGGCAGTTCTTGGAATGGTCGCAGCTACAACCAATATTCTTACCGGAGAGAACTCGGCCCACTTCTACATCGTGCTGCTCCTCACGTATGATGTGGTGTTTACGACAGCGTGTCTGGGATTGTTCGAAACGGTTTTGCAGGCGGAATAGGATGCGAGCCAAACGCGCTGTCTCGTGGCGCACAGAACGCGTCACTTAGCGCGGCTCGCTCAGGTCCCTCGCTGCGCAAAAGAGGCTTGCTCGGGATGACAAGATGGTTTTCTATTCTCGCAATTCTGACGGCGATCCTGCTCGCCTACGGTTTTTACCAGGCCATGTTCGTCGCGCCCACGGACGCGCTCCAGGGCGATGTCTACCGCATCATTTACTATCACGTGCCTTCGGCATGGACGGCGTTTCTGCTGTTCTTCATCAACTTTGTCGCGTCCGTGCAGTTTCTTGCCGGCGCGAAGCCTTCGACCAAGCACGCAGTGAACTGGATCGTACTCGTCGCGGGAGCTATTGGTTTCGTTGCGCCATTTTTCCCGCAGGTCGCGGCGCAACTTCCGACAGGGATGTATCCCAGTTCGGTGGCCACGACCGCTTTGATCATCGTCGGCCTTTACTTTCTGGTTGGGAAGCTATTTCCCGGCGAAAAGCTCGACATGCTGGCGCTAACCGCCGCGGAAGTGGGCGTGGTTTTCTGCACGATCGTTCTCGTCACCGGACCGATCTGGGCGCGGCCCGTGTGGGGCATCTGGTGGGCGCCCGGAGATATTCGCCTCACCTCCACTCTCGTTCTTTGGCTGATTTACGTGAGCTATCTGGTGCTGCGGCGCTTTTCCGACAGCGCGCAGACGCAGAAACTGGCCGCGGTTCTCGCCGTTTTTGGCGCGCTGGATGTGCCGCTGGTTTATTTCTCCATCTGGTTTTTCCGCACCCAGCATCCGCAGCCCGTGATTGGCGGAGGGGGCTCGATCGCTCCGCGCATGTTGCAGGTTCTTCTGCTGAACTGGATGGCCTTCCTCTGCTTCGCGTTCCTGATCTGCTGGTCGCGCTACAACCTGGAGAAGCTGCGCCGGGAAGTGGACGAAGCCGAGGCGATGGAATCACTGCAGGATTCCGGCGTGCCAGCCGCGCCGCACGCCTCAACAAGAATTCCGGAAAGCCGGGGGACGAAATGAATTCCGTGAGATTCCTCTACGCCGCATACACTGCGACTTGGCTTATTCATGTTCTCTATATCGGAACGTTGTTTCGGCGATACGCGCGGCTGCGAGAGCGGAAGAAGGAATTGGGTCGTTAGGAGTTGGACTCGCGCAAGCTAATCTCAGCGCGTGACTTCCCGCGTCAGGGCATCCAGAAAATCCGAACTGCCGGCAGATTTCAGGAACTCATAGTTCTCGATTACAGCCGCAGTTCCGATGCGTGCCGAGGGCAGCGGCGATTCGACGCGGATCACGCGTGCAGTGAAGCGCACCCGCACCGCGTCAGTCAATGTAATGTGAGGCGGGAAGGTGAGCGTGACCTCGCAGCGCGTGCCGGCCGCAATCGACTCATTCAGGTAAAAGAAGACTCCGCGCGCGCTGACGTTCTGCGTCTCGGTGTGGAATTCGTGTTCCGGGTCAAGGCGCACGATGGCGGGAAGGCGCATATCAAAGCGCCGCATCATCCGCCGTTCTTCAGAGCCGGTTTGCATTCCTTGCGTTGTTTGCGAAAACACTTCTCGATGATGATCCGATCTCAGCGACACCCAAGACGAATATGACGACCCGGGCTATGGAAAAACCCTACGGCTGGGAGAGACTCGCACCGCGGCCCCATTCGGCGCGCAAACTACGATCAATATCTATACAATTGGCGCGATTTTCAAGAGCAAAAAGACTCCGGGAATTGATTCGGTAACGGCGGCCGCGCCCCGGACTGCAATCTGCTTCAGCCACCTTCGTGCCATGTCCTGGCCATCTTTTCCTGAAGCTGGACGCATCAGACATGCCGTGAAAGCATGCCATTCCCACTGCCTCGCTTGACTTGGATTTCGGCAGATGTTTAAGTAGTTGTTTGTTTTCTGACAGTTCAAAATGACAACTCAGCGGGCGGTTTCCGCCGGCGCACTGACCTGCGCCGTTTCTATTCTCCAAACGGTGGGCGCAATTCGGAGGAAAAGCGTAATGGGCAATGGCTGTGAGAAAGAAAATGCAGCGCAGGCGAATCGGCACGCAGAAAGCCTTTCGCGCATTGGCGTCCTAGGAGCAACCTTAGCGCTGCTGGTTGCAGCGGCGGCTCTGCTGGCTACAGGCTTGCGTCGGAACACTCCGCAGGCCATATCTCACGCTCCCGCGTTGCCGTTTTTTCATTCGAGCCGGCCCGCTCCGGGCTCGCGGCGTTCGGCTTTGTTAAGGCCCGTTACCTCCCGGGGAGGTGCCCATTCACTTCTTGGCCAATTGCCGCTGATCTTCGAGGAAAACCAAGGGCAGGCCGACGGGAAAGTCAAGTTTCTTGCCCGAGGCGCGGGGTATGGACTCTTTCTTGATGCCTCGGGAGCTACGCTTTCCTTCCAAACCGCATCATCGAAGCCGACGCAAGCCGTGGCTGAGCGATCCGTGCGCATCAAGCTAGTAGGCACCAGCCCGGCAGTCGCCATAGCTGGGGCTGATACACTTCCCGGCAAGACGAACTACATTCTCGGTAAAGACCCGAGCAAATGGCGCGGCGGCATTCCGCAGTTTGCGGGGGTTCGCTATGCCAACGTTTATCCGGGAATCGATCTCCTCTTCTATGGAAATCAGGGGCATCTCGAGTACGACTTCCGCATCGCTCCCGGCGTGAATCCTGCCCAGGCGGAGTTGCAGTTCGAAGGCGCGAGCAAACTACGACTGCGCAATGGCGACCTGATTCTCACCGGCGAACGCGACGGTGGCCTGCGCCTGCAGGCGCCACAGATTTATCAGCGCGATGGCGACCGTCGCCAGCTGGTCCCCGGACATTTCGTAATACACCCCGGCAACCGCGTAGGTTTCGAGGTCGGCGCATACGATCACAGCCGCGAACTGATCGTCGATCCCATCCTTACGTTTTCAACATATTTTGGCGGAAGCGG
This sequence comes from Candidatus Sulfotelmatobacter sp., assembly GCA_030039165.1. Lineage (GTDB taxonomy): Bacteria > Acidobacteriota > Terriglobia > Terriglobales > Acidobacteriaceae > Sulfotelmatobacter. The sequence continues at coordinate 8,441 of JASHQM010000092.1, read as the reverse complement.
TACGGAAACATCTCCGACGGTGGCAGTGAACGGAGATGGATACATCTATGTAGTGGGTTCGACCACGGCTGCCACGGGCTTTCCGACCACAACTGTGTCGACCACCATCGGTCCAGCCGGCCACATCTTCGTGGCCAAGATCGACCCCACGGGTCCGGCGGTGGTCTATTTGACGTTTCTTGGCGGCAGCGGCACCGACACCAGCACGGGCATCAATGTCGACAGCAAAGGTTTTGCCTACATCGTGGGCAACACCACGTCGTCTGATTTCCCGACCAGCGGAACGAATGTTCTGGGCTACCAGACCAGCCCGATGACGAAGGGATCGCAGTGTTCGGGCATTACTTGCGACTCGATTTTTGTCACCGTGCTGAACAACACCGGGGCTGCGCCACTGGTTTACTCGTCGTACCTTTCCGGGAACGGCAATGACGTTTCAACCGGTATGGCGATCGACCTCAACGGCAATGTCTACGTCACGGGAACCACGACGTCGAATGATGCGCCCAGCCTGACCGTGGCTTTTCCAGCCACGCTCTCGCCTGTGCCGTTTCAAACTCAACCCGATACAGGCTCGGCTGTTCAATTTTTTGTGACGAAGGTCGATACCAGTCTTCCGGGCACGTCTGGCGTTGCCTACTCGACCTATTTCGGTGGAGGCACGCCTTCGGGTGCGGTCGCTGTGGGTGGCGGCATCACCCCTGACACCATCGGCAACATCTATTTCAGTGGTACGACGAATTTTTACAACAGCGGCCTCGGTCCATATGGCGACAGCAGTCAGCCGGGAACGGATTTTCCCATTGTCAACGCTTATCAGCCCTGCCTGGATACTCCGCCGCCGCTAACGCTTCCGATAACGAATCCGTGCTCCGCTCCATCCAGCCCATATCCCACGGACGCCTTCATGGCAAAGATCGACCCCAACGAGCCCGCGGGGTCGCAACTGCAGTTCTCAACCTATCTCGGCGGCGGTGGCGACGACTCGAGCACTTCCATCGCGATCGATTCGGGCGCGGCTAACATTTATCTCACCGGCTCGACGAACTCCACGAACTTCATCTTTCCTACGGGTAGCTTGCCGTACCAGCTTTGCCTGAATCAGGGAACAACTGTCACGAGCGGGACGTGCCCTACGACCAACGCAAACACCGACGCCTACGTAGCCCGACTGAGCAATCCCACGGTCAGCACGACCGGAATCCCGAACGACGTGCAGCTTACCTACTTCACTTATCTCGGCGGAGGAGGGAACGATACTGGTTCTGCCGTCGCCGTCCTGGATACTGCCAGCACTACGCTCAATGATGTAGTCGTTACTGGTGCGACAAATTCGGGCACCGTCACCAATCCTCCGCCATTTCCGGTCACCGCTACCTGTCCCACTCCGCCTTGCGTTTTGCAGAGCACGCTCAACGGCACGCAGAACGCGTTTTATGCGCAGATCAACACCACGACTGTCCAGGGCGGACAAACCGGCGGCTCTTACGTCACCTATTTCGGTGGCAATGGAATCGACAGCGGCACAGGCGTGGCAGTCGATCCCAGCCAGAACGGCTACCTGGTTGGCCAGACTACTTCCAGTAATCTGCAAGTCGCCGGTTCCTTCCCCGGAGCGGGAGGCAGCAGTCTCAACGGTACGCCGCCTGATGCCTTCATCGTGAAGTGGGGAACCGCAACTGATCTATCGATATCCGCGATTCCGCCCGTCATTTCGCCGATAGGGACGGTGAGCGCGGGCAATCAAGTTACCATCACGTACACCTTGGCGAATCAGGGGCCCGATCCGGCTACAAATGTGACTGTCAATGGCCTGGTCACGCAGCCCGCAACTTTTAACAGCGCCAGCGTGGCTTCCGGCACGTGCAGTACGCCTACCGGCAGTACAGTTGTATGCCAGATTCCATCCCTTCAGGCAGGCTCGACGGTAAACGTGGTTTTTGTCGTGACACCCATGGCGCAAGCCAGCTACCAGGTGATCGCCACCGTCTCAGCTGCCAACAACACCAACACCGCCAACACGGAAACCGCTTCGTTCAATGCGGGCGGGTTTGCCATGCAGATAAATCCCGCCTCGCAGACCGTAGTTGCCGGCCTGCCCGCGACTTACAGCGTAATTGTGTCCCCGCTGCCCTTATTCGGAGCGGCCGTGGCGCTCAGTTGCAGCGCACTTCCCGCGGGAGCAACTTGCAATTTCACCACAAAATCTCTGGTGCTGAACGGGCCGCAGGCTACTGTGCTCAACATCACCACCACGGCGCAACCTGTGCCGGTTGCTGACTCGCGCCCCGGCCGCCGCTCTCTTTACGCGATGTGGCTCATGGTGCCGGGCCTGGCCTTGTGCGGACTCGGGACACGGGGCAAGCGGCGGCGCAGAGAGTTACTGATCTGGTTGGCGCTGTGCGTGGTGTTCGCGCTTATCTTACTGCAGCCGGCCTGCGGACACACGACTCCGCAACCTACGGTAAGCGGCACCCCTTCGGGCACCTATCCACTCACCGTGACGGCGACCTCGGGCACGTACACGCAGAGTGCTCCGTTCATCTTGACCGTGACTCCCTAGTTCTTTTTTTCGCGATGATGCCGGTTCGCTTTGAGAGCCAGCCTTTTCGTTGGAATGATGTCATCGAGTGTTTGGGGATGTTACGTGGCAAACGGCCGCAGGGGCTGCGGAGCCGCAATCGCTGGAGGGCAGTGGTGTGCCCGTCCTACGCCTCAACTACGCGCCCGCCGAGAGCTTGTGGTGGCTCTTGGCTTCAGCGATTCCATACTGGCGGATTTTATAAAGCAGAGCTTTGTAACTGATCTGGAGCAACGCAGCCGCCTGCTTGCGGTTCCAGTTGGTTTGTTCAAGAGCCTGGCGGATAGCTTCACCTTCAGCCTCATCCTTGGCGCTGCGCGCCAGCGATTTCAAGCCGCCGCCACCGTCGCCGCTCTTTCCCGCCGCGGCTGAGTGTGCGGCGCCGCCGTCGCCGTCATGGCGCGGTTGCTGCAATTCCGCCGTGGCGAGGTTCTCGTCGCCCAGAATCAGATAACGCTTGAGAAAATTACTCAGCTCGCGCAGATTGCCCGGCCACGAATACACCTGGCAAGCTTCAAGCAGCGCCGGAGACAATGGCAGTGGCGACCGCGCGTAACGCTCGGCCATGCGGGTCATGAAGTGCTTCAGCAAGGTCGGGATTTCTTCCTTGCGCTCGCGTAGAGGAGGCAGCTGCAAGGTGAACGCGTTCAGGCGGTAATAGAGATCTTCGCGCAGCCGCTTGGTTGCCAGAGCCTGGGGAATATCGACGTTGGTCGCGGCGAGAATGCGGACATCGACCTTAATCACCGAGCGGCTACCCAGGCGCGAGAACTGCTGATCCTGCAGGACATGCAACAACTTGGCCTGCAGCATGGGCGGCATTTCGCCGATTTCATCCAGCAGAATCGTTCCTTTGTTGCAGAGCTCGAATTTTCCCGGCTTGGAGTGCGTGGCGCCGGTGAATGCGCCCGGCTCATAACCGAACAATTCACTTTCCAGCAGATCGCCGGGCACCGCGGCGCAGTTGACTTTCAAAAAAGTTCGGTGGGCGCGGGGCGAAAGTTTGTGAATCAGGCGGGCGAGTACTTCTTTGCCAGTGCCGCTTTCGCCCAGCAGAAGAACGGGAATATCTACGTGCGCTACCAGCGCCGCCTGCGAACGAATTTTGCGCATGGCCGCGCTGGCGGCGATAAAGAACACATCGTCGCCGACATCTTCTGCTTCACCGGCGATGATTACTTTCCCCTGGCCCAGGCACTGATCGATCACCGCATCGAGTTCGGCCTTCTGGAACGGCTTGGTGAGATAATCCTGCGCGCCGAGGCGCATGGCCTGCACAACTTTCTTGGTATCATTGACGCAGGAGAGCATTACTACTTTCAGACCGGGTTTTTGCTGGCGTAACTGCTCCAGCGTCTCCAGACCGTCGATGCCCGGCATGAGCACATCAAGCAGGACCAGATCGGGCTCCAGGCCCTTCTCCACGCGCTTCAGAGCTTCTTCGCCAGTGGAGGCGGTTTCAACCTTGTAGTCGTCGACCTCGAGCAGGGTGCGGATGTACCGCAACATGGCAGGTTCGTCATCGACCAGAAGAATCTTGGCCGTCTCGCTCATCGCGCCTTTCCTTTGCCCGCAGAGCTCTTGCCCGCTGAACTCTGCGAAGGTTTGTAGGGAATTAAAAAGGAGAACTTGCACCCTGAGCCGGGATCACTTTCCAGCCAGACTTTTCCGCCCATGGCATGCACCAGCCGGCGGACAATTGCCAGACCGAGGCCCATTCCTTCCTGGTTTTCATTGCTGGGCAGGCGGAAGAAATCGTCAAACACTTCCTGGTGAAACTCTGGCGGAATTCCCGGGCCTGTATCGGACACGCTGACCTTGACGGAATTAGGTTGCGAAGTATCCTGCTGCCGCCGCTCGACCGATGAGGCAGGCGCGGCAGTCGCGCGCCGCTCCCACATGTAAGGCTCGGCGTGCAGCCATACGGTTCCACCCTGCGGAACAAACTTGAAGGAATTTTCCAGCAGATTCGAAACCACTCGCTCTACCTTGGGCGAGTCGAAGGGAAACAGGGGCAGCTTATCGTTAGCCAGAAAGTAGAGGGCCAATCCTTTTTCCTGAAAACGCGCCGACCACAGGCGGCACACACCAGACAAACAATCGTTGAGATTGGCGGTTTCGAACTGCATCTTGAGGCCGCCAGTTTCGAGGGCACTGTAGGTGAGGAAATCTTGAATGAATTGTTGCAGGCGCTTGCCGCTCGACTTCATGTCGCTGAGCACTTCGCGCTGGCGCGCATTAAGCGGGCCCAGCTTTTCGCTCTGCAACAACTCAACGTATCCGTTGAGGATAGCCAGCGGAGTCTTAAGATCGTGGGCGGCGGAGCCGAGCGCGTTCGTGGTGCGTTGAAATCGCTGCTGCAACTCAGAATAGGCTTGCGGCAGATCCGCTGGAACCGGAATTGCCCCCGCCAGCGCCTCCTTGGCGGTGGTCGCGTCAACGGGTTCGGGTACACACACGTTCTTTTGCGACGTGGCCATATGGGGCTCAGGGCTAAATACGGGGGGGATGCACTCGGCTGGCTGCGAGATGAACGCCGTAGCCAAATCGTATTATCGCCCTTTTTCAATGTCAACGAAAAATGAAAGCTGATTACCCAAGTGTGGCAAAACCTTGCACTTTCTCTGTCATATGGAAGGTTTCGGGCGATATCTTCCCCGAATCCACTATCCTGCAGCAGGCACAGGGAGCTCTAGCGCACTTCCCGTTCTTGTGGCTCCATCACCCGGTTTTACCCTCAGATTCACGATTCTTTGCCGGTTTTGATCGGGGATTCTCCGGCTGGTCTAATCTTTGGCCCCTAAGATGCTTAAAATTCCGGCAGAAACCGGCCCGGAAGGGGTGGACGTGCACCTGAATGGCAGGAAACCAGCGGCAGAGCGCCGGCAATGGCCGCGGTTACCCCTGGCTATTCCGATTTTTGTCCGCAGCAAAGACGAGGCAGAAAAAGAACTTCTGGAATTCGCCACGGCTCTGAACGTTTCCGCTGGGGGAATGCTGGTGGCCGTCCGTCGCTCATTACCTTCAGCGGTGCAGGTTTCACTCGAAATTCCCAGCGCGCCGTTGGCCGCCATAGCGGCGTTGCCCGCGGTGGTCCGCAGCCTTCGCGCCAAGGTGATGCGCGCCAAACACGAGGAAGGCTATAACCTCGTCGGCCTGAAATTTTCGCGCCCTCTCGCCGCTTCGCAGCGTCTGGCAAAGCCCCGAAGGAAACTCGCTTCTGTCATGTGAAAATGTTTTCCTCTCAGCTTCGGTCTTTCTCGCGCAGGTAATCCCTTCGCTGATTACCAGCCGCAATCGCGGCAAATCCGAAGTAAGTTGCTTTTCCTCAGGCACATAGACTAGGCTGGTGTAACTCTAATTGGCTCTCCCCGCATTTGGTTCTCCGGATGCACACTAGAGGGCACTCCCCTCTGCTGCGTAGCCAGGATCTTTCTATCTATGAGTACTTCAAATCCAGTCAGTTCTTTAATCCAGCCTCTGGGGGAGATGCCACCGGATGCGGTTGTTTTCGGGGGCACCGAGGCCATGCGCACACTGCGCGACCGCCTCGCCAAGATCGCCGGAGCCAACGTCCCGGTTCTGATTCAGGGAGAAAGCGGCACGGGCAAAGACATCATCGCGCGCATGATTCACGCCAATTCACCCTGGAAAACCGGTCCATGGGTGAAAGTAAATTGTCCCGCCATTCCCGGCACGCTGCTCGAAAGCGAACTCTTTGGCTACGAAAAAGGAGCCTTCACCGGCGCCTACGGCACCAAGCCGGGACGGGTGGAAATGGCGCACCGCGGCACCCTGTTCCTCGACGAAATTTCCGAACTCGATATGGCGTTGCAATCGAAGCTGCTGCAGCTGCTGCAAGACGGGCAATTCTGCCGTATCGGGGCGCAGGAAGATAAAAAAGTGGAAGTGCGCGTGGTCTGCGCCACCAACCGCAAGCTTGAAGAAGAAATCGCCGCCGGAAATTTCCGCGCCGATCTGTTCTACCGCATCAACGTCGTGAACCTGCACGTGCCCGCATTGCGCGAGCGCGCTGCGGACGTTCCCCAACTCGTCAGCTACTTCATCGATTACTACAACCGAAAATTTAACGCGCGGGCAACCATGCCTTCGGCCGATCTGATGAATTCGCTCAAGAAATATCACTGGCCGGGCAACATCCGCGAGCTGGAAAATCTGATGAAGCGTTACGTAATTCTGGGCGCGGAAGAAACGATCGCGGCGGACCTGCGTCCGCAAGAGGTCGACATTTTTAACGCCGACATTTCGGTGGAAGGCCCGGTCTCGCTGAAGAAGATCACGCGCCAGGCGGTGCGGGAACTGGAGCGCAAAATCATTCTCAAAGTTTTGCAGCACCACCATTGGAACCGCAAAACCGCCGCCCGCGCCCTGAACATCAGCTACCGCGCCCTGCTTTATAAAATTCGCGATGCCGGCCTGCCCTCGAACCGCGCCCCACGCAACCCGAAGACAGAACAAGTGAGCACGACGGCCGCGGCCGACTAATCAGTCGTCACAATGGGGTGTGGAAGAAGGGAGTGAGCCCACCCTTTCGCAAAAAGCGCGAAAGGTATGGGGCATCCGGCGGTGCCTCTGCGCATAACCTTCCCAGCCAAAACTGATGTCATTCCGAACGGGCGCGAAGCGTCAGTGAGGAATCTGCTTTCTACCCCACAGCCCGCGCCTGCACTTCGCTCAGTTCTCCCTTTCATCCTGCGGCGGATGCTTCGCCTCCCACGATTCTTTCGATGCCCTCGCTAATTCGTCGGCGTACGGCTGACCCTCCGGCGTGATCGGATCGCGCAGGTGCTTGCCGATCGAAATCAGCGCATCCAGCACCGCGTTCCCTTTCTCCTCTTCCGGATCCATGCCCTTAAACTCCGGCCGGCTCAAATTAATGCTCGCGGTTTGCAGCGCATACAACATCGTTCCCGCTGTCTTGTGGTCGAGCGCGCGTGTCGCCAGCATCTGCATCACCTGCATCACGGTCAACTGCACGGAGTTGGCATCCTCGAGCAGCGGAACCTGAAATTGCGCTTCGCCGGCTTGCTTTCCGAGTATGCGCGCGTTCTGCTGGCGCGCCCGCAGATGAAAGACGCAAAACCTGCGCCGCCTCATCGCGGGAGACATACACTTCTTCCCGCTCATCATTACGTGCTGACACTTTCTGGTTTTCTCGAATGGCATAGCGAAATCCTTTCGTCGTTGAAGTTGGAAACTGGGGTTGCCTTGGGAGTCGCGTGGAGTTTGGCTGGTTCCGCGTCGAAACCCGGCGGATGACGGCGCGTAGACGTCAGTTTGTGGAGGCTTGCGACGTGGCCGAGCGGCCGAATTGTGGTGTTTTTGGACGAATTCGCGAGAAACGCCCCTATATGTTGTGGCTGTGTACTTTGCTACTACCCTACCCCCCATCCCTCCCTATGTGGGATCAAAATGTTAGCGCGTTTTGGTCGGCAAATTCCGCAGGCCACAGGAGTTAGAAATCAAATTCCGCAGCGCAAAGGAGTTACGCGATGCGTGGTGCTGGGCAACTCCTTCGTGCTGCTCCGCCGTGCAGTTAGGGGATGATGAGATGTGTGGGCTGTGGATGGCAAGGTCAGGCGTCACAATGGGGGTGTGGAAAAAGGGAGTGAGCCCACCCTTTCGCAAAAAGCGCGAAAGGATGGGAACGCGGCCTGAAGCTGAAATCCGGAAGCCTAAAAGGTTATTGTCCGGCGACGGCGTGGTCGGACGTGCGGCGCTTGTTGTAGCGCAGGGCGACGTTGAGGAAGACATTGCCGAGAGTGGTTTCGAAGCAGATCATGAGGGCTTCGGTATCTTCGCTGGTCTTGTCGCCTTCTTCGGCGGTGACCAGAATGGG
>JASHQM010000091.1 GCA_030039165.1 Candidatus Sulfotelmatobacter sp. | reverse complement strand
GGCGGCTGCGACGGGCTGTTGTTTTGATTGGAATTGTTGCCGGAGTTGGACTGTCCAAACGAAGATTGCCCAAACGAAGATGAGGATTGTCCGAACGAAGAAGAAGACTGGCCGAATGACGACTGCCCGAAAGACGATTGACCAAACGGAGATTGGTTGGGCGAACTTCCGTTGGTGCTTCCCGGTTGCCCGCTCTGGCCGTTTAGATTCTGAGTTCCGAAGTTCTGCAAGCCTGCCTGATATGGGGTAGTAATCAAACCGCCGCGGTCGGCCGTGGGGTCGTAGATGAACTGCCACTCGTTGTATTTGGTCTTTTTATTGAATTGGCGAATGGTCTTATCTTTGCTGATGCTGGCCACGCCAACAATCGGCCCGCCTCCGAAGACCTGCTGACCGCCGGAGCTGTTTGAGCCGGAGCTGCTTGATCCCGAGCTGCTTGATCCGCCCTCGTTGTTGCTCTGTGCCTGTGAGCCCGTCTGCGAGGAATCCTGATCGGAGGGCTGGTTCGAGCTCGAGCCGGGCTGGACGGACGTCTGCGAGTTCACATTTGGGCCATTGTTGGAATTCCCAAATGATTGCGCAAAGACTCCGTTGCTATTGACGCCGGAAGAAGATCCGAAGGACGAGCTCGAACCGCCAAACGTGGAGCTGTTCCCAAAGGATGAATTTCCCCCGAACGAGGAGTTCCCCCCAAAACTCGACCCTCCGCCGAATGTGGAATTACCGCCAAAGGCTGAGCCGGTCGTGCCATTCATCGCCCCGGCTGGGGTTGCGCCCGCGATCGGCGTACCGAAGCCACCCGCAAGGGAGAGCCCGGGATCGCCGTAGTGTAGCAGCTTGAAATCTGCACACTTGCCGTCCTTGCAACTCATCGGGTCCTTGTAATGTTTGCGCAGATAACGCAGGTTCTGAGTATTGTCGAGATCGTCGAGTTTGGTGGGATAACGGCTGTATTTTTTGTAGAACGCGCGGATGGCACGGGTGTATTGCACGCCGCGATGAATCATCTCCTGTTCCTGCTCGCGCTGAATTTCAAACTTGATCGGCACTGCCAGCGTGGCCGCAACAATGGCCATGAGACTGCATACGAGCAGCAGAGTGAGCAGAATGTAGCCTGCCTCACCATCGCGAACGCGATTCCTGGATTTGCCAATCTTCTTCCAGAGCCCAGCATTCATGCACACTTCGGTTAGATGCCGGGTATGGTCGGGACGGCGGCTTACTTTCCGAATTTGGGCTCTGCACTTCACGAGGGATTTGCCTGCATCAGAGGTATGTTCTGCGGCGGGCCGCTCGTGACTACGTCCTGTATCTCGACCGAAGTCGTGGTAATGTGGAGCACTTTGTATCGCCGGTCGACGATTTCACCCTCCCCGGCGATGAAAACGTCCTCACCCTTGGAAAGAAATATTTTCTTGGGTTCTCCCGGCTGGCTGGCAAAGCCGAAAAATTTTAGCGGAATCGGCGGAGCCGGGGTTTGCGTCGGAACTTGATAAACGGGGCGGATCTCCGCCGTCTTGGCGTCAGTATGCCCGGGGCCGAGAGGTTGGGGAATTTCGGGATCGGCCTGAGATATAAAAATATTTCTTCCCGTGCCTTCATACTTGATTTGCTCGACGGCGGCGAGTTGATCGAGATGCAGTGTGGGATCGAGATTCTCCACCTTCTGTTTTTTGGCGGTTCCGGAAGTTTTGCGGGCCGATGACTGCGGTGACGAAAGAGCATCCGGCGTTGAGGTGACGGTCGAAGCGATAGTCGACGAGGACGGCCAGAACTGATACGCGACCACCAGCAGCAGCAGCACACCAAGCACGGCCGCGGCGATCGTCTGTTTCTTGTTTTCGGTTCCCAGCTTCACTACGTGCCTTTCAAGTAAGTTTCCAGCTTGACTTGCAGTCTGATCGGGCCCTTCTGTTCGCCGGCCAGAGTAATGCTTCGTATAAGAAAGAAGAGGTCGTCACGCTCCAGCGCGTTAATGAACTTGGCGAGCGAAACGTAGCTGCCCGAAAACTCGGCCTCCAGCTCGACGGGATGGAGATGGCCGGTGTTTTCCTCATCCACTCTGTTTTTTGCCTGTTCGATTGTGACTCCGTTAGACACCGCCAGCTTGCCGATGGTGGTGAAGATCTGCGAATCCTGTGAGGGAAAGCGCTTGTTATAAAAATCGTCGATCTGGCGGTTAGCGATGACGACCTTTTTGTCGAGATTCTTGAGGGGTTCGACCTGCCGGGTTTTCGTCCGCAGTTCGGCCCAAAGTTCATTTAGCTCCTGGCGGCGCGACGCGGTAGAACCCACCAGCGGCGAGAGCAACACAACCATCGCAACCACGTCGGCGGTGAGCATAATCGCTAACGCGATCTTGATGTGCTTACGAGTTTGCCGCAAGTCAGGCATCAGGGATTTCTCCGCTCAGAAATCTGCGTTGCCGGCGTAGGCGGCGGAACGGACGCAGTAGCCGCTGCCGGAACATAGATTCCTGAGATGGTGAACTGAACGCTGTCCCCAGTAGCCGACTGTGCCGATTGTTCGCTCTCGATGTAAGTCTGTGAGAAGCGCCGGGAATCTTCCATGCGGCGCGCCAGTTCCAGCGCTCGGTCGCGGGAATTGCCAGCCACGACCATCTTCAGGGTCAACTGGTCATTTTCGTCGAGCTGGGGATGGATCGAAACCAAGTGAACACCCCCAGGCATGACCTTTTCGAGATCTTCGAGAACATACGTCCAGGAAAGCGATTTGCGCTCGATTAACCCATTGAGAAATTGAGATTCGTCACGCGTGGTGCGGTTTTCGGGACGGTTAAGGAAAGCATTCGCCTGCTGGCGCGTGCGATCGCGCTGCGCGATCTGCTCGCGCAGTTCGGCGATCTCCTTATGGTCGCGGCGTGCGTTGAACCAGCCGGTAATGGTCAAGGTGACCAGAACCAGCGTCAGGATAGCCGCGGCCGTCAAAGCCGTGCCCCAGCGCAGCCAAAACTGGCGAGCATCTTCGTAAGGCTGGCTGGCGAGATTGATGTCAAGACGCATAAGAAACCAGGGGTCGGAGATCAGGGGCCAGGTTCTTCTGATCCCTGACCCCTACCTGCTGTACCCTAAGAAATCAAAGCTCCTACTACGCCAGCCATCCGCCAGCGCGGGACTGAGCCGCTGGTGCTGGCTCCAAGTTGCGAGGAGCTTACCAATTCGTGTACCTCGGCGCCGGTTTGCGCGCGCAAGGCCGGAGTCGCGGAGGCACAGTCGGCGATCCCGGCCACAAAAATCCTTTCGATGTTCAAATGGTACGTGTCCTGAAAAAAAACGATGGATGGATAAACTTCCTCGGCCAGTTGTTCTCCTGTTATTGTAACGCCGCGGGTATTTTCCAGGGTGCGAAAAAGCTGGAGTTGATCGTCATTCAGGATAGCGATGCTGGTGGTACGCGCATCGACCTTTACCACAAGAGTGGGACGTTTGCCCGGGGCTGCGCCCAGAGCGGCCAGCATCGAGGGCAATACTACGCCGGGATTAAAGCCAGCATCATGGAAAACTGCTTCGTAGTCTTCCACCACGCTTTCCAGGGCGACGGCTGCGACTACGCGCACACCGTCATTCGATTTCTGAGCGTGATAGGAAACTCGGGTTTTCTCGACGTCGAAAGGCAAAGATTTTTTCAGTCGAAAACGGACTACTCCTGTGGCTTCTTCAGCGTCGGCGGGAAGGGTATCGAATTCCACTAATACCACGCGAACGGCGGCGTCGGGCACGACAGCAATAACGTCGTGCGAACGTGCGGGCAGGTTTCCCAGGGTTTCCTGCACGGCGCTGACGACGGCGCTGCGCTGTCGCAGATTGGTCTCCACGAGGTCGGGAACCACGCTTCCGGGCGCGAGTTCGCGCGCGGCGCAAGCGTCGAGGCCCTGGCCGGCTTCGCCAAGCTTGCCGGCAAGCACGCGGTCCGCGGCAATCTCGCACGCCAGCCGGGGCTTAGGATTTTTAGAAAGAAGACTCATTTTCGGGATTTGCCCCTCTAACAATTGAATCGCCCCAACAGGCTAAATGCAATAGCGGCGACGGCACCGGCGGACACAGGAATCGTGGATTAGGGCCAGCAACTTCGGTTAATTTCGTGGTAATGGCCTCTTGCGTTGGTCCCCATCCATTTACCTCATCGCTTCAATGAAGGTAACCTTGTTAATCTCTTTTAAGGTTGTCAGCCCTAGCCGTACTTTATCGAGCGCCGATTCGCGCAGGAACCGCATACCCTCTTCGCGCGCCGCCCGGCGGATTTCCGAAGTTGGCTTCTTTGCCAGAATCATTTCGCGGATGCGGTCACTCAGGTCGAGCAGTTCGTGAATTGCAGTTCGCCCGCGGAAGCCGGTGCCTGCGCACTCGATGCACCCCGGCCCTTCGTACAACGGTACTTTTGACCACTGCACAGGATCAAGGCCGCTGGCTTCCAACACCTCAGGCGGATAGTTCACTTGCGTCCGGCAGGATTCGCAGATCAAACGAACCAGGCGCTGCGCCAGAATGCAGTTGAGCGCGGAAACAAAGTTATAAGGCTCGACGCCCATGTTGAGAAAGCGGCCGATCACATCGACCACGTTGTTGGCGTGGACGGTGGTGAACACGAGGTGCCCGGTCAGGGCGGACTGGATGGCGATTTGCGCGGTTTCGGTGTCGCGGATTTCGCCGACCATGATTTTGTCGGGGTCGTGACGCAAAATCGATCGCAGGCCGCGAGCAAAGGTTAATCCTTTTTTCTCGTTGACCGGAATCTGAGTGATACCGCGAAGCTGGTATTCGACCGGGTCCTCGATGGTGATGATTTTGTCTTCATCGGTCTTGATCTCGTTGACGGCGGCGTAAAGGGTAGTAGTTTTGCCGCTGCCTGTCGGGCCGGTCACCAGCACCATGCCGTAGGGCTCTTTAATGTAGCGGCGGAACTTCCGCAGATCATCTTCGTCGAAGCCGACTACGTCAAGGGTGAGCTTTTTGAACTTTTCGCTCATCGACTCTTTGTCGAGCACGCGGAGCACGGCATCTTCGCCGTGAATCGAGGGCATGATAGAGACACGGAAGTCGATGGCGCGTCCGTTGTATCTGACGCGGAAGCGGCCGTCCTGCGGGACGCGGCGCTCGGAGATATCGAGTTCACTCATGACCTTGATGCGCGAGATCACGGTGGAATGATGTTCCTTGCCGATGGGCGGCATGGCCTGGGTGAGCACACCGTCGATGCGGAACTTGATGACAACCGAGTCATCGCGAGTCTCGATGTGAATGTCGGAAGCCCGGCGCTGGAGAGCGGTGAAGATCGTGGTATCGACTAAGCGGATGATGGGACTGGTATCGGCCGCGCCAGTCAGTTTGTCGATGGTGAGACTTTCTTCAGCGCCAGTGGCTTCGTCTTCGCGGATGATAGTGAAGCCTTCGCTGGCCTCCTCCAGAACGCGCTGGGACTGCTCGGTTTTGGTGAGGATGTTGTCGATCTGCTTCAGCGTGGCGACTTTGGTGACGATGCGTTTTTGCAACAGCAGGCTGATCTCGTCGATCATCATCAACTGGCTGGGATCGGCAATAGCGATCGCCAACCGGCCGTCGGCGGTTTCCTCGAGGGGCACGAACTTGTAACGGAACATCAATTCGGGCGAAAACTTCTTGAACAGATCGTGATGAAGCTGGAAGTCCGTGAGGTCGACGAACTCGCAGCGGTAGCGGCGGGCCACATCCTGAGCGCGCTCAAGGTCGGTGAGAGGATTGCCGCTGGCCATAACCTGGCCGCCGTTCTCCCCATTTACGAATAATGATTTCTTCTCAGCCATTGCCATCAGTACACCATCGAATAATTGGGCGATTGAGCAATTGCTGCGAGCGCTTGCAAAAATCCGTACTCAATTACTCAATTTCCGAATTGCCCAATCCTCATTTACCCGCTGCCGATCAGCTAATCCCACGAGTACTGGAAGCAAAAGCTTCTCAGTGATTCACTCCTAGCGTGAAGATCGGCAAATAAAGCGAAATCAACACTCCGCCGACGAACACTGCCATGATGATCAGAATCAGCGGTTCAATCAGCGCCATAGCCGCGCTCATCGCTGTCTGCACGTCTTCCTCGTAGAATTCGGCGACTGAATTCAGCATGGCGGGCAACGCTCCGGTGGACTCGCCGACTTCCAACATTTCCACCGCCAGATCGGGGAAAATTTTCTGTTCTTCCAGGCTGCCCGCCAAACCCTGGCCTTCACGAACTCGCACGCTCGCGCGCATGACCCCTTTGAGAATTCGCTTGCTGGTCATAGAACTGCCCGCGGTCTCCATTGAAGGCACCAGTGGCAACCCGCCTTGCAAGAGGGTAGAAAGCATTCGCGAGAATGTGGCAACCTGATGTTTGAGGCGGATGTCGCCCAGCAATGGTGTGCCCAAAATAAAACGGTCGATCTGATCGCCGCCACGGTCAGTTTTCTTCCACTGCCACAGAAAGAATGCACCGATAATGGCCGAGCCCGCGACAAAGGGGAAGTACCTCTGCGCGTTGGTGCCAACGGCCAGCATGAATAAAGTAATCGCCGGCAGCTTCGCATCCAGGCTGTTGAACAACTCGGCGAATTTGGGGACTACGTAGGTGAACAGGAACATCACCATGATCAGCACCACGGTGACCAGCAGAGTGGGATAGATCAGCGAAACCGCCAGTTTCTTGCGGAAAGTCATGGCGACGCGCTGAAAATTGATGTAGCGGGTAAGCACTTCGTCTATGTTCCCGCTCTTTTCGCCGGCCATCAGAGTGGTGGTGTAGATCTTCGGTACGGATGGATGCTTGGCGAAGGCGTCGGAGAGCAATTCGCCACCTTTGACGCGCTCACGTACGTTTTCGAGAATCTGGCGAAGATGTGCGTCCTTCTGGCGCTTGATCAGAAGGTCGAGGGCATTCAGGATGGGCAGTCCGGCCTTGATCAGCGTGAGAAATTGTTGGTTATAGACCAGAAATGAGCTTTGCTTCAGCTTGCGTGCCCGGCGCAATGACAGGCCGCTGGTGAACATTCCTTGCGGCTTGACCCAGTGGACGAGATATCCCTGAGAAGCGAAGCGCTCGCGCACCTCCGCAACGGAATAGCCCTGCTCCACCTGTTGGTGGGTATGGCCACGCTCGTCTGCGATTTTTACGACGAATTCCGCCATCTGGATTGTTGTTGGGGTGCTGGCCGAAGCACACTTCGCTAGGGTCAGTCTACCATCCCCAGGTTACTGGCTGAGAGCGGGATTCCCCCAAGTTCCTTCCCTTTCAGTACCGCAAGTAACTTCCCCAAGGGAGGTGGTCTGGGGCTCCCGCGCAGTTAGCCGAACTCGCGCCCGAAGTCGTTAAGCGTCGGTGCTCGGTAGATGCAATTCTTAATTCACAACTACCCCGCAAAGCGTTTGCAAGCAGGCTTCGATTCGAGTCTAAGTCGCTTCCCATCAGTTTTTTACACGGGCTCCTTATTGTTCCAGTTGCCCCTCGATCGTCTCCGTACCTGCGGGTGGCCTGAAGTCGAATCGCGCCTCTGGGATGGCAACGTTCTCCTGTTCGCCGCTGAAGCGGTATTCGGTTGCGGCCCCATCGACGTCATTGATTATGATGCGTACGATCCGGTGTTGCGGGGTAACCTCCAACACGACATCGCTGACCCGATCGGCCATGGCCTGCGGAACGCCTCGCAACACAGTGTCTCCTGCGGCCAGGGGAGCAACGTCGGGGGCCAGTGACAAGCCGGACAACTCCTTTTCCAGCTTCGTCTTACCTAACAGAAACGCAAGCGGCGAACGAATATCGTCGAGTTTTCTGGCATCGGTTCTTCGCGCCTGCCGGTCGCCGGGCACGTAAAACCACGACACTCTCCCGTCGCTGACAAACAGCTTGTCTCTGGGAGAACGGTATTCCCAGCGCATCTTGCCGGGTTTTTTCATTCCGCCCTTGGCCATCCAAAGCGTGCCGGATTCGGTTCGCTCCATACCCGAGCCGCGATAGGTTTCCGTGAAATCAGTTTGTAGGGTGCGAATACGCTCGTAATGCTGATCCACGGCGGCGACTATGGGGCGGATTTCAGCATTCGGCGCAGCGTAAACTAATGCGCACGTGCAGAGAAAAACTGTAAGAAACTTCATCATCGCAATCATTGTAGCGGGGCAGACAATGGTCTGGGCGGGACCCAACCCAATCTGGAGGACCCGCACTCTCTCTAGAAAGTGGAGTCGAGTCTGACACTCCCCACAGCGAAATGTTTATGTTGCGATCAATAGGTGATCGTCGTAAGCCCGATCTTGAGGCGCGTTGTATATCCGGCTCTGGCCAATACAGGATACCTTCGCCGGCGCGCGCATCATGGTGCGTTCTGCACCCTTACCTACCACGGGGTTTTACCGGCAGGATATAAGAGCTCGGATCCGCATCAGGATGGCTGCCTGGTGAGCACAAAAAATCTTCGCGCCCAGCTTGGGCTGTTGAAAGAGATTTACCACATCGTCTCGCCAGAAGATGTGCGTGAGTGGATTTCGGGAGCGGGAGAACTGCCAGAGCGATCCGTGCTCGTTACGTGCGATGACGGATTGCGCAATTCCTTGACGGACATGGCTCCAATTCTGGCGGAAGAAGCTGTGTCCTGCCTGTTTTTCGTGTTGGGGGCATCGTCTTTGGAAGGTTCGGCGGCTCTCTGGTACGAGCGACTTTATCGAATGCTGCAGGTTGCCCCGCAGGGGAATTATTCATTCGACTTACCGGATTCGCATTTGCCGAGGCTCGTGCTGGATCTGACGGATCCAGCAGCGAGGAGGGCCGTCTGGTGGAGTCTTGTGAACACGCTGTCGCAATACGATCAGGCATTTCGCACGGATTTTATCGAGACGGCGCGTCGCAAGTTCGGAAGTCAGGGAAGCTGGGAAACGGTGGAATGGGACAATGCTCAACACCGCCGATTCGGATTGCTCCGAGCCAAGGATCTGCGCCAGCTTGTGGACATGGGAATGAGCATCGGCTCGCATACCTTGAACCATCCCGTACTTTCGCAACAACCTTCCGAATTGGCGTGGGAGGAGATTGCCAAAAGCCGAAGCGTGGTTGAGAAAGCGACCGGCAAACCTGTATGGGCCCTGGCTTATCCATATGGCGATCCCACGTCAGTGACTGCGCGAGAGATGCAGATGGCCGAGCAGGCGGGATATGAGTGCGCCTTCATGAACGTCGGCGGCGGATTCGGAGCCGCTCTGCCGAGGTTTGCAATGCCTCGCGTGCACGTGACCGCGGGTATGGAACTGGCGGAGTTCGAGGCGCACATCTCGGGATTTCACCGCGATTTCCGGGCCCGTTTAAGGGGAGAAGCGTTGTAGACAGGGGCTGGCTGTGGCAGTGATAGCTCAGATGGGCGCATTCAACTCTGCTCTGATTCCCACAGGAAATTCCGCTATACTACTGCGCAATCCAGCCAGAGCGAGCAGTATTATTCGTTTCACCCAGCCAAGAATTGTGGTAATCGCGGCGGCGTGTGCCGATAACGATCCGCGTGTGTTTCTGCCGTCGCAACAGAGTACGAATTGCAAATAGGAATCGAGGCAGGTCGATGGATTGGTCGCAACAGGCAGTCCTGATTACGGGCGGGACGGGTTCGTTCGGGAAGAAGTTTGTCGAGATCATGCTGCGGGAATATCACCCCAAGCGGCTAGTCATCTTCAGCCGTGACGAACTCAAGCAGCATGATATGCGGGCCGCGGGCTTCGATCATCCCAGCTTACGCTATTTTATTGGCGACGTGCGCGATGTTACTCGGCTACAGCGGGCGCTGGCGGGAGTGACGGTTGTCGTTCACGCCGCAGCGTTGAAGCAGGTTCCCGCCTGCGAATACAACCCGTTTGAGGCGATTCAGACCAATATCATAGGCGGCCGCAACGTAATCGATGCGGCTATCGATCAGGGTGTGAAGCGGATTCTTGCTCTCAGTACCGACAAGGCCGTGAACCCGATCAATCTGTATGGTGCAACCAAGCTGTGCGCGGAAAAGATGTTCGTGCAGGCCAACGCATACGCCGGCTCGCAGGAAACTCGCTTCAGTTGCGCCCGGTATGGCAACGTCGTAAGCAGCCGCGGCAGTGTGATTCCGGTTTTTCTTGAGCAGCGCAAGCGCGGGCGGATCACGGTTACCGATCCGCGTATGACTCGTTTCTGGCTCACGCTCGAGCAGGGCGTGCGCCTGGTGGTGCGCTGCCTCGAGCAAATGCACGGCGGGGAAATTTTCGTTCCCAAGATTCCCAGTATGAGGATCATGGATCTCGCCGAGACTATCGCCCCCGACTGCGCCATCGACTGCATTGGTATTCGTCCGGGCGAAAAGTTGCATGAAGTACTGGTGTCGGAAGACGAGGCCCGCAATACCGTCGAGGCTGAAGATATGTACATCATTCAGCCGGCGCATTCGTGGTGGAGGCGGGAAAACTGGGTGAACGCCAAACCGTTGGCTGAAGGTTTCCGTTATGCGAGCGACAATAACGAATCATGGCTCACCAATGGAGAGTTACGCGAGTTGATCGCTCCCGAATTGGATATGGATGACGCTGCCGTTGCCGCGCGAATTTCAGCCTGAGGATTCAAATGAGTGCAACTTCTACCGCTTCGCAGATCTTGGCCATTGACGGTGGCCCACCCGTGCGCGAAACATTGCTGCCCTATGGCCGGCAGTCGATCGACGAAGAGGATATTCAGGCAGTAGTTGAAACGCTGCGCTCCGCATGGCTCACGACCGGCCCGAAAGTCGCCCAGTTCGAAGAAGCCTTTGCTGCGCGCGTTGGGGCGACTTATGCAGTGAGCTTCAGTTCAGGCACGGCGGCCTTGCATGGCGCGACTTTCGCTGCCGGGCTGAAATCGGGTGATGAAGCGATTACCTCTCCCCTAACCTTTGCGGCAACTGCGAATTGCGCGCTGTATCAGGGAGCTAGACCAGTCTTTGCCGACGTTTGCGAAGACACGCTAATTCTCGATCCCGATCAGGCTAGCGCAAAAATCACATCCCGGACGCGCGCGATTTTGCCCATTGATTATGCTGGCCATCCAGTCAATCTGGATTCGATCTTGGAAATCGCGCGACGCCACGGACTGATCGTGATCGAAGACGCCTGCCACGCGCTTGGCGCCAAGTATCGCAAGCACAGCGTAGGTTCGATCGCTGACATGACGGTATTCAGCTTTCATCCCGTGAAACACATCACGACGTGTGAAGGCGGAATGGTCACAACTGATAATGCGGACTACGCTGAAGCTCTCCGCCGTTTCCGCAATCACGGAATTTCGAGCGATGCGCGACAAAGGCAGTCTGCGGGCCAGTGGCACTACGAAATGGTCGCCCTGGGCTTCAATTACCGACTCCCCGATATTGCTTGTGCTCTGGGGCTTTCACAGTTACGCAGACTGGACGGCAATCTGGCTCGCCGCCGCGCGATTGCGGCCCGCTACACGGCCGCGTTTCGCGAGATGCCCGGAATTATTCCGCCGGGTGTGCGGCCCGAAGTGAGTCCCGCGTGGCATCTGTATCCCATTAGGCTTGATCTTGCAAAACTGAGCGCCGACCGCGGAGAGGTTTTTCGGGCGCTTCGCGCCGAAAACATCGGAGTCAACGTGCACTACATTCCCGTGCATCTGCATCCCTACTACCGCGATCGCTTTGGCTACAAAGGCGGAGAATTTCCAGTGGCTGAGAACGCCTATGAGCGCCTGATCAGCCTGCCCATGTTTCACGGCATGACCGATCAAGATGCGAATGATGTGATTGCCGCGGTGAGCAAAGTTCGTTTGGCATTTGCGCGATGAACGAGCCGACCAAAGCGCTGCCACAGGTGCGTAATGCCGGCTAAGGCGGAGGGTGCCCGCGTGAGTCTTCAGCCGGTTGAGCGAGGCCACCTGACCGCTCAGTATTTGAGTTGGTTGAATGATCCTGAGGTCACGCGCTACATGGAGACGGGGACCTTTCCGACAACAACAGAAGATTTGGAGCGATACTTCAAGAGTGTCACAGGTTCGCGGGAACAGGTTGCCTTCGCGATTGTGCACAACAAGACTGGACGCCACATCGGCAATGTGAAGCTGGGGCCGATCCACTGGGTTCATCGCAAAGCCACGTTTGGGATCATGATTGGCGATAGGAAGTTTTGGGGGCAGGGTCTGGGTGAGGACGCAACACGGCTGGCGGTGGAGTACGGGTTTTACAGATTGAATCTACGGCGGATTGATCTGGGAGTATTTGCCGAGTATGAGCCCGCCGTGCGCTGTTACGAGAAGGTCGGATTCAAGGTTGAAGGCCGCTTGCGTGAGGAGTTGTTTCAGGGAGGCGAGTACAAAGACAAGCTTTGGATGGGGTTGTTGCGCTCCGAATATCAGCCGCTGTGGGCAGGAAAGCCAAGATGAAGGGTCTGGTGATTGGTGGAGGATCGATCGGCACGCGGCATCTACGCAACCTGATGGCTCTGGGTGTTGGGGGGCTGGGGGTGCTTGAGACGGATGCTGATCGGCGGGCCGCTCTCGCTGTCGAACTAAAAGCACGGGAGTTTTCAGACCCCCGAACGGCCTTCGAATGGTCTCCGGATTTCGCCGTGATCGCGACCCCGACCCACTTGCACGTGCGCCATGCCCTCGAAGCTGCGCGGCGCGAGTGCGATCTTTTTGTGGAGAAACCGCTGTCGCATACCTCCGAGTCATTGCCGGAACTTTCGGAAGTGATTGAGCGCAAGCATCTGGTGTCTCTCGTCGGCTGCAACATGCGATTCCATCCTGGGCCAGCGAAGGTGAAAGAGTTACTCGATCGACGAGCGCTTGGACGAGTTCTCTTTGCGCGCATACATGCCGGCTCCTACCTGCCGCAATGGCGTCCGGACGTCGACTATCGCGAGAATTACGCGGCGTGCGAGGAAACCGGAGGAGGATGCGTTCTGGACTGCGTTCACGAAATCGATCTTGCCCGCTGGTACCTGGGCGATGTGCAGGATGTACTCTGCATGACGGCGCACACGAGTTCTCTTGAAATCGCCACCGAGGACTTTGCGGCTATTGTTCTTCGGCACGCGAGCGGAGCGATTTCTGAGATCCATGTCGATTACGTTCAGCGGACTTATGAGCGCGGCTGCCAGATTGTCGGAGAGCGCGGCTCAATCTTCTGGGATTTCAATGCACAGCAGGCTCGCTGGTTCGACGCCGAGAGCGGTCGATGGACAACGTTCCCGCAGCCGGAGGGCTGGGAGCTCAACTGTATGTACCTCGCCGAGATGGAACACTTCCTTGATTGTGTGCAGCAGCGGCGATCGACCACATTGCCAATTCCCGAAGCCGTTTCCGTCATGCAGATTGCCTTTGCAGCAAAAGCTTCGGGGCGCGAAGGGCGGCTGGTTTCGATAGCGAAGGAAGTGCCAGCGTGATTGTCGCCATCATTCAGGCACGCATGGGTTCGGCGCGGCTGCCGGGCAAAACCATGGCCGACGTCGCGGGACATCCTCTGCTATGGCATGTGGTCAATCGGGTGCGTCGTGCGCGGCTGGTGGAAAAAATCATCATAGCAACCACGAGTAACCCTTGCGACGATGCCATTGCTGAATTTTGCCGTCAAGAGCAAATTGAGCTTTGCCGCGGCAGCGAGGAGGACGTGCTTGACCGTTTCTATCGAGCGGCAGCCTCGGTACATGCCGATAACGTTGTGCGAATTACTGCCGATTGCCCGCTGATCGACCCGGCGGTCGTGGACAAAATTGTTGCGAGATTCCAGCAGGCAGATTGCGACTATGTTTCCAATACGCTGCGCTACACCTACCCGGACGGACTCGATACGGAAGTGTTTTCATTTGCAGCTCTGGAGCAAGCCTGGCGGGGCGCAAGTAAACCTTCCGAGCGCGAACACGTCACGCCTTATCTGCGCTCGGGCAAGTTCCGCACTGCAAATGTCGAGAGCGACACGCCAGTTTCTCCCAACCAGTTTCGCTGGACGGTCGATAATCTCGCCGATCTCCAGTTTGTGCGCGCCGTTTACGGCGCGATGAATGGGAACGGCGCTTGCGGCTACAAGGAAATCCTCAAACTTTTACGCAGGAGACCGGAATTGGCCGCGATACAAACGGAAGTGATTTCAAACGAGGGCTACTATCGCACTTTGTTTCGGCAGGCGAAGAGCGGAGCGGCTCCGAAGCTTCGGTTGACGCAGTCGCAGGCGTGGTTCGAGCGGTCTAAGAAAGTGATTCCCGGTTGCACGCAAACGTTCAGTAAAGGGCACACACAATACGTCCTCGGTGCGGCTCCCATTTTTCTGAAAAGCGGGAAGGGCTGCCGGGTGCGCGACGTCGATGGCAACGAGTACATCGATTACGTGCAGGGTTTGCTGCCGAACATTCTTGGCTATGCCCACGAGGAGGTGAATGCTGCAGTCGCCGCACAACTCACCGAAGGTCACAGTTTTTCGTTGCCTCATCCGCTGGAAGTGCAACTGGCGGAGCGACTGATACGCTTGATCCCCTGCGCCGAGATGGTGCGCTTTGGTAAAAACGGTTCGGATGCCACGTCAGGTGCCGTCCGCGCGGCTCGCGCGTTCACAGGCCGAGACCGCATTGCCTGCTGCGGATATCACGGATGGCAGGACTGGTATATCGGCAGCACCACGCGCAACCTCGGCGTGCCGCAAGCTGTTCGTAATCTGACGCATCCTTTTAGGTACAACGATCTGGCGAGCCTGGAACAGCCATTTTCAGAGTATTTCGGCGAATTTGCCGCAGTGATTATGGAGCCGATGAATTTCGTCGAGCCTGAGCCGGCATTTCTTGCCGACGTGAAAGACCTCGCACATAAGAACGGAGCTTTGCTGATTTTCGACGAGATTTGCAGCGGGTTTCATTTCGGATTAGGAGGCGCCCAGAAGATTTTCGGCGTTACGCCTGACATGGCTTGTTTCGGCAAGGCTATGGGCAATGGCTTCCCGATTTCCTGCGTGGTTGGCCGGCGTGACGTCATGAAGATTTTTGAAGAGATTTTTTTCAGCTTTACATTTGCCGGCGAAGTTGCGTCAATGGCTGCGGCCATGAAGGTGCTCGACATTCTCGAACGGACCGACGCCCTGGAGCGCATTGAGGCCAATGGCCGCACGTTGCAGGACTGCGTGAACGCAATGGCGAAGGAGGCTGGCCTTGTGAATCGTGTGCGCGCCGTGGGCCGTCCGCAATGGTCATTGCTGAAGTTTTCCGACAGCAGCGGCGCAGATAGTCCATTGATGAAAAGTCTTTTTCAGCAGGAGGCGGTCAAACGCGGCGTGCTGATTCTGGCAACTCACAACCTTAGCGCCGCGCACGACGAGCCAGCGATTCACCAAACTCTGGAGGTATACGGGGAAGTGTTTAAGACCCTTGCATCGTGGGCCGACGATGCCGATCCGGCGCGCTTCCTCGACGGACCTATGGTTCAGCCAATATTCAAAGTGCGATGAATCTACTGATTCGTGCGGACGCCAGCGTCGCCATCGGCACCGGGCACGTGATGCGCTGCCTGGCGTTAGCGCAGGCCTGGCAAGATGCGGGCGGACAGGCAACGTTCGCTATGGCTGAAACGACAACTGCGATCGAGGCGCGGCTTGCGTGCGAATCGTGTGAGGTGGTTCCGGTCGCATCCCCGCCGGGGTCAGCGGGGGATGCAAGTCAGTTGACTGCTCTGGCACAGCATCGCAACTTTGAATGGATCGTTGTCGATGGGTATTGCTTTTCAGCGGAGTATCAACTCGCGTTGAAGAATGCCGGCTTGAAAGTTCTATTTATCGATGATTCTGGTCGCGCGAAGCACTACTTTGCTGACATCGTTCTGAATCAGAACGTGCATGCCGATGAAAAGATGTATGAGGCGCGCGAAGCTTATACGCGACTGTTGCTTGGGCCGCGCTATTGCATGTTGCGGCGCGAATTTGCCCCCTGGCGTGAGTGGAAGCGTGAGATTGCAGCGATTGGGCGGAGAGTCCTGGTCACGGTGGGAGGTAGCGATGCGGAAAATCTAACCGGGCGCTTAATCGAGGCGCTTGTCCTGGCGAAGTCCCAACCCCTGGAGGCAACGGTCGTGATCGGTGGCAGCAATTCTCATTTCGCCAAGTTACAGAAACTGGCGGCTGAGTCGGCCAAACAAATCTCGATGATGAGAGACGCTCAAAATCTCGCGAAAATCATGGCAGACAGTGACGTCGCCGTTTCCGCCGCCGGATCAACGTGCTGGGAGTTGTGCCTGCTGGGATTGCCGTCCCTGCTGATTGACGTGGCCCCGAACCAAACCGACATTGCTAAGGAACTGGCGAGGCGTGGATGCGCAATTCACCTGGGCGATCGCGGCGTTCTCGCCAAGGAAGTCGCACGGCAGTTAGACATACTGCTGCAATTGCACGAGCGGCGCCAAATTCTTTCAGAGCGTTCCCGAATGCTTGTGGATGGTTGCGGCGCACAGCATGTTGTTTCCGCTTTGCGTGGTGGAAATGGATTACGACTTCGGCGCGTACGCAGGGAGGACAGCCATCTGCTCTGGGAGTGGGCGAATGATGCGCAGGTACGCGCCGCTTCGTTCTGCTCGGACCCGATTTCATGGCCGACTCACGCGGCATGGTTTGAACAGAAATTGGCGCAGGAGAACTGCACGATCTTTATCGCTGAAGACGAAGAGTCTAATCCCTGTGGTCAGATCCGCTTTGACCCGAGGCCAGATGGCGGTTGGGAAGTTGGCGTCAGTGTTGCCAAAGAGGCCCGTGGCCGGGGAGTCGCGAGTCGTCTGATCGGGAGTGGTGTGCGATCCATGTTAAACGGAAAAGCCAGCAGCGCCCGATTTCATGCTTTCGTTAAGCTAGACAATACCGCATCGATAAGGGCGTTTGAAAAAGCGGAGTTTCGCCAGCTTGGGAGCGAACAGGTACACGGAAAGCCTGCAATCCACTTTGTCTATCAGAAAAATGGAGCAGGGCATTAACCAGTCAAGCGCAATGGGAACGACGATCAAAATTGGCGAGCGAACGATAGGCAGTGGGAATGCCGTGTATGTTATCGCCGAGGTCTCGGCAAATCATCACCAGGACTTTGACCAGGCCGCGCAGATCATCCGCGCCGCGAAAGATGCAGGCGCCGATGCGGTCAAGCTGCAGACCTACACTGCGGACACGATGACCATAGCCAGCAACCGCCGGGAGTTTCAGATTCAAGGGACAGTTTGGGACGGACGCCACCTGCATGATCTATACCGCGAAGCCTACACACCTTGGGAGTGGCAGCCGAGCCTGAAAGAAATTGCGAACGGCCTCGGGTTGGATTTGTTCTCATCGCCTTTCGATTCCACCGCTGTCGATTTCCTCGAAAGCATGGATGTGCCCGCCTATAAGCTGGCATCATTCGAACTGGTCGATATCCCTCTTATTCAAAAAATGGCGCACACTGGCAAGCCCCTGGTCATGTCAACGGGTATGGCTACGCTCGAAGAGATCGAAGAAGCTGTGCAAGCCGCGCGGGAGGCCGGAGGGGAACAGATTGCGCTCTTGAAATGTACCAGTGCATATCCCGCACCTCCCGAGGAGATGAACCTGCGCACGATTCCGGAGCTCGAGCGCAGGTTCGATGTTCCGGTAGGGCTTTCTGACCACACGCTGGGAATCGCCGTCCCGGTCGCTGCGATTGCTCTGGGTGCGTCCATCATTGAGAAGCACCTCACGCTTTCGCGATCGACTCCGGGTCCGGATAGCGAGTTCTCCTTGGAGCCGCCTGAATTCATGGCACTGGTGGAAGCCGTGCGTGTGGCGGAGAAGGCGCTAGGAACAGTCCGCTTTGGGCCGGGTGAAAAGGAAAGCAGCGGCAAAGTTTTCCGGCGGTCGCTTTATGTGGTGCGGGAAGTGAAATCAGGCGAGGTTTTCACTACCGAAAACGTTCGCTCGATACGTCCAGGTCTGGGGCTGCATACGCGCCACCTCACCGAGATCCTTGGCCGCCGCGCTGCCTGTGACATTGCAAGGGCGACTCCGCTTAGTTGGGAGATGGTTCATCGTTAAATGAGAGTCGTAAGTTCGCTCCTTAAACGCGTGGTTTATCCCTCATTGGCAAGGGCAGGGGTGTTTCGGCGAAGTGCTGCCAACGGATTGAGCATTGTGACGTACCACGGAGTGCTGCCGCAAGGTTATCGAGCGAGCGATCCCGTGCTAGACGGCAGCCTAGTGACAGCTGCGGCATTTCGCCGGCAGTTGCGATTGCTGCGCGCCCGCTACAACGTGATTTCGCCTGAGACGATGCTCGCCTGGTGCGAAGGGAAGGGCGAACTTCCACCACGAGCAGTGTTAGTGACATGTGATGACGGGCTGGTCAACGTAGTTACCGACATGCTGCCGATCTTGCAGGAGGAGCAAGTTCCGTGCCTTTTTTTGGTCATTGGGCTCTCCGCGAACGATACTGCGTGCATGTTGTGGTATGAGGAACTCTATTTGATGCTGGAGACGGCAGCGGAGGCCCCATTCTCTATTGAACTGGACGGGGTTGAAGTTTTCGGGAAGATCGGAGAGAAGTGGCAGCGTGACACGCTGTACCGCGATCTGAGAAGGATCCTTGTAACCTGCGACAAGGAAACGTGCAACCGTTTTCTCAATGCGGTGCGGGCGAAACTTCGGCTTTGCGATCAGTTTGCGTTCCAGCGAATGGCTGATCCGATTGCATACAGGCGCTTTGGCCTGCTTGGGCCCTCTGATTTGCAGAAACTGCTGGCCGCCGGAATGTCGATTGGCGCGCATACGTTGAGTCATCCCATGCTCTCGCAGTTGCCCGAAGATCATGCCTGGTTCGAAATTACAGAGAGCCGCAAGCGGTTGGAGCAAACGCTAGGATGCCCGGTTTGGGCCTTTGCCTTTCCCTTCGGCGGAATAGACGCCGTTTCGGCACGCGAATTGCGTTTGGCGCAGCGAGCGGGGTACAAGGCGGCATTTCTCAACTTCGGAGGCGGGTTCGGGGCCAATCTGCCGCGCTTCGCTTTGCCAAGGGTCCATGTGACAGGCGACATGACCCTGGCTGAGTTTGAAGCCCACGTTTCTGGGTTTCATCGCTCGTTGCGCAAACAGTTAGGGCGGGAAGAACCTAGCCCACTGGCGAAAGTCGCGTAAAGAATGAAGGTTAGCACTATCATTCCAAATCATCGTGATCTCGCCGTCCGCAGCAGTTCTAGGCGACAGCCGGAAGCTTTGCGATTAGTCCAACATCATCACATCCCTGATCAGCAGGAGATTTGCGATCGCTGGAACCGGCTTGTCGAACAGACCGAGAGTCCTGAGATTTTCTTAACTTGGCAGTGGGCCCGTGCTGTGGAAGTCGCATACGGAGAGTCGCGGCGTCCGTGGTTGCTGTTGCTGGAGGACGAAAATAGATCGTTGGCCGGGTTGGCGGCTCTAGCCATAGACGCATCAGGCCGCGAGGTTAGCTTTCTGGCGGACACAACGGCAGACTACTGCGATTTCCTCAGCTCGCCGGATTTCCGCGAAAGAATTGTCGAAGCGGTGCTGGAGCAGTGTGCCAACTTGGATGCCCACATCACGCTTGCGAATTTGCCCCAAGATTCGGCAAGCGCGGCCGCCTTACGACAGGCAGCTGGCAGGTACGGATACCATCTGTTCGAGCGTCCGGCTTACCGGTGCGCGCAGGTTTCGTTACCATTTGCCGAGCAACGCGAAGCCTTCAAAGCCAGCCTGCGGGGTAAGAACAGACGACGTGTGATCAACGCCATGCAGAGGTTCTCGCCACAACTCGAGCATCTCCACAGCTGGGAACAGGTCGCGAATGAGCTACCGCACTTTGTACAGGCGCACGTGGCGAGATTTGTTGCCGGAGGGCGCACCAGCAACCTCGCTCACCCCGACAGGCAGCGATTCTTGGAGGAACTGGCGAAGTTGCTGTCTGATGCCGGCTGGCTGCGTATGAGCTGCCTGCGGGTGGACGGAAGGACGGTTGCGTGGAATTATGGCTTTCAGTTTGCCGGCTCATGGTTCTGGTATCAGCCCGCGCTCGATCCCGGCTTTGAGAAGTCCTCCCCGGGTGCGTACCTGCTCACCCAAATCATCACAGCAGCTTGCGATGATCCCACAGTTACTGTTGTTGATCTCGGTCTCGGCACTGAGAGCTATAAGGAACGCTTCGCCAACAGCGGTCGTCAGACCTTGCATTTAACCTTGACACGGTCTCTCGCCGGTCATGTCCGCGGAATCACTCGGTATCGTTCGGCCCAATTGATAAAGCGATGGCCGGCTGGTGAGCAAGCTATACGCCGTATCTTGCGAAGGCCGGTTTAAGCGAGATTCATCTGCCGCATGCGAGTTTTACTGATACAACCCGAAGATTCTGCCGACCGAGGGCCCTGGACGACCGAATCGTGGGATTTGCTGGTCGACTTGGGCAGGTCTTCGCCTCGCACTGCCGCAAGGTGGTCGAACAAAATACATTGCCCGTTGCTCAGAGTGGAGGATTTTACTCGAGATGTCGAAGACATTCGCCGCACGAGTGAAATTTTGTCTGGCGGTGATGGACGATTGCTCGATTGTGAGGAAATGGATTGGTGGAACCTGTACTGCCTGGATATTCTTCAAGAGGCCGCGTCAGTTCTCGCCCTGGAGCGCATGGCAGCGGAGATTTCGCGCCCAATGGCGCTATGGTCCACGCGCCCGGGAAGGGTGGCCTCCATTTTTGCCCGTGTTCTCTCGTCGCCGTTACATTGCTATGGAAACAATTTCGTCGCTCCCAACGCGAAGCGAATACTGCAATACGTCCGCCTACTGCGCCATTTTTCGCCTGCGCAGTTGAAGGAAATTTTCCTGGACAAGTACGATGCGACATACCGTTGGCGGGCTCGCTTTGCCAGGAGCCTGCAGGCGTACGGCAAGCCAGTAGTGTTGATCCCGAGTGCCTATACCAACGTATCTCGAGTTTCCTCCGCCTATGCGAAGCTGCTTCCCGAACAGACATTTCTGCTAGTAGCCACGCGACGCAGCGCGAAAGTGTTCGATGCGGCGGGGAACGTGATTGTTCGTGAGTTGGGATCGTACGCAGAAATATACTCACCTCGCCGTGAGCTCGAACAGATCCTGCAAAAATGGACAAGTCTGAGCCTTGAGCTAGAAGCGAATCTGGAGCTGGTGAGACTGCGACGCCTGGGGCTGTTTGAGCAGTTTCCCGCTACCATCGCCCAAGGTCTTTCCGTTCGGGATGCCTGGCGCCGGGTATTCGAGCGGGAGAGGGTGTGCGGCGTGCTTTGCGGAGACGACACGAACGTCAACACGCGCATTCCTGTATTACTTGCGTCACGGCGTGACATCCCTACGCTCGATTTTCATCATGGCGCGATGGACGGTTTTTATCTGGCCAAGCGGCTCTGTTGCGACTTCTATCTGGCCAAGAACGATCTGGAGCGTGATTATCTGGTCCG
Source organism: Candidatus Sulfotelmatobacter sp. (assembly GCA_030039165.1). Classification (GTDB taxonomy): domain Bacteria; phylum Acidobacteriota; class Terriglobia; order Terriglobales; family Acidobacteriaceae; genus Sulfotelmatobacter. The sequence goes on along the minus strand of JASHQM010000091.1, from coordinate 57,598 downwards.
GGTATGCCGCCAGCCGGCGGATAAAGTCGTTGTGGGTGCGCCGCTTAACGCGCATTCCTCTTCTTTTGCACATCCTGCGACTGGCGACTTTCCCACACAGAAAGCTGCAATTGTTTTTTTCTCCGAACCTTACGAAAACGTGGGCATGAGGACCGAGGAGGTGTACGGTGAGCTGTTGCCTGCGCTTTGTGCTGTGGCGCGGCAGAGAGGATACGAGGTTGTGCTCAAGTTACATCCTTTCGAGAGTGTGGCGCAACGGGCGGAGGTTATGGGAAGAGTTTTGCCGCTGCACGATCGCAAACTGGTCAGTCTCGCGAGCGGACCACTCTCGGAAAATCTGCTCTCGCGAACGTGGGCCGGGGTGACGATTGAGTCGACCACGGTGCTCGATTGCGTCGAGCGCGGTATCCCTTGCTTTATTTGCGAATGGCTGAGCTTTTCGCCGTTTGGTTACGTGCAGCAATACGCCAAATTCGCGGCCGGATATCTTCTTCGGAGCGCCGACGAGATTAGTCAGCTTCCGCACCAGGTCGCGAAGCATAAGGACGAGACTCGGGAACGCCAGGCACTAGACGACGGTTTCCGTGGTCAGCAGATCGATCCGCAGCTGCTGGCGCAATTGCTCGGGGCGGAGTCCACACAGCCGGTTGCGAGGTCCGCATAGTGCAAACTCAGGGTGCGGTCCGAACTCCGCAGAGCCCGAACGTCCCCGCGACCCCGCGTCCTCCCAGGGCGATCAGAGATCAGCTCAGCTTATCGAACGAGAGCCAGCAGTTTCGCTCGCATGTGGGCCAAATCTCACGGCAGTCGGGAGTGTTTTTTGCGGGGACGATCTTTACCGCGGCCGCAAGCTATGCCTTCAAAGTGTATCTGGCCCGGGTGCTGGGGGCGGAAGTGCTCGGACTCTACGCTCTGGGTGCGACTCTAGTTGGATTTATCGCGATATTCGACGGCTTGGGTCTGAGCGAGAGTGTCGTTCGATATGTCCCAGTTTACCGGGAGGCCGAAAAATTTCGTGAACTTCATGCGCTGCTGTGGAGCGGCAGCGGCATCATGTTGTTTTCGAGCATAGGGTCCGCCGCGCTTCTGTTGTTATTTGGCCCCGGGATCGCAACACATTTCTACCACGCGCCCGAGTTGAGGCGATATCTTCCTTTGTTTGCGGCAATGATGGTTTGTAGTGGGCTGAGCGTCTTCTACGGAAAGACGCTTGTTGGATATAAGCAGTTGGCGCAGCGCACCATGATCATAAATTTCATGGGCGTACCGCTGATGATGGTCCTGTCGATTGGCCTCATTACAGCTGTGGGCGGGCTGGATGCATATCTCGGTGCCCAGGTTCTCAGCGGGCTGATTGTTTTGGTTTTGCTGATCCTGAGCGTGCGCGCGCTCACTCCATATCCGGCGAGATTCTTCGCGCAACCTTGGGCACGAATTCCGCACGAAGTCTGGACGTTCTCCGGAGCAGTGCTCGGCGTGGGAGCCATGGAGTTCACTATCTCCCAGGTAGACAAGGTTGCTCTCGGCCACTTTCAGGGGGCACGACAGGTGGGGATTTACTCGGTTGCCGCGGCGATGGTAGCGTATGTGCCCCTTGTGCTGCACTCGGTGAATCAGATTTTCTGCCCCACCATCGCCGATTTGCATGCACGCGGAGAGCACGCGGTGCTCGGCCGCCTGTTTCAGTCGTTGACCAAATGGGTGGTGGGTCTTACGTTGCCAATGGCAACCGTAATCATTGTTTTTGCACGTCCTTTGATGCGCATTTTTGGGCATGAGTTTGAAATGGGATGGCCCATTCTTGTGATCGGGACTGTGGGTCAACTGGTAAACTGCGGCGTCGGTTCGGTGGGCTATCTCCTACTCATGTCAGGCAATGAAAAACGCCTGATCAGAGTACAGGCCCTCATGACAACTGTGATGATCGCGCTGAGCGCTCTTCTCATCCCGGTCTGGGGCATTATCGGCGCGGCCATTGCGGCAGCGGCTACCAACATAGGGATAAACGTCCTTAATCTATGGCAGGTACGACGGGTTTTGAAGATTTCGCCCTATAACCGTAGCTATGTGCACCTCATTGCTCCTTCTCTCGCAGCGCTGGCGGTGGCTGGAGTTGTGAGGATGAATATACCGCTCTTGCGACATGAGTGGCTCGCCATTGGTGTCGCGAGTGTTCTTGCATATATGGTCTTTGCATGTGTCGCGGTTAGTTTTGGCCTCGATGCCGACGATCGCCTGATCGGTCGAGCCATCTGGGTGCGCGTTCGAGCGGCATTGCCGTAATGGCCGGGGGGAGTTCAATGAATGGAACTCGGGAGCTGCGTTTGCCCGAAGAACTGTGCGCCGCGGCGGAAAGAAAATTCGATGGCAGATTCCACAATGTAGAAGCACTCCTGGAATTCATCCTTCAGGATTTGCTGCGTGATGAAGCTTCGGCGCTCGATGAGACCGAACAGCGCATTATCGAAAAAAGGCTCCGAGAGTTAGGATATCTGTGACAATAGGCTAACCCTTGGCGTGCGTGGCCCATTCAAGCGACAGTGCAGAGCACAGAAACGCTGGCATACTTTGAGCGCGAATCACAACAAAGGCTGAATCCTTCCCTGACTAATCCCAACTGGCTTGTGCTTAGGAGGAGAAGGGAAATTCTACGCGCCTGGTTGTCGCGACTGCCTGCGGGCGATCTGTGTGTTCTCGACATTGGTGGGCGGCTGCAACCGTACCGGCCGCTGTTGCAGCATCGGGGCGGGCGGTATCTGGCTCTCGACCTGCGCTACACGCCGCTGGTGAGTGTGGTCGGTCGAGGGGAACAGATGCCTTTCGCTGCAGGCACATTCGACTTCGTGATCTGCACGCAGATGTTGGAGTACGCACCCGAGCCGGCCCAAGTGATCTCCGAAGTTTACCGCGTGCTGCGGCCCGGAGGGTCCCTTTTTCTGAGCGTTCCTTCAGTCTGGCTGCGCGATTCCGAGTCAGACGCCTGGCGGTTCATGCCTCCCGGTTTGCAAATTCTTCTGGGGCGATTCCAGAAAGCTGAAATTCTCCCGGAAGGCAGCAGCATTTCGGGATTATTTCGCTCAATCCTTGCCTGCATGGTTTTGTTTGCTCGTCCCCCAGTGCTCGGCAAGCTTCTATGCTTTACGATAGTGCCTGTGTTGAACCTGGCCGCATCTGGACTGGAGTGGCTCTTTCCTAGGTTTAATGACGCTTTTACCGCCAACTTCAGCGCCTGGGCGCAGAAATGAAGCAGGGGGTTCATCCGATCGCTCTCGCACGGAGCTTTGAGACCATGCCATGCTGAAGCCACGCAATATATGGCACAAGGCTCTCGATTTCCTGCCGCGCGCGGGATTTCATTTCGACCGGCCGCTGGTTTTGTTGCAAAGCGACGATTGGGGGCGCGTGGGAGTGCGCGACTGCGAAGGTCTTGAGCAGCTTCGCGAAGCGGGTCTCATACTTGGTGAGCGTGCCTACGATTTCTATACCCTGGAAACCGCCGAGGATGTTGGAGCCTTGCTTCAAACTCTGAAGTGCCATCGCGATTCGGCCGGGCGCCTGCCTTGCCTGGAAATGAATTTCGTGCAAGCGAATCTCGACTTTGCTCGCATGGAAGCCGAGAATTTTCGAGAAATTTACCTGTTGCCTTTGCCCGATGGGTTGCCGAGAGGCTGGAACCGTCCTGGTTTATTTCAGGCCTATAAAGATGGCGTTGCCTCGGGAGCATTTCACCCTGCTCTCCACGGCACCACGCACTTTTGCCGCCGCGCTGCGGAGCGTCATCTGAAGGGAGGAGAACGCGGCGAACTGCTGCGAACCTTATGGCAGGCAGGCACCCCTTATATTTATTGGCGAATGCCGTGGATCGGTTACGAATACTACGATTCTGAGAGTTCCGGCGAACCATTTCTGACTGCAGAGGAGCAGGCCGGCCTGATCGGGCAGGCAGTAGGATGGTTCTCGCGTATGTTTTCCCGGTTGCCGCATTCCGCATGCGCTCCTGGCTACCGCGCCAATGGCGATACGAATCGCGCGTGGGGGCAGTTCGGCGTTAACGCCGCGCAAAATGGGCCGGGAGTCTTCACGCCCCCTCATTTCGCGGGCGATGAGGTTTTGCAGCTTTACCGAAACGTCGAGTTCGAGCCGGCGGTCCATGGACAGTTCTCGATCGACGATTGCATGCGGCGGACGGACGAGTGCTTTGATCGTGGCCTGCCAGCCATCGTCTCGCTGCATTCCATCAACTTCCATTCGTCGGTAAGAGATTTCCGCAGCCGCACGCTGGTTTTGCTCGATCAGTTTTTTTCGGCATTGGAGGCGAAATATTCCGCTCTTCTTTATGTGCACGACCGGGAACTTTTCCAGCTGGTGCAACATGGCCAATTCGAAACCGCACAGGGAAGGGTGCAGGTGAGGGTGACAAAGCAGAAATTTCGCTTAGCTGCGCTGGTGCATGGAGTGGAGGCGTAGTGGGCCGACAGAAATCAATTGTGCTGGTGACGGTGGATTGCCTTCGCGCCGATCATACTGGTTTCGGCGGATATCGACGCCCCACCACTCCATTCCTCGATTCGCTAGCTGGGGAGAGTTTTGTTTTTCCGGCCGCGATTGTCGCCGGCACGCCGACTTATTACTCACTCCCTGCAATTCATGCTGCCCGTGCTCCGCTTGCGCTCGGGCGCGACGTGCTCGGCATCGCGCCGGGCGAACCCACGCTGGCCTCCGCGTTGAAGCAGGCAGGCTATGCGACCGCCGCGTACAGCGCAGGCAATCCATACATTTCGCCGCGCTTTGGATACCAGCAGGGTTTCGATGTGTTTCGCGATTTTCCGACTGCCGAGGCAAATGGAGCAGTGCCACATGATCAACCCTCTGCGCGAAACGGGCAGGTGAGCTATGAAACGAATTGGCGGAGTCGGCTGAACTGGCGCTTGCAGAAGGTTACCCGCCAGTCAAAATTCGCGGCTCACATCTATGACGAATTCTATTTTCAATATTGCCAGCGCTGGGCGGTGCCGCCGGCGGAATCTCTTGACCAGCAGCGCCGCTTTCCTGCCGCCGATACGATAGTTGACTTCGCACGGTCCTGGGTGGCTTCGGTGGGAGAACAGCCCTTCTTTCTATGGCTGCACTTGATGGATCCGCACGCGCCGTACTTTCCCAAGCAGGAGGCGCTGGAATTGATGGGGAAAAAAGTGCCGGCAAACCGTGCCCGCTATCTAAATTCCTACTGGTTGCGGCAGGATCTCGACGCGAGCCGGCTCGCCCGATGCCGCGACGAGATCATAACTTTGTACGACGCGGGAATCCGCTGGGTCGACGTGCAGGTCTGCCGGCTGGTCGATACGCTGCGTACCGTCAATCTATGGGAGAACTGTGTTTTTGCTCTTACCGCCGACCATGGAGAAGAATTTCTCGATCACGGCCGCCGCTATCATGTGCCTGCAGACCTGATGGAGGAGTTGATTCGTGTTCCGTTGCTGCTGCGCGTTCCTGGGGTGGAAAAGAGGCCGACAGAATCTCCTTTCAGTCTGGCCGATCTTGCGCCGACACTCGCTGATGCGGCTCAGGCGCAGACTGCCGCCATGTTGCCGGCCCGCAGCCGCTGGGGTGAGATTCAGAGAGGTTCGAAATGGGATGAGCCGGCGCTGGTGGAGTCCACCGCCGGATGCACAAACCCATTTCAGAGGCATTCCAGCAATCGCCTCAGATCTCGCATCATGGCCGTGCGCGAAGTCCGTTACAAACTTGTTGTGGAATTAAATCTGGCTGCCGAGCGGTTGTACGATCTCGAGGCTGATCCGCGTGAGCTGCGGCCTATCCCAGTAAATACCGATAAGTCTGTTCGGCGGCGTTTGCTGCAGCATGCGCATACACACATCGAGCGCTGGCGAACCGAACGGGATCGCGAACTCGTGTTGCGGGCGCGGCTTGCGGAACTTCGGCTAGAATGGGCCAATTCCATGCATACATCCGAAACCATTGGGTTCTGAGTTGCGTTCGACTTTGCCCCACATGATCAGCGTCTTTACGCCGTCCTTCGCGGATGAGGCGGATACGAACGCACAGAATCTTACCGTGAAAGAAGTGGCGGCGCGGTTATCGCCCGAGAAGTTTCAACTGACGCTGCTGCATCAGGATTGCCCCGACGCTCGAATTTCCAATCGGCCTAACACGCGACTGGTGCGCTGGGAGACCAGGGGAAATACGCCGCGAGTGCTGACGAGATTTCTGCGGAACGTGCCGGATATTTATTTCTTCCCGCGCGAGGGCCCGCTGGATGCGGCGTTCTTCCTCCTTCGGCGGATTCTGCATCTGAAAACCGCGGTTGTAACTTATGTTATTTCAGGCGGTCTATACAATTCCGAGCCCATCCGTTCCGGGCTGGCGCGTAATGTTCGCGAAGGTGATGCGGTTTTCACGAATGCGAAGTATTTGAGTCAGCTCGTGCTGCAGCGCCTGGGAAGGGAAGCCGGCGTTCGTTACGACGGAGCTGATAGCAGATATTTTTTTTCACCGCGCACGCCCAGGTCGAATGCCCACACGACAGTTTTGTTTGCAGGATCGCTTCGCCCTTACAAGCGTGCAACACTAGTCATTCAACAGGCGGCGCGCTGGCCGCAGGTAGAGTTCCGCATCGCCGGCCGGGGAGAAGAAGAGCAGAAGTGTCGCGATATGGCTGCAAGTCTGTCTTGCTCGAACGTGAAGTTCCTTGCACATTTGTCTTCTCGGGAACTGGGCGAGGAGATGCGCCGGGCCGACATTTTCTTTTTTCCCAGCATTCTCGAGGGGCATCCGCAAGTTCTTTTGCAGGCTGCGGCGAGCGCTCTGCCTGCGGTGGCGATGAATGTTTATCGCCCCGAATATGTAGTGGATGGCAAAACTGGCTTTCTGGCCGCAAACGATGAAGAATTATTTCAAAAGTTGGCGCTGCTGATTTGTCAACCCAATCTTCGCTGCGCAATGGGGGAAGCTGCGGCTGTTCATGCCCGACAGTTCGACTGGGATATCATCACCCGCCAATGGGAACAAGCTTTCAGCGAAGTTGTCGCGAGGCGCGCGGGAAGATGACGAATACACTTGATGTCGTATTTCCGTCCCCGGTCAGTCGCGAGTTGCACGTGCTCACTTTGACGCCTTTCTATCCAACAAATCACGATGACGCCGTCGGCTGCTTCATCGCTGAGCCATTAGCGGCCCTGGCTGAATCGGGAATTCGAAACACGGTGATCGCAGTTGAACCCGTCTATCGAATGCGGTCTCGCGCTCACGTGAGCGTACCCGCGGTCGAATGGGCTCGGTATTTGTCGCTGCCTGGCGGATATGGGCTGCCCTTAGCTGGAGCATTCCTCTACGCTCGGCTTGTAAACAGACTTCGCGAACTACATCGGAGAATCAAAATCGACCTAATTCATGCGCATGCTCCGCTTCCTTGCGGTCATACTGCCATGTTGCTGCAGGCCGAACTTGCTATTCCATACGTGGTTACGGTACACGGACTCGATGTTTTTTCCACCGTGCAAGTGAGAGGCAAAGCGGGAGAGTGGTGCCGACGAGTTTCTCAAAATGTTTTTCGCAATGCAGGCCGCGTCATTTGTGTCAGCGAGCGAGTTCGCGAGAAGGTGTTGGAAGGGGGCGGGCCGAGCTGCTGCACGGCTGTAGTCTACAACGGAGTGGACCCGAAACTGTTTCAACCGGTTTTGCGTGAACCGGCTTCACCGGTGATCTTGAGCATTGGAAACCTGATTCCGACTAAGGGTCACGAGCTGTTGCTGCGCGCAGTAGGGTTGCTGGTTCCCGAGTTTCCGTCTGTGAGCTGGGAAATCATCGGCGAAGGACCGGAACGCGGCCGCTTATATTCGTTGGCAAAAGAATTGAGGATCTCCGGGCACGTTAAGTTTCTTGGCCGGCGGAGCCGTCGACAAGTGGCGGATGCGCTGAGCCGTTGTACACTGTTCGCTCTTCCGAGCCGTTACGAAGGACTGGGCTGCGTCTATCTCGAAGCGATGTCATCGGGTAAACCGGCAGTCGCATGCCGTGGGCAGGGAATTGCGGAAGTCATCCGCGACGGATGGAATGGTTTTTTGGTCGATCCGGGAAATGAAGAAGAACTGGCAGGGATAATCGGCGGCCTCCTTCACGACAGTGCGCGCTGCGGGCAGATAGGCAAAGCGGCTCGCAGCACCATTCTTCAAGGGTTCACTCTCACGCAGCAGGCAGAGAGTCTCTCTCGCATCTATAGGGGGTGTGCCGGTTGAAGCTCCGTCTGCTACTCGTCACCGAGATCATCGCCCCTTATCGCATTCCGGTATTCAATGCGCTTGCGGCTTGCGACGATATCGATCTGCACGTGATCTTTCTCTCCGAAACCGATCCCATTTTGCGTCAGTGGCATGTATATAAGGATGAAATCCGTTTTTCCTATGAAGTCCTGCCGGCATGGCGCTACCGCTGGGGCAAGCACAACTTGCTTGTAAATGTCGGCGTTACTGCCGCCCTGGAACGACAGGATCCTCAGGCAATCCTGTGCGGGGGATACAACTATGTGGCTTCCTGGCAAGCTGCCTGGTGGGCCGGTAGAAATAAGGTTCCACTCCTGCTGTGGTCAGAGAGCACCCGGCACGACCTGCGCCGCCGCTGGCGAATGATTGAGAGAATGAAGGTGTGTTTTGCGCGGCGCTGTGTGGCTTTCGTCTCAGCCGGCACGTCTTCTCACGATTATCTCGCCGCTTTAGGTGCGCCGTATGAGCGGATATTTGGCGCGCCCAATGCGGTTGACGTGAATTTTTATGCCACGCATGGCGCGAAGGCGCGAAGCGCCGCCGCCGAGGTCCGCCGCGGCTACGCCTTGCCTGAACGGTATTTCCTTTATGCAGGCCGATTGATTGCGGAAAAAGGAGTCTTTGATCTGCTCGCCGCTTATGCCAAACTGGAGCCACACAAGCGATCTGAAATAGGATTAGTATTCGCGGGAGACGGAGCGTCGCGCTTGCAGCTGGCGAAACAAGCAGCGGCGATTCATCCCGGTTACGTTGTTCTCGCTGGGTTTGTTCACCGCGAGAAGTTGGCGGAGCTATATGCATTGTCGGATGCGCTTGTATTGCCGACGCACAGCGATACGTGGGGCCTGGTGGTGAATGAAGCGATGGCTTGCGGTCTGCCGGTCATCGCTACGGATGTCGCTGGCTGCGTGCCCGATCTGGTGGAAGACGGCGACAATGGGTTCATCGTGCCCGCCAGAAATGTGGGCGCGCTTGCGGGCGCCATGACAAGACTGAGCGATCTGAAGACCGTAGCGAGAATGGGTGCGCGTTCTGCTTCGCGGATTCTGGCATTCACGCCGGAAGCTTGCGCGGAAGGCATGGCAAAAGCTGTGCGGTTTGTCTGCAGGGCTAAGGTCTCGACATGTTAATGAAAACGGACTCCAAGCTCTTCGGGTTTTTGACCACAGCGGTGTTGTTGAGCTTGCTGGTGGCGTTAGCCGAATGGCGGCCCGCTTACTTTACGAACGCGAAGGTTCTCGGGGGCTTGCTGTTGATGCAGGCTGTTATTGTTGCGGTTTGGCATTACGAGAAATGGTTCTTCGCAGTGATGATGCTGACTTTCTTGTGGGCGGGTACGGATTTGCCGCTCTCCGGTGTGGGAACAACTTCTCGCTGGATTTTTCTGGGTGTAGGCGCGCTCGTAGGAATTGTGAAGTGGCTCGAGCGTGACCGCCGGCAAAGCTTCAACGCCATCCACTTCGTCGCGATGCTTTGTGTTTTGTCGGCCCTGGTTTCGTCGATGGTATCCCGCCTCATGGAGCTGTCTCTGCTCAAGTCGGGCAGTTTTTTTCTGCTTTTTCTTTATGAAACCGGGGGCGCACGAGTAGCTGTAGCTGGCCGCGAACGCGCATTCTTCTCTGGCCTGGTAACCGCATGCGAAGCCCTCACTTATTTTTCTGCATTGTGTTATTGGGGATTGCACTACGAGGTGTTCGGCAATCCTAACTCGCTGGGAGCGATTATGGGGGTTGTCGTGGTCCCCATTTTGCTCTGGGCGGTCCTCTGCACTGATGAACGTCACCTACGTCATCGGTTAGCGTTCGCTTTGTTTCTGGCGGCGGGCTTGCTGTATTACTCCGTTTCCCGCGCCAGCATTCTGGCGTGCGCGGTAGCCGTCATAGTGATGTGTGTTTCTCTGCGGCGTCATCACCTGTTGATCAAAGGAGTCTTCGCTTTGATCTTTCTGGTCGCAGCGACCGCGGTTTTGCAGCCGCAAAAATTCGATTCCCTGGTGAGCTCTTTTACGGAAGAAGTGATTTATAAGGGCAAGCGCGATCAAGGTATTTTGGGCTCGCGGGAGTCACCCTGGCAAGAGACGGTAGGTGTGATCAAAGAGAATCCCTGGTTTGGGACCGGTTTCGGTACGGACGTCGTCGTCCAGCTACAACCGGTTTCTTCAGGCCTGGTTTTCAGCACTTCTGCCGCACAAGCGCGCGAGCACGGCAATAGTTATCTGGCCATTCTCGATTATGTCGGCCTGCTCGGGATCTCCCCGTTTGTGATCGTGCTGGGATTGATCCTGCGCCAGGTGTACCGCGGCTATTCGCGAATGTGGCGTACTCGCGATGTTCACGCATTTAGCGTTCCGTTGGTGTTGGTGTGCATGGCTGGATTGGTTCACGCCTTCTTTGAAGACTGGCTATTCGCGGTCGGATTCCATCTGAACGTTTTCTTCTGGACGGCGGTCTTCGTTCTCGCAGAATTGCAGTCGTCGGGCCTACCAGAAACCGTTAGCGTGAATGCGGCTTGGCGCAGGCTCAACATGCCAGTACGCCCGGTTCCCGCCTCATCGCCTCGATGATGCATCTATTCATCAATGCGCTGGCCGCGAGCGCTGGCGGCGGAGTGACCTACGTCCGCAATGTCGTGCCGCACCTCGCGCAACAGGAAGATGTGAAGGTTACGGTTCTGCTCGATGCGCGACTCGCCGGCGAACTGCAGCCTTCGCCCAATATCGCCTTTATCGGGGGGTGCAATTCATCCGATGCGGCGCTGCGTTTTATCGCGGAGCAGCGAGCCGTTCCTGCCCTGATTCGGAAAACGGCCGCGGATGTTCTACTCTCTACAGGAAATTTTGCGATCTTTCGCTCTCCGGTGCCGCAGATTCTCTTGAGCCGAAATGCGCTGTATACGTCGCGCGATTTCCTTCTCGATCTTCGAAGGCGAGGAGATTATCGAATTTGGCTTGACACTGAAATAAAGGCGGCTCTTGCAAGATGGTCAATCGCCGCCGCTGACTACGTCATCGCGCCAAGCGAGGCCTTTGCCCGGGAGTTGCAATTGTGTATGGGTAAGCCCATCGCTGCCGTTCATCACGGTTTCGATAACGAGGCATTCTTTCGCGGCGGCACATCGTTACCGGATGATCTCCGCGACAAACTGGATTCCGCTCGCGGCGCCGTGCGACTGCTTTTCGTCAGCCACTACAATTACTACCGCAACTTTGAAACTCTAATACGCGCTTTGCCGCAGATAAGACGGAAACTTTATCCGCGGAGGGTCACTTTATTTCTAACGTGCAATCTCGGTGCGGAAAAAAACCGCAGCGGATATTGCTCCGGGTCCGCGGCTTCTCTCGTGGACAACCTCGGATTAGCCGATGACGTCGTTGAGCTTGGCGCCATTCCGTACCAGCAGCTGCATTGTGTCTATCGCAATGCCGATGTTTACGTAACACCAGCCTACGCAGAATCGTTCGCACACCCGCTCGTAGAAGCCATGGCCAGCAGCCTTCCGATCGTCGCCTCGGACTTGCCCGTTCACCGCGAAATTTGCGGGGAAGCGGCATTGTATTTTCCCCGTTTTTCAGCCCAAGACCTCGCTGAAAATGTTGCAGAGCTCATACGTGTTCCTGAAATTGCTCGGGAGATGGCAAAGAAAGCAATATTACGTTCTTTTGATTTCAGTTGGAAGTTACATGTGGAGCGGATTCTTGCAGTCGCGAAACAGCTGCTTTCTAAGCACGATCGAGGGTTGTCATTTCGCGAAAGCGGCTGATTAATTAGTGCCCAGCCGAACCTACGGTCTTGCCCTGAATCCGTGGCCCTCCGTGGCTTTCAAAGAATCCGGCGAATGGCGAGCACGACGTGCTGCACTCCGATCGCCGAGGCTGCAGCCAATACGGGCATAATTATGGCGCATGCCCAGAGCAGCCGGCGATCTTTGGGAATCCAGCGCATCAGCGCCACCAGTACGAATGGCAACGCAGGAATCATGAATCGCGCGAAGCTGCCGCGCGCCCAGGAAGGGTAGTTGTAACAATAGATCGAAATCATATAGAGCGTGGCAAAAATGCTCTCCACCGGAAACCTCCGCGCGTACGCACGATATTCCTCACGCGCAATCATTGCAATGGCGCCGAGTGTGATAAACAATATCCATCCGAAGCTCAAAATCAAATTTGTCCAGGACGCGGGATACAGCATCGTTCCTTGAATGATGGCGTAAAACGGAATCCCGAAGATATTGCCCTTCGGATCATAACCGTGCACGTTTGCCAGCGGGCTGCCGAAGTAATGCCCGATGGGCCATGCATATGCCAGTCCGATCACCGCGCCAATGACCGTAGCGGCGGCGCATTTCAGATATTTTCGCTGCCACAGCAGCATCGCGCCGATTGCAACCAGTGCAAACACTCCTAAAGGCCTACAAACGGTCGCAAGCGCGGCCAGTAGCGCGGCCAGCAGACAGTGATCGCGGCGAACGGCCAGGAATGAGGCGAACAGAAGCGCTACGAATAACGGTTCCGAACCTCCAAGAAACGAGCGTTGTATCCAGTCCAGGCTGAGAACGGCAAACAAGCCGGCTATCCGGCCTCCCCACAGGCGACGTGCCAAGATCACTGACGCGAGCGACGAACCGACAGAAATGATAAGCAAGGAGGCGCGCTCTGAGGCGCCGGTTATTTTCGACAATAACGCCATCAGGTAGGGCAATCCCCAAAAGTGTCCGATGGCGAGGCCCCTGAAATCCCAATGCTGGATAGCTGCGGCTATTTGCATGTAGGAAGCGCTATCGGCGAAGTCGTCGATCTTGGCGAGATAGTTTTGGAATAGGCCGATGAAGGCAACGAAGATGATACCTGTAAGAGCCACGATGCTGGTCAGTTCGAGGACGCACGGCTCAGTTGTCCATGAATTACCAGTGCTTTGCGCTTGCGCTACGGGAGCAGTTGCAGCGGCGGCACGCATCGTCGGCTCATCGGGAGAAGCCCGAGTATAACACGCAAATTCAGGCAGTCGATTCAGAATGAAAACAAGGCCCGGCAATGGTTTTCCTCTTGATTCCCACAGACCCCGTATTCGTTTCCGGCGGTACACTGAAGCTACTCGAATTCATCGTTGAGAAGCGAAGTAGCCCTTAATCATTAATATGTGCGGAATTTTCGGCATCGCCGCCCATAACTCTCACGTCCCAGTGGAGGTGCTCGGTCGCGCCACTCAATCTTTGGCACACCGCGGCCCCGATGACGGCGGAATAATCGTTTTGCGCGGGGCAGAAGGCGGCGTCGAAATCGGCCTGGGAAGCCGACGCCTTGCGATCCTCGACCTTTCCACCGCGGGCCATCAACCTATGCAGGATCCGGAGACCGGCAATTGGATCGTCTACAACGGGGAGATTTACAACTTCCGCCATCTGCGCCGCCAGTTAGAAGGCAAGGGACTCCACCTTTACACACAATGCGACACGGAAGTGATTCTCAAGTCTTATGCACAGTGGGGCGAAAACTGCCTGCATGAATTCCGCGGCATGTTCGCTTTCGCGCTGTGGGACGCTCGTCAGCAGCGTCTTTTTGTCGCCCGCGATCCCATGGGCGTGAAGCCACTTTACTACTATCATTCCGACCGTTTCTTACTGTTTTCATCCGAGGTCCGGACTCTCCTAGGGACGGGACTGATTCCGCGCCGAATCGACACTACCGGCCTGCGCAGCTATCTGGCCTTCGGCTCGCTCTACGACCCGCACACGTTAATCGAAGGGGTGAGAGTGCTTCCATCCGGCTACTATCTGACCTGGCAGGCAGGTGAGTTGCGGCAAGCAGAATACTGGAACCTGGTGGATGCAGACGTAATCGCGGCTCGCCGGGAAGCTGCCCAGTCGACTCCACTAAAGCGCGTTGCGCTTGAAGAGAGAATTTTTTCGCTGCTCGATGACTCGGTGCGTATGCAGATGGTCAGCGACGTCCCTGTGGGGGTATTTCTTTCCGGAGGAATCGATTCCAGCGCTGTGGTTGGCATACTCAAGCGAAACGGCGTGCACCCGAGCACTTTCTCCATCGTCTTCCGGGAACCCGAGTACTCTGAAGCCCAATATTCTCGCGCGGTTGCGCGACGTTTCCGAACAGACCATCATGAGATAACCGTTTCACAAGCCGACTTCTATGACGTTGTCGATCCTGCAATCAGAGCGATGGATTTGCCCACGATTGACGGAATCAATACGTACTTCGTTTCGCAACAGACGCGAGCCGTCGGGATAAAAGTTGCGCTTTCAGGATTGGGCGGCGACGAGGTGTTCGCTGGATACGACACTTTTCGCACAGTGCAGCGGCTGGAACGGCTGTTGCGCGCGTGGAAATATGTGCCTGGAATCCTTCGCCACTCAGTGGCGAATGCCTACACAGCGCTGGTGAAGACCAGCGACCTGAACCGGAAACTGTATGCGCTTGTGCAAAACGGCAATCCCTTCGAGCATCCTTATTTTCTGTCTCGTGCGCTGTTCACACTTGAGCAGCAGGATGAATTACTCCAGCACGGAAAGGCTCGTTCTCCCGACGATGAGGCGTTAAAAGAAATCCTGCGCTCTTTTGTGCGTCCCGCGCTTCGTTTGGACGCGGTCAACCGCATCTCCTACCTTGAGGCACGCTGTTACATGGCGAACACGCTCCTTCGGGATTCGGACTGTATGAGCATGGCTCACGGTTTGGAGTTGCGGGTTCCGCTGATCGATCATCACTTGGCGCGCTGTGCTCTGGCGCTTCCGGGATCCTGGAAGCTCCACGGGGCTTCACCCAAGCCGTTGCTCGTTCGCGCCCTCAAAGGCGAATTGCCGGAAGAAATTGTGCATCGGCCCAAGCGCGGATTCACGCTCCCATTCGAGCACTGGCTGCGAGATGTACTGCGGCCCACGATGGAGAATGCATTCGCCAGGATGGACGACGGCCCATTCGCCGGAATAATAAATCCTGCAGCTGCGCGACGGGTGTGGGAGAATTTTCTTGACTGCAAAACCTCCTGGTCGCGCCCCTGGTCGCTATATGTTCTTGAACGTTGGTGCGAGCGGCATGCGCTCATGGGTGCACAACAAGGTTCCCTCGTAGCCTAAGCCCCGGAGAGAGTCTTCGAGTTATCAACAGTTTACTTGAGATTTCATCAGGACGAGCTGAGCAAAACTCGGGATAATATGTTGACACTTGTCTCCCACAGCCCAACTAACTGAACCGTCAGCCAGCGTCAATGCGCGCGCGGCCTCGCTTCTGCCGGTGAGCGTGATCATTCCTGTGCGCAACGAGGCGAAGAATTTGCCTCGTTGTCTGCAGTCGGTGAAAGACGCAGCCCAAATCTACGTGGTCGACTCGCAAAGTACTGACGGAACGGCCGAAATCGTGCGTGCACACGGCGGTGAGCTCGTGCAATTTCATTATCAAGGCGGATGGCCCAAGAAGCGGCAGTGGGCAATGAATACTTTGCCCATCGCCTGCGATTGGATTCTTTTCCTTGATGCCGATGAAGTGCTCACAGCGGAACTGAGCGAAGAAATTGCCGAAGCCATTCGGAATCCGGTACTCGACGGCTATTTCGTAATGCTGCGCACCAGGTTCCTGGGCCGTGTCTTGCGCCATGGCGACATCGGCCTGTGGAAATTGTTCCTGTTCCGCCGAGGCAAAGGAAGGTTCGAATGCCGTCTGAAAGATCAGGACACATCTATGGCCGACATGGAAGTGCACGAACATGTCATCGTAAATGGACCGACTGCAAAATTGCAGAATGTGTTGACACATCACAACGTAGAGTCGCTCTCGCGTTATATCCAAAAACATGATGAGTATTCCAACTGGGAATCGCGTGTCCTCATTCAACCTGCCAGCGATCGCGAGTTGCCCTCCTCGCTTTTCGGCACGCAGGCACAGCGCCGCCGCTGGCTCAAGCGGAAAATGTTTTCCCTGCCTGGCTCTCCGGTGCTTCTTTTTCTCTACCGTTATTTTCTCCGCCTGGGATTCTTAGACGGCGTACCCGGCCTTATCTATTGCGGCTTTCAGGCAGTCCAGATGTTTCACACAAAAGCCAAGATTTTCGAACTGAAATCGAAGCAAATTGGGGGCTAGCCGAACCATGTGCGGGATTGCCGGACTGGCAAATTGGGGAAGCTCTGATGTTCTGAACGCGATGACGCGCGTGCAGTCGCATCGCGGCCCCGACGATTCGGGTTTGTGGGAGCGCCGCTTTCCTGATGGCTCGTACATTGGCCTCGGGAGCCGCCGCCTCGCCATTCTCGATCTTTCGGCCGGCGGCCACATGCCGATGTGCAATGAAGACCGCACGGTCTGGATTACTTTTAACGGGGAGATCTACAATTTCGTCGCTCTGCGCGACGAATTGCAAAGCAAAGGCCATCGCTTTGCTTCCAACACCGACACCGAAGTGATTATTCATCTGTACGAACAGGAAGGCGCGGATTGCGTTCAACGCCTTCAAGGCATGTTCGCCTTCGCCATCTGCGATTTGCGCTCCGGGCTCCCCGAGCTATTTCTGGCGCGTGATCATTTTGGTGTTAAACCCTTCTATTACATTCAGCGCGGCCGCAGACTGGCATTTGCCTCAGAAATAAAGGCTCTTCTGCATGTGCCCGAGGTTGAAGCCGAGATCGATCTCGAATCACTGAATCAGTATTTGACATTCCTGTGGGTGCCCGATCCGAAAACCATATTCCGTGGAATCTTTAAGTTGCCTGCGGGGCATTGTGCTACGTTTCGTGATGGCGAACTCAATATCCGGCAGTATTGGGATATTTGCTTTCCGCCGGAGAACGCCAGCTATCCGCGATCTGAGGCCGACCTCGCCGACGAACTGAGCGAGCGCTTCCGCCGTGCGGTGGAAGCTCAGATGGTCAGCGACGTTCCCGTCGGCGCATTTCTCAGCGCAGGTCTGGATTCTTCCAGCATTGTCGCCATCATGGCACGGGCCACGAGGCAGGCTGTCCGAACTTACACGATTACTTTTCCACGAAAATCCCGCGTGGGTGAAACCACGCTCGATGATCCGAATGTTCCTGCTCGCTTGGCCCGCCACCTGGGCTGCGAGAATGAGCAGATCGTGGTCGAACCCGATGTCGCGGCCTTGCTGCCACGCCTCACTTGGCACATGGATGAGCCCGCTGCCGATCCCGCGATCATTGCGGCCTATCTGGTGTGCCGGGAGGCCCGCAAACAGTCGACCGTATTACTTTCCGGCGTAGGCGGAGATGAGTTATTCGCCGGTTATCGCAAACATGTTGCGCACGGCTGGGCGCTGGCATATCAAAAAGTTCCACGTTTGTTCGGCCGCGCAATTGAGAGAGGCTTAAACGCGTTACCGAGCCTCCGCGGCACCGCCCTGAAAGGCAGTGTGCGCCTTGCCAAGAAAATGGCTCGCAGCGCATCGCTGGCGCCCGAGCAGCGCTTTATCCGCAATTGCACCTATCTGAATGGTGAACAAAAATACGGCTTATATACCAATGAACTTCAAGACCAGCTGCGAAGCTGCGACCCTGAGGTTCTCCACAAACATGCATTCGGCGCTGTCCACCATGCCGATTTTTTCAACCAGATGCTTTACCTCGACACCAAGATTTTCATGGTGAGCCTGAATCTCAATTACAACGACAAGATGAGCATGGCATCTTCCGTCGAAGTTCGCGTTCCGTTCCTCGATCGCGAACTTGCAGAATTTGCGGCATGGCAAATTCCGCCACAGCTCAAACTCAAGGGGTTCCTACGGCCCACCACAAAATACATCTTTCGCCGCGCCATGCAGGATGTTCTGCCGCCCGAGGTCCTCCGGCAGCCGAAAGCTGGTTTTGCAGCTCCAATCGATTACTGGCTCGCGCACGATCTCCGCGAGATGGTCGACGACTTACTTTCTGATGGAAGCATTTGCAAGCGCCGCTTGTTTCGTCCAGCAGCTGTGCGGCGCTTCATCGATGAGCAGCGTACTGGTGCGGAAGATTGGTCGATGCAGATTTGGCAGTTGCTAACACTGGAAAACTGGATGCAGATTTTTCTCGATGCCCGCGAAACACAAACGACCCAGGAGTTCACTCCGCAACACGAGGCGGCCACAGCGTGAAGTTCGAGACTTTGCCACAACGCTGCGCTTCGGTCATCCGTGGCGCAAATTCCATGCGGGTTTCGCCCCACCAGAGCTCAAGTCGCGACCATGTAGCCATGGCCCAACTCGCCCGGTTGCCAATCGAAGCCGCGGGTCTGTTGCGGGCCCCGCAGCGTGTTTTTCCGTTAATGCAAAAAATCGCCTCGGACGCCGTGCGAATCATCTTCGAGCGCTCACACCTCTATTCCTATACGAAAACAAAAAAAAACACCGCCGACGCTTTAATGTCACTTTTTCAGTGGATATTCAACGCACAGCGCCTCGACGGTGGTATTGCGGCGTATTACTGTCTGCTCACCGGGTACTCCGAATCGTACCCTGAAGTTACGGGATATATCATTCCGACGTTGTATGAGTTTGCTCGAGCAACGAACAACGACGACGCCGTTGTTGCTGCCGAACGGGCAACTGATTGGCTGCTCTCCCTGCAAATGCCGGATGGAGCTTTTCCAGCTGGCTTGCAGGGGAGTGAAGCACGTCCGTCGGTTTTTAATACCGGGCAGATTCTTCAAGGCTTGGTCCGTGCTTATAAAGAAACACACAGAATCGAGATTCTGCAATCGGCCCAAAATGCCGGCGCCTGGCTGGCCGAAGTGCAGTGCCAAGACGGGAGCTGGTCTGGTCCGGCGGCGTATCAAAGTTCACCTCACGCCTACTACAGCATGGTGGCGTGGGCGCTGGCGGAATTGTCAAAAGTCCCAGATCGTGGCTACTCTAATGTCTCCGCCGCCGAGCGCAATCTCGACTGGGCGCTGCCTCATTTTCGGCCCAGCGGATGGATCGATGGCATTAATCTGCAGGGCCACCCGAATTATTTGCATTTCATCGCCTACGCAATTCAGGGCATTCTCGAGTGTGGCATTTTGCTTCGGCGTATGGATGCCATCGAATCCGCAGAAAAGTCTGCCTGGGTATTGCTTCGAAAATTTGAAACCCATAAGTTCCTCGCAGGTGCCTACGACCAGGATTTCAAAAATAGTCGGACTTTTGCATGTCTGACCGGCAACGCGCAGATGTGCTGTGTTTGGCTGCGTCTGTACGAAGTGACTAATGATCTGCGCTATCTCAACGCTTCGCTCAAAATGAACGAAATGCTGAAGCAACTGCTACCTCTGCACGGACAGCCGGGAATTGCCGGAGGCGTGAGCGGATCGTACCCGACCTGGGGTGCATATCAACCGTTGCGCTACATCAGCTGGGGCTGCAAATTCCTGGCGGATGCTCTGCTGTTGGAGCAAAGGCTTACACGCGCTTTCGAAGAATCCACAAGTGAGGTCTTTGCGTGCGCATCGTAATTCTTGCCCCCGGTGTCTACAGCGAAACGGCGTGCGCCATGGCTGCGCATCTGGCCGCGATGGGTTACGTCCCGGTAGGAGCTATCGCACTTCCTTCTTTTGATGGCAAAACCCTGCTGCGCAAAATCGGCCAATGGGGACCGCGAGAAGTTGCGAGCTTCGCACGCAGCAAGCTGTTTGCAAGGCCGGGCCGCTCCAGCGCGTGTCTAGGCAATCCCCACCTCCGACGCTTCCTTGGGCATCATTCAGTGATTTTTCGTAGTTTGCGCGAAGTCGCCTCGCGCTATGACTTTCCAGTTGCCATTTTTCGCGATCAGAATGGGCCAGACACGATCTCTACTTTGCACCAGTGGCTTCCAGATTTGATCGTTTTCACCGGCGGCAGCATCCTTCGGCAACAGGTGCTCGAAATTCCTCGCTTGGGTGTGCTTAACGTGCACCTCGGCTTGTTGCCGGAGGTGCGCGGGATGAGCAGCCCTGAATGGTCGCTGCTCAAGAACATCCCGGTTGGAATAACGATTCACTACATGGATCAAGGTATCGACACCGGACCGGTACTGCAACGATTTGAGTTATCCGGCATGAATCGGTACCAGTCCCTCAAGGATTTGCGCGATCGGTTGATTGCGTTTGGGGTAGAGAAAGTCGCGGACGTCGTGGGGGCTCTCGATAGCGGAGCGATCTCCGCGACTCCACAGTCCGATCTCGGCAAAGATAATCAGTTCTTCGCCATGCATGAATGCCTGCAAGCCCGCTCGGCTGAGCGCCTCACAAGAAACCGGCACGTCGTTGAGGAGACGATGCATGGGTAAGCTAAGCACCATGTGGCAAGTCGGCCGTACCTTCGGAGCGCGCCATGGAATGTTGCGCCTTGATTACGAACTCAGGCGCGGCAGCGGGGTGCTCTCCTGGAGAATGCGCGGCGTGCAAGGCTGGGACTCATGGCGCTTGGAAAGGGTCGCACCTTCGGCCACGGCCGAGCAAATGCTCGCAGCCCGCCGCGGCGGCACACGCCGATTTTTCTTTAGCGATGCGCGAAGCCTGGCATCGCGCATCAGGCAGATTCTCAGTCCTGCGGAAGAAAAATGCGTTCTCGCGGAAGCGGAGAGAATTCTCGCTGGCGAGCTTCCGTTCTTCGGCGACCTGCACTTCAGATGTGGCTTCCCGCCGCTGTGGTTTCGCAATCCGCTCACGGGCCAGAGCGTCTCGCCCCAACAATCCTGGACGGAGATGCGTTTCGCCTCGCCTATCTATGGCGACCTGAAATTCATTCTCGAGCCATCCCGATTCTTGTTCGCTTACCCACTGGTTCGCGCCTACGCCCTAAGCGGTGATGAGCGCTTCGCGGAAGCCTTCTGGAGTGCGATCGAAGACTGGGCCCGACACAGTCCACCTATGTCCGGCCCGTTGTGGATTTGCGGCCAGGAGTGTTCTTTGCGCGTCCTCGCTTGGTCGTTCGCGCTGCATGCCTTTGTTCAATCGCCGTCAACAACACCTTCGCGCATTGCCTTACTCGTATCTATGATTGCAGGCCATGCTTGGCGCATTGCTCAAACACTCGGATATTCCCGCTCGCAGCGCAGCAATCATTTGATCAGCGAGGCCGTCGGCCTGTGGACCACTGGGACTCTATTTCCAGAATTACAAGAATCGGAAGTCTGGAGAAGTCTCGGTGCTGAACTCCTGCGTGAGGCAACACTGGATCAGATCACACCCGAAGGAGTCTCGCATCAGCACTCGTTCAACTACCAGCGCATGATCTTGCATCTGCTGCTGTGGACGTTGCGCCTTGCAGAAACGACGGAAACTGCGATCGATTGCGGCGTTCGTCAGCGAACAGAGGCCGCGTACCACTTTCTTATAAACTGGGTCGATCCCATCAGCGGATGTGCGCCCAATTATGGCTCCGATGATGGCAGCCTCATTTTTCCTCTCGGGCAAACCTCGTATCGAGACTTTCGGCCGTTATTGCAGCTGGGTGCCGGAATTCTCGGTCGTTCTGCCTTGAAACCCGGGCCCTGGGATGAGGCAGTTTTGTGGTTCGGCGCGAGGATAGACGACTCAGCCGTCGCGAGAGGCGCGCGGTCGAGTGCCACAGATATCGGGTATTTTCGTCTTGGCGATGAGACCTCCCACGCCATGATCCGCGCCGGCCGCTATCCGCGGCGGCCATTTCAGGCCGATCAGCTACATGTCGATCTCTGGTGGCAAGGAATCAATCTTGCGCGCGATCCAGGTACGTATCTGTACAACGGTCCTGCGCCGTGGAATAACGCCTTTACGGGAACTTCCGTGCACAACACGATCACAGTCGACGGACGCGATCAGATGCGCCGCGCCGGTCGCTTTCTCTGGCTCGACTGGGCACAAGCTTCTGGAATAGTTCGTTCTTCATCCGGCGAAAAACGTGCCACCCATTTCGAGGGAGAACACAATGGCTATAGGCGAATCGGAGTAAAGCATCACCGCACGGTCGACTGGTTACCTCATGCAGGCTGGGTCATCGTCGATGACGTGGATGGTCATCGCACCCACGACGTTTGCCTGCACTGGCTCACGGCAGATTTACCGTATGAAGTTTCCGACGGCGGTCTCGAAATCTCTCTCGGATCCTTTCCCTGGCGCATCCGCTGGAGCATTTTTTCCAGCGTCCCAAGCCGCGCTGCCGTCATTCGCGCGGGGAAGCAAGTATGGCCGCAAGATGGAACCAAGCTCTCCACGGAACCGCTGGGTTGGGAAGCACCGACCTATGGCGATCTTCGCCCGGCAATTTCTCTGCTCTGCCAGACTCGATCGCGATTGCCCGTGCGGTTCGCGACAATAGTTCTTACCAATGGGCGATGCAGAGTTGAGGTGGAAGACGGCCAACTGATTATCACGCGAGATGAACGAGAAATTCATCGAATGAAATTTTCTGTGCCGGCTCGGCACTTCACCATCGCAGAAAATGCCATCGCAGGGGCGCGGCAATCATGAAACAACTATTCCAGGATGCCCGCACCGCCGAAGTGAGCGTGATCGAGGTTCCGGCGCCGAAGCTGCTTTCCGGATGCGTACTGGTTCGCACCGCCGCTTCGCTAGTATCGGCCGGCACGGAGCGTGCATCGACCGAGTTCGCGGCCAAGGACCTATTTCAGAAGGCGAGAATGCGTCCCGACCTCGTTCGCGATGTGCTGAACAAAGTCAGCCGCGATGGACTTTTGGCCACTGTTGATTCCGTGCGCAACCGCCTCGATCAGCCGAGCACACTTGGTTACAGTAGTTCCGGAACCGTTGTCGTCGTCGGCGAGGGCATTGTCGATATCAAACCAGGGGACCGCGTGGCCTGCGCCGGAGCCGGTCACGCCGTACACGCCGAATTTGCCTGTGTGCCACGTTTGCTGATTGCGCGCATTCCTTCCGTATCGGTGAGCTTTGACCAAGCCGCCTTTACCACTGTGGGTTCCGTCGCGCTGCACGGCGTGCGCACCGCAGACGTAAGGGTTGGCGATGTCGTGGCAGTGGTTGGCCTGGGACTCCTTGGTCAACTGACAGTTCAAATTCTTAAGGCCGCTGGATGTCACGTGCTCGGTATGGATATCTCAGCCGAGCGGGCCGAGTTCGCTCTGCGCCTGGGCGCGGATGCCGTGAGCGCCTCATCGTCCGCATTTGAGGATATATGCCGTCAACATTCCTCCGGCCATGGAGTCGATGCCGTGGTCCTCACTGCGCAAACCTTGAGCAACGACCCCGTGAATCTCGCCGGAGCGATCGCCCGAAATCGCGCCGTCATCACTGCCGTCGGTGCGGTCGGCATGAATATTCCGCGCCGGACGTTCTACGGCAAGGAGCTCGATTTCCGTATTTCGCGCTCATACGGGCCCGGCCGCTACGATGCTGCTTACGAGCAGAAAGGGGTCGACTACCCGATCGGTTATGTTCGCTGGACTGAAACCCGCAACATGGAAGCGTTTCTAAAGCTTCTTGCTGAAGGAAAGCTTAATTTGAAGCCGCTTGTCAGCCATCGATTTCCCATCGGACGCGCCTACGCCGCCTATGAACTCATTACCGGAAAAACCAATGACGCACCTTTCGGTGTGCTGATCACGTACCCTGAAGATGCTGATCTTTCCCATCACATACCGCTCGCAGCGGCTCCCATCGAGATGGGCAAGCGACAACCGGATCAGGCGATTCGTGTCGGCCTTCTCGGTGCCGGCAACTTCGCCACACGCGTTCTGCTTCCCGCAATCAAGCGAGCAGCCGGCGCCGAGTTGATCGTGGCCGCTGCGGCCAACGGCTCTCACGCGCATCATGTGGCCAAAAAGTTCGGATTCCACGCCTGCACTACTGACGAGCGCGAAATCTTCGACAATCCGAATCTCAACACCATTGTCATCGCTACCCGCCATCACCTGCACGCTCGGCAGGTAACTGCCGCCCTTCATGCTGGCAAACACGTCTTCTGCGAGAAGCCGCTCTGCATGAATGAGGCTGATCTTCGCGAAATTGCCGCGGCGTACGAAATGCGCCGCAGCCCGCAACCGATTCTTATGGTTGGTTTTAACCGCCGATTTTCACCTTTCGTGACCCGCCTTAAACGCTTTCTGCAGGACATTCACGAACCACTGGCGATTCATTATCGCGTTAATGCCGGATTTCTCCCTCCCGACCACTGGCTGAACGACCCTCAACAGGGCGGCGGGCGCATCCTCGGCGAAGTCTGCCATTTCGTAGATCTGCTCAGCTTTCTTACTCAGTCTGCTCCGGTCGAAGTTCAAACGCGCAGCCTGCCTGATGCCGGCCAGTACAGCAATGACAATGTCGAATGCTCATTGCGTTTCGCGAACGGATCTCTGGGTACGATCAGCTATCTGGCGAATGGCGACCCGTCGTATATGAAGGAGCGGATCGATGTATTCGGTGGAGGCAGCGTCGCGGTGCTCGAAGATTTCCGGCGTCTCGAACATGTGCGCCACGGGAAGAAAAGTGTTTTCCGATCATTACTCCGGCAAGACAAAGGACACGCCGCCGAGTGGCAAGCCTTCCGCGATGCGATTCGAACTGGCTCGGCGTCCCCGATTCCATTCGAAGAATTAATTGGCACGATGCTAACCACCTTCGCGCTCGAGGAATCTCGCTGCCTGGGACAGCCCGTGACTGTACGGAGTGAATTGTCGATAACCAGAGAAACGAACCCCTGCAATAACGTCAGCGATTTTGATCAGGCATCATGATGGTGCAGCAAGAACCGTTGTTCAAAGCTTCATGAAGATTCTCTACGTTTCGCAATATTTTCCGCCCGAGATGGGCGCGCCTGCCGCTCGCGCCGCCGAACTCTCGGGCCACTGGGCCGGTGCCGGACACGATGTCACCGTGCTCACCGGCTTCCCCAACCACCCGACCGGCGTGATCCATTCAGAGTACCGGCGCAAGTTCCGCCGCGTCGTCTTACGCGAGTCAAGAGACGGCGTGAACGTCGTTCGCACCTGGCTTCTTCCTTTTCCTAACCACAAAGCCTATGAGCGTATTTTGAATTACAGTTCGTTCTGCGCGTCGGCCGCCGTCGCGGGCCTTTTCCTCTCGCCACCTGAGGTCGTTATCGCAACCTCGCCGCAGTTGCTCGTTGGCCTTGCGGGATGGTGGCTGGCCCGCTGGAAGCGTACGCCATTCGTCTTTGAAGTACGCGATCTCTGGCCGGAGTCTCTAATTGCGGTCGGTATGGCCGACGCCGATTCTGTTTTGCACGGCGCCCTTGCCCGGCTTGCGCGCTTTCTTTATGGTCATGCCGATCACATCGTTGTAGTCTCACCTGCATTTGTCGATCACCTGGTCGGTCATTGGCAGGTCCCGCGCCAAAAAATCTCTGTGGTGGAGAACGCAGTGGAGACCAATCTGTTTTCGCCCTACGCCCGCCCAGCGGTTTGCCGGACTTCATCCGCTGTGGAATGTCCGGAAGCTCTGAAAAAGCAACTCGGGGTCGAAGGAAAATTTGTCGCTTCCTACATCGGCACGATGGGTATGGCACACGGCCTCGAAACCATTCTCGCCGCTGCGATGGAGCTGCGCGAGACGCATCCCGAAATCGCCTTCCTTATGATCGGCGAAGGCGCGGAAAAGGAGCGCATTGTGGCAATGGCGCGCGAGCGCGGCTTAAATAATGTACATTTTCTCGGTCAGCAGTCCCGCGAAAACATTCCTGCCTATATCACTACCTCGGACGTCTGCCTGGTTCCCCTTAAGAAGACAGATCTTTTCAAAACCGTTATTCCCACCAAGATGCTGGAATTCATGTCGTGCGCGCGTCCGGTGATTCTGGGCGTTGATGGCCAGGCGCGTTCAATTCTGGAAGAGGCCCGCGCAGGGCTGGTCATCGAACCGGAAAATCCGCCGGCTCTCGTCAAAGCGATTGAATATCTGGCGGCGAATCCGGATGAAAGTCGTAAACTTGGCGAGCGCGGCCGCGAATACGTGCTCCGTCGTTTCTCCCGCCATCAGACGGCGGAAAGATATATCGGCGTGCTGGAAAATCTCTCGCATTGGCCTGAACGAAACCGCGCCCGGGCCGCGGCCTGATGCAGTTGCTCAAAGATTCCGTTGCACTGAAGCCCGCCGGTCGTGCCGAGGGTGGCTCGTCCTCGTTGCGTGTGTCCGGAAATTCGCGATGGCTTGCCACATCCGCGATGGTGGTACTGGCTGCGATTGCAATAGTGCGTATTGCGCTGACTTATGCAATTACTCCTCAGGCATTTGACGAAGTCTGCCACGTGGCAGCGGCCATAGAATTGCTCGATCGCCACACTTACACGCTCGATCCTGTCCACCCGCCGTTGGCGCGTATTGCCATCGGCCTTCCGCTTTATGTTGCGGGAGTGCGATACCCCAAGCTGCCTCCGCTCGATCACGTAGTTACTTACACCGATGTGGGAAACGCGATCTTGTACGCGCAAGACAGCGGCCTCGAGCACTACGTTCGAACATTGCGATTGGCGCGGTTAGGCGTTCTTCCGTTTTTCTTGCTGGGAACCGCCGTCGTTTTTCTGTGGGCGAAAAGAGAGTATGGGGAATTGGCGGGCGTCATCGCGGCTGCACTTTTCACCACTACGCCAAGCATCCTCGCGTTTTCAAGCATTGCCTACACCGACATTGTGGCCGCATCTACCCAGGCGGCGGCGATTTTCGCATTTGTGGCCTGGCTCGATAAGCCCACTCGCCGATTAGCCCTGTGGCTCGGCTTTGCGCTAGGACTGGCGCTGGCCTCTAAAGCGACGACAATAATGTTTTTTGCTGCTGCTGCCACAGGTATCGCTGCGGTTAAGTGGTTCAGCACACGAGTTCTCGTTCGCATACGGTATCGGCAGGCGGTGCGGCAGATATCACTGGCGACTGGGCTAGCGTGCCTTACCATATGGGCAACTTACGGTTTTGCATTTCAACGTGTGCGCCAGGGGATGAATCTCTCTGTGGAACAGATTCCATCGTTCCAGCACTTTCCCACGCCACTGGCAAGAGTTGGACGGCACCTCGTATTATCCGATCCACTAATGCCGGCGCCAGCTCTCGTCCGCGGTGTGGCGCAGGCGTGGGAGTTGAACAAGGTACGAACCGATACCTATCTATTAGGACAGATCAGGCCAGGCGGGTGGTGGTACTTCTTCTTGGTATGCATGGCTGTGAAAACACCGATTCCGATTCTTGTTTTGTTCTTCGCCGGGATAATCGCAGCCTTTTCTGTTGGGCCCGCAACGCGTTGGAAGGCGCTGGCGCCCGCCCTGGCCGCGATGGCCATTCTGATAATCACAATGCCCGTGAAATACCAGGCGGGTAGCCGGCACATATTGGTTGTTTTTCCCTTACTATGCGTGATGGCAGGATGTGGAGCGGCATATTTGTGGGGCGGCGCGATGAGCTGGACGAATCTGGCGAACTCGAATGCGCGTCTGCATAAAACCCGTTTCGCAATGCGAGTGGCAATAATAGCTTTATTTGCGTGGCAAGGCATTTCCACCTTCCGAGCCGGAAGCGACTTTCTTTCTTACTTCAACGAATTCGCGGGCAGCAATCCCGGAGACATTCTGCAGGGAGGCTGCGACCTCGATTGCGGACAAGATCTCTTTCGGCTAGCCAGCGAGTTCCAGAAGCGGCATGTCTCCCGGGCTGCCATTGCGGTCTGGACCAGTTCGGTGCCGAATCGCATGGGATTGCCTGAATTCGAAGTTCCTCGACCGTTCCACCCTGTGACCGGATGGGTTGCCATTAGCGCAAGGGCCATCTGCTGCGGCGCTGTTTTTCATGAGGCCTTTCCGACAGGCGCCTTTGATTGGTTGAAGGCGTATAAGCCGGCGGCTTATGTCGGAAAGACGATCCGCTTGTATTACATTCCGGGAAGTCCTCAGACGTCTTCTCTCAACTGACGCTCATAGCCGCGATAGGGCCAACGATCATCTGAAATGCTGTTGAGATTGAGTTGCCAGACTAGTCAATGTGAAGGAAAATTGTCCCCACTTCCCCTTTGTAAGGATCACGAATTGCAACCCGGGTCGAACTCCACTGGGAAGAAGTCCGACCAAGCTTTTGCACTAATGTGGAATAGTTGGAGTCCAATGGTGAGCCCCAAATCATGACCGCGTCTGGAGAAAGTGTGTGAATGTCGCCGATGATTGGGGCTAGCGTGGACGCCAGAGGAGGAGTAAATGCTGCGGCTATGATTTTCGATCCTGAGAAATAGGCGGAATATGGGCCGGCTTCCCAGCCGACTCCATGTTCGGGGTAAGGGCCCTCCCCGACTGAGACGACTCTGCGCGCCCCATCTTTTCGCAGGAGGTCCGCGGCTTGGTAAATGCTTCTTTGATAATCCTGTCGAATTGTGCGAAAAGGAGATCCCCAGTAAAACTGCACGCTAAGCAAGCCAAGAACAATCAAACTCACCAAAGCCAGTCGCCAGTGCGCGGTTGTCTGGTCATGTTCTCGGTTTATGGAGGTTCCGCTAACCGGCGCGCAGAAACCGACGCTCAGAGAGATTAGAACAGCGCTTACCGGAATGACATAACGGCCGTCGAATACAAGCATGCCATATGCTGCCACTAAGGCCGCCGTCGTACATAACGCGGCCAAAGCAAAATGGAATCTGACTCTGCTGGTCGCACGTTTCTGACCAAGCCGCCAAACACAGATTAAAAGTGCCAGCAGGCCCCCCGGGGTCAGAAGTACCAGCAGTTCTTTGCACGCTTGGGGAATGTTCGTCCGCTCGTTGTGCAGTACTTGGGGCACAAGCGAACGTGTGAAGACTTTCGCGTTCCAGAACCGGGATCCAGGCGGCATGACGTCTGCCACCATATACTGGTCGTAGGTAGTATCTGTAGCAACCAGTGCGCCCAGTTCCCTGGCTGCCCTGTGCGTTTTTTTCACCTGGGGATCAATAAGGTTCCAGCGTAGCTGGTAGCCAGTGGTGAATACGCCGTATTTGGTGCGGAGCGACATTCCCCAAGCCGCCCAAACCAGGATCGGAAAGACCGCTGCCACCACGAGGTTGCGAAAGCCCTGCCTGCGATTTCCATTGCACGACCAGATGCTGGCTGGAAGCGTGGTGCACGCCAGAAGAGGCAGGGCGACGGCCTTGGCTAAGAACGCTAACCCATGTATCACGCCGAGAAGCAACCATCCAGAGACGTGCCGCGGATGCTCCAGACATTCCAGTAACAAGATGAAATAAAGTAGCACCGCCGCAGTGAGCAGGAGATCAGCCCCAATAAAGTACACGGAAAAGGCTGCCATGCCTCGAGAAGCGGTAAACCACAAAACCGCAAGGGCGCTCAGATATCGCGATCCCCACAGCTTTTGTGTCAGGGCGAAGATCAGTGCCATTGAAAGCGCGAAAAACACAAGCATCAACCTCCGGGCTGCCAGCGTGGGATCATGACCGGCAAATGATGTGGCGACAAGAGACCAGGAGATTAGCGGGCTCCAATAGCCATGAAGAGAGGCACGAAAGTTGCCGTCCGCAAGGTGGCGGGCAATTCCTATGTACGAGATAGCATCAGCATTGATGTTGTGCTCGCAATATCGCCAGAACCATGCGACCTGAAAGCTCCAATACAAGAGAGCCGCGCTGAGAATCAGCGCCGGGACATTCCTTCGTGAGCGGGCGAGAGTGGTTGTGGCGAGGCCGTCCGACTGCCCAGCGTTAGAGCTATCTCTCGCCCGTACTGGAGCGCCAATGATGGCCTCGGTTGCATGGTGGCGCGCCACGCTCAGATTCCAATTCACGGGTGCGCGACCACAATTGCTAATCCTGCGGCTGCAGTGACTGCAGCATCAAAGCCTTTCCCAGCGGCATACTTCGCGCCGCTCAGGGGCACGAATAAAATGTCGTCTGCTTGCAGAGTGATGTCCGGAGCCTTGGCTTCCAGCATTTTCTTCAGCGGCACGCGCGTCTCTACCAACCCGTTTGGCCCTTTTCGGATGATGCATGTTCCGCTCATCTTTGCGGTATGGCTGGCTCCCCCGGTTAGGGCCAAGGCCTGCAGAACGGTCAGACTCCCGTTGTCGATAAGCAATCCGGCAGGGCGGCCAACCTCGCCCACCACGTAAACGATAGGCGCTCGCGGCACCGAGATCGTGTCCCCGGGCAGAATGTCGATGTTGTCTTTCAAATCGTCAGCCAGGTTTCGCGGCAGGTCTACGGTAATCGGCGTCATGGGATTCTGCTGGCGCACGATGCTGACCTTCCGCCCGGCATATTGCGTGAAGCCCCCCGCTGCCGAAATCATGTCATACAACCTGCGCTCGCCCATTATCGGATAAAGCCCCGGTCTGCCCACTTCGCCTAAAATTGTCACCGCCTGCGAAACCGATTCACTCAGGAAAATCGTGACGTGGGGGTTGCGCACGAAGCCGCCGTCTTTCAGCCTTTTCTCGATCAATCTCTGTGCCTCCTCCACTGTAAGATTGCCCACATGCACGTAGTCGATCAGGGGCAGATAGACATCACCGGCGTTACCAACCCTGGCTTTGGTGTTCAGTTCCGGCACGTCATAGACACCGATCTCCAGCAGATCGCCGGGACTCAGCCGTAAGGGGGGCGAATTAGAACCCGACATCATGGAAGTGGAATTGGAAGACGATTCAGCTTGTGCCGGCTTGGGTGAAGCTGCGGCATCAGGCGCTGATCCTTTCGCAGCTTGCGCAATCGACTCCACGGCAGGCAGCGTGGGCACCCCGTTTTGTGGAGGAGAAGTCTGCTGCTGGGCACATACCGGCAGCACAAAAATAAGAACGAAGGCGAAAAAGGACGCGAACCCGCGACAGGCAAAGTTCAATCTGCCGGACTCCATTCACCAACCTCGTTTGGAAAGAAGGATTGCTGAGAAGTTTAGCACGGGTTGCAATCGCGTCGGTTCGCATCATCGACCGATTTATCCGCTGTCCGTTATTTTTCCACAGATTACCATCGTGCAAGGAATTGAAGCCGCGGTTTGCGAAGGATAAACCCGAACCGCGCTGCACTAAGTCGGGGGTAGCTACTATCGGAGGTTCGAGGCTGTTCTGACGGGAGCCGAGACATTCTCTCAAGCACTTTCGAATGGCTTAGGGGCTGTTCTGCAACTGAGCCGCAAGTTGATTGATTCCTGCCGCATCGAAGAATCCCGATAAATCCACATGCCCGGCGAGAGTTTGCCGTTCTTTGCCCTCTACCAGGATTTTAACCTTCGCAATGCCGGGAATGTTCGTCGACAAAGTCTGAATCAGCGAGGCGACGGTCAATTCTTCGGACAATATGCCGGAGCGGTGGCCATCGGCAAAGGCGGCGTTCATGTCGATGACGGCAAGGCCGGGATCGACGAGATATACGCCGCGCACGTCGGAGCCGGGAGGTAAGGGGTGTGGCGAAGATTTGTCGAGATAGATGGCGAGAAGCGAGCGCAGCAGTTCCTCGGCGCGCTGCTGGCGGACCGACGGCAAAGGAATGCGGGCGGCGTGCGCCTGCAACATGCCGATATCGTCATAAGCGACGAACAGGGTGACCTGCTCGGTTGGTCCCGCCGCGGGAGGGGCAACAGGGCGCGTGTCGGAGGGCGAAACTGAAGTGGCAACGGCTCGTCCTCTCATGCGCAGGGCATAAATGGTCATGGCCAGCACGGCAGCGAGCAGCACGGATATGCCGATATAGAGATGACGAGGGATCATGGAGCCATCCCCAACTGAGCGCGAACGTCGGCGATGCCATTGGCCACGGCGCTCATGGTGAGCTGCTGATAGTCGGGCGAGGCGAGTTGGGACAGGTCTAACCCCGGCGGGGCAACCTCTACCGCGAATGCAGCCATGGCGACATTATTCAGGGGGCGAAGCGGCGCCGTCAGACCGCGCACAGCCACCTGCTGCTTCTTCAATTCCGCTGCCACGCTGGCCAGGACAGCCTGGCTGGCTCCCAGCGACGACTGCTGGGCCGTGCTCCAGGAACGAAATGGGCCGTCGTCTTCTTCGTCGGCGTACGGCAGAAGCGCGGTGTAGAGGCGCACGCCGTGACCGCTCGAGGCAGCGTGGATGGCTACGTACACGGCGGCGCGAGCGTTGTTAGCGGCGAAGGCGCGATCGTCGAGAGAGAGATTGGCGTCGGAATCGCGCAAAATGAGCGTAGGAATGCCCCGGTTCTCGAGTTCCTGGCGTAAACGCCGGGCAAGAGCGAGGGTTACATCTTTCTCGGCAAGCGACGGGCTGAGCGTTTCGCCCGAATCGCTGCCGCCGTGGCTGGCATCCACAACCGCAAAGTAGCGACGCGCGGACGGGACTGCGCCTGGCGGGGCAGGTGAGGGCGCAAGCAGTTTTTGTGGAGGTGCCGGAGGAGCGGTATTGCTGGCTGCGGCTGTTTGGGCTTTTGATGGCTCAAGCGTGATGGTTTGGCCATCCGGACTGAAATTAGCCATCAGGGGAATATTCGTGGTGACGTCAATTTCGGCCGCGCCGTTGCTTTCGGAGAATTTTGCCTGGGTTATCGTTTTGCTGTCGAAAGTGAGCGTTGGCGAGGCGGGTGCGAGTACGGGTTCGCGGCTGAAGGTCATGTGCAATTTGCCATGTTCGGTCGAGACCGATGGATTGACTGGAGCAGTGAAATGAAAAACCAGGCGAGAGGAATCCTCGGGAGCAATTGCTGCGGTGAAGTGCGTTCCGACACTGCCGATAAGAAGGCGATCGGATTCGACATGCAGGGTAACGGGACCACCGAGAATGCGAGGCAGCAGAGAACTCAGGCTATCAATCGGAACCAAGCCGCGGTCGTTTTCGAAGAAAAATTTTGCGGAGAGATCGGCTTCGCGGCCTTGAATCCGGACCCGGCTTTCGCCGACCGTAAATTCTCCAAGAATATTGTTGTAATGCAAACGCCAGCGGCGGGAATCGAATTTAGCGCTCACTGAGCCCAGAGGCTCCAGGAGCTCGAGCAAGCCAACATAATCGCGCCCTTGCCGTTGCACGATCGGCAAAGAATAGTTGGCGGCCGTGGAGTAAACCGAGAGATGCTTCTGGGGCGCAGCAGCCAACACAAGGAAGGCCGCGAAAGCGAAGAGAATGCCCGATGCGATGATTATGCCTAATGCCCGGGCGCTTGAGCGAGTGCTACTCCAGCGCATAGATGGTCAACCCACTGAGTAGCTTGGGATAAAAATCGGTCGATTTCTGGGGCATGACTTCTCCATGGAATGCGACATCCCGAACCTGACTGATGTGTGAAGGGTTCATGAGAAAGGAAATGTTTGCGAGTCCACTGCGCACTTGGGCGATGGCTTCGCCAGCGTTGCGGACGTACGAAATGTTCTGCTGGCTGCGAATGGACTCTTCCGACAGCTGTAACACCTTTTCCAGCAAACATTTGTGAAGTTGCACGACATCGAGATCCTGCTGCCGCAAGGACATATGCGCGAAGGCCTCTGCCGCGCCGGGATTGGGATGGTGCAGCAGGAACGCTCGAGTAGCTGTGACAGCAAGAATGGCAGTGCCGGAGCGTCCACACTCGCGCAACATTGCGATGGCGCGTGACGCCTCGATTGCAGGATCAATTTCATCGACATCGAAATAGGGTTGGGCAGCCTGGCGGAAGTTATCCTCTGCAAACGATTGCAGGCTGTGAACCACACGATGCGTGGGTAATATAACCAAGCCCGGAGTGTTCATATTAATAAAGGTCATCATGGCGAATTCATAGGGGTCGCCAGGTGCGCGTTCGAGTGGTTTGATCGAAGGTGATTCTGCCTCGCGGCGCTCGTTGCGGTAGGAGAGCGCAGTTTCGTAGCGATGATGTCCGTCCGCGATGATGAGTTTCTTGCTCCGCATTGCGGATTGTATCGCTGCGATCACCATAGGCGTCGAAACCTGCCACAGGCTGTGCAGAACCCCGTATTCGTCGGTGACTGAAACATCTGGTTCTTCGGCAGTTTCGAGCAGACCCACAAGTTCGCCTGCATCTTCATACAACATAAAAATCTGACCGAAGTGGGCCCGTGTGGCGCGCAGAAGATCGAGGCGTTCGGCCTTCGGCTTGGCGAGGGTGTGTTCATGACGAAAAACCACGCCGGCAGAATAATCCTCGATGCGGCCTAAGGCGATGAAGCCCAGGCGGTCAAGTTCGGCGGTTGCAGGCGCTTTGGCCAAGGCAGTTTTGGCCCAATCGGGAACTCTAAAGCGTTGTCGATAGGCGTAGATTGAAGGCAGAGAATCCTGCTGGAAGATATGCTGCTTGCGCCAATCGTGAAAGCAGGCCGCAGCTCGCGAATATACATTGTTCGCTGGATTGTCATTTTCCTGCTTGCGGCCAAGGATGATGCGTATGAGGTTTTGTTCGCTCGATTCGTAATAGCGCGCCTGCATCTCTGGAGTGATCTTGTCGTAGGGCTGAGTGAGCACCCGAGCGAGATCGACTTTCTGTGGGTTGTAGCGGAACGCGCGAAACGGAATTATCTCAGCCATCGAAACCTTTGATTGTAGCAAGTAGGGCAGCCCTCGCCGCTGGGCTGGGCGGATGGCAGGTGAAAGGAAAGTGCAAGAACGTCGTCCAGGCGGAGTCCAGCAGGAATTCCTTCCTTTGTTTCCTTAAGAAAGCAGTCAGCAGACTAGAAAACCCGCCATGACACGGGGAGGATAATTCCAAGATTAGAAGAAGTGATCCACATGGGCCGTTCATGCTGGAAAGCTGCGGATCCGACAAAAAATTCCCAATCATTAGAGGAAAGCTGTGATAACATCGCGGCCAAATAGAGGTGCTTATGGCCCTCGGTAAGAGGCGATGGCTCCCTTGCCGCAAAGCCCCGGTTCTGAGTCCAAGCCTGCTCAAAACCCGAAGAATGACCCCCCCCTGCTCCCAAACTCTGGGCCAGAGCCTACTCTGGATATCGCTGCTGGGGGTATGTATGTGCGGGACCCACCCCCCGGTCCTGGCACAAAGCGATATTAATGATGTTCACGTCCAGCCGCGGGAAGTGGCGAAATCCAAACCCGAGACGGTCACGCAGGAAAATGCAGTCTCGCCGAGTCTGAATACCCATATACGTCCGTTGAAGGTCGATGTGGATTTGGTACTTGTGCCTGTCACGATTACCGACCCCATGAACCGGCTGGTCACGGGATTGGAGAAGGAAAATTTTGAGCTTTACGAAGGCAACAACAAGGAGCAGATCAAAAC
The DNA here is from genome assembly GCA_030039165.1 of Candidatus Sulfotelmatobacter sp. Classification (GTDB taxonomy): domain Bacteria; phylum Acidobacteriota; class Terriglobia; order Terriglobales; family Acidobacteriaceae; genus Sulfotelmatobacter. The sequence continues at coordinate 22,248 of JASHQM010000091.1, read as the reverse complement.
CTTCTCCAGCGAGGACGCGCCGGTTTCTCTGGGTGTTATTTTCGATTCCAGCGGTAGCATGGCCACCAAGATGGACCGCGCTAAAGACGCAGTCATAGAGTTCTTCAAGACGGCCAATCCGCAGGACGAATTTTTCATGATTACCTTTTCCGACGAGCCGGAGATGGTTTCCGACTTTACCAGTTCGGTGGATGATATTCAAAGCAAACTTGTTTTCGCCGTACCGCGGCGACGTACGGCCCTGCTCGACGCCATTTACATGGGCATCACGAAGATGCGGCAGGCGAAGTATTCAAAGAAGGCGCTGCTGATTATCTCCGATGGCGGCGACAATCACAGCCGCTACACCGAAGGCGAGATCAAATCGATGGTGAAGGAAGCCGATGTGATGATCTATGCCATCGGCATTTACGACCGGTATTTCCAGAGCGAGGAAGAGCGTCTGGGGCCGCAGTTGTTGGGCGAAATCTCGGAACTTACTGGCGGTCGGGCATTCACAGTCGAGAACCCGAACGATCTGGGCGACGTGGCCACGAAAATCGGAGTGGAGCTACGCAATCAATACGTGCTCGGGTACCGGCCCAACAATGTCGTTCGTGACGGCAAATGGCGTAAGATTAAAGTAAAGCTATTGCCTCCGAAAGGATTGCCCCCCCTCCGTGTGTATGCCAGAACAGGTTATTACGCACCCGAAGAATAGACACAGCGGCATTGCAATATTCTTGTTGTTTCTATTGGGCGCGCTCTGCACCTTTTCCGCGACGCAGTTGCGTTCGCAGTCTGCGACGAATCCCGACAAATCGCCTCAATCCAATACGCCGCAAGCCCCCGCCGCTAACAGCCCGCAGCAGCCCGTCGACGAGAACGGAACTTATGTCATCCGCAAGGATGTCGATGAAGTGCTACTACATGCGACGGTCGTCGATGATAAGCAGCACATTATTACCGATCTGAATCGTGACGCTTTTACGGTACTCGAGGATGGCAAGCCGCAGAAAATCATTTCATTCCACCACGAAGACATCCCGGTCTCCATGGGAATCGTTATCGATAATTCGGGATCGATGCGCGAGAAGCGGGCGAAGGTGAATCAGGCGGCTTTGAACCTGGTGCGTGCCAGCAACCCGCAGGATGAAGTGTTCATCGTCAATTTTAATGACGAATACTATCTCGATCAGGACTTCACCAATGACCTTCTGAAATTGAAAGAAGCACTGGAAAAGATCGATGCCAGAGGTGGGACAGCGATGCGCGACGCACTGGTCGCCTCAGCAGATCATTTGGCAAAAGATGCGCGGCTGGATCGCAAGGTGTTATTAGTAGTCACAGATGGCGAGGATAACGCAAGCCGCGACAGCCTGGAAGAGACCGTGCGGCAATTGCAGGAGGAGAATGGCCCAGCGGTTTACGCCATTGGAATTCTAGGAGACGAGGAGCACCCCAAACGGGCCAAGCGAGCTCTGGAAATCATCGCCGAACGGACCGGGGGGCTCGCCTTCTTTCCAAAAACGCTCGATGAAGTTGACGAGATCAGCCGGCGAGTGGCCCACGACATTCGCAGCCAATACACCATTGGCTACAAGCCAACGAATCCCAAAGCGAGCGGCGGGTTCCGAATCATCAAGGTGGAGGCCAAAGCCAAGGGCCATGGTAAACTGATTGTGCGCACGAAGAGTGGATACTACGCGCGGACTGGGGCAATAGCCAGCGGAGCAAAGTGAGGGCGCGCAGTTTTCCCACATTGAGACCGATCTAAATCAGATCAGCCTCCCGCTTTGCTTCCATTGACGCCTCCCAATCCCCACCCTTACCCTGTAGAGTGCACGAAAAAAATTCTGAACTCAGCCGCCCCGTCGTTGCCGATGACATCACCGAATTGGTTGGCGGTACTCCAATTCTCAGACTGAAGAGGCTCGCCCCTGCGGGCTCGGCGGAGATCTTCGCAAAACTCGAATATCTGAATCCCGGCGGGAGCGTGAAAGACCGGGCGGCGATCGGAATCATCCGCCGAGCCGAGCAACTAGGTCAGCTTCAGGCCGGAGGGACCATTGTTGAAGCCACAGCTGGCAACACCGGCATCGGGCTTGCGCTGATCGGGGTGAACCGCGGATACAAGGTCAAACTCTTCGTCCCGGAAAATTTTTCTCAGGAAAAGGTCATCATCATGCGCGCATTGGGCGCGCAGGTGGAACGCACTCCAGATACTGAAGGGATGGCAGGCGCCATCCGTCGCGCGAAGGAACTCGTCGCCGGTGACCCAAAAGCCTTCATGGCCGGACAATTCGAAAACATGGCCAATCCGGATTATCACTACGAAACCACGGCGGTTGAACTCTGTGAGCAGATGGAGGGCAAAATCGACGCGGTTGTTCTGGGCTGCGGCACGTGCGGGACTTTCACCGGCGTGGCGCGATATTTGAAGAGGCAGTCTCCCGGAATCCGCACGGTCGCAGTGGAAACGCAAGGTTCAATACTGCAAGGCGGTGAACCGGGGACGCACAAAGTCGAAGGAATTGGCGTCAGCTTTATTCCGAAGACGTTCGATCCCTCGGTGTGCGACGAAATCATGATGGTGTACGACGACGACGCATTCGATACGGTGAGGAAGCTGGCCGCGCTGGAAGGAGTACTGGCCGGCTCGAGCGGCGGCGCGGCCGCATTCGCGGCGTTGCAGATAGCGAAACGACTGGGGGCGGGCAAGCGCGTGGCAACCATCATTCCGGATTCGGCGGAGAGATATTTGTCGAAGAAAATTTTTGAGGGCGGGATCTAGCGCGCATGAGAAATCGACCATCTGGTTTTGCCACGCGAGCCATTCATAATGGCCAAGAGCCTGATCCGCTCACCGGGGCGGTCGCGGTGCCAATCTATCCCACCTCGACTTATGTTCAACAGGGAATCGGAGAGCACAAGGGATACGAGTATTCACGCGTTTCCAATCCCACGCGCGCGAGGCTGGAAGAAAATCTAGCGTCAATCGAAGCCGGAATCGCGGCACGAGTTTTCGCCAGCGGCATGGCGGCGATCAATGCGGTCGCCAGTCTGCTGAAGTCGGGCGACCACGTAGTTTGTGGGAACGACTTGTACGGGGGGACGCCGCGGCTTTTCAATCAGATCCTGAGCAATTTTGGACTGGAATTCTCCTACGTTGACACGACGGTGGAAGAGAACGTCGAGCGCGCGCTTCGCAAGAACACACGCATGGTTTATGTGGAGACGCCGACCAACCCTCTGATGCGGATCAGCGATCTGAAATCCATAAGCCAAGTTTGCCGGCGCAAGAAAGTTTGTCTGGTGGTTGACAACACGTTCATGACACCATATTTTCAGCAACCGCTGGTGCTCGGCGCGGATATGGTGATTCATTCGACTACGAAATTTCTCAATGGCCACAGTGACGGGCTGGGCGGGGTGGTGGTTTGCACCAAGCCGGAGCAGGCAGAGAAGCTGGCCTTTCTGCAAAAAGCCGCGGGCGCGATCCTTTCGCCATTTGAATGCTGGCTGGTTTTGCGCGGCGTAAAAACTCTAGCTGCGCGGATGGAAATTCACGACCGTAATGGACGCAAGGTGGCAAGTTTTCTGGCGAAGCACAAAAAGGTCAGCAAGGTTTTCTACCCGGGCCTGCCTGACCATCCACAGCATGAACTGGCCAAGCGCCAGATGAGCGGCTTCGGGTCGATGATTACGTTTGAAACCGGATCATTCAGAAATGCCAACAAGATGCTGAAAAAATTGCGCATCTGCTCGCTGGGCGAGTCGCTTGGTGGGGTGGAGACGCTCATCTCGCATCCGGCGACAATGACTCACGCGGCGCTGGGCGAAAAAGGACGCAGAGCCATTGGCATTACGGATGGGATGGTGAGAATCTCTGTGGGGATTGAGAATGTGGAAGACATTCTGGAAGATTTGCAGTCGGGCCTGGCGGCGATTTAGGAAAGGCAAAAATCTTAAACCGCCGACATCACTGAGAGAAGCCGTGGGCGATGTAGAGAAAACCGGCCCTCGCTGCAATTTAGGAACTCCTGCTGGTCGGTTGGACAACGGCTGCTCAATGCATAAATAACCGCACTGCCGAATATTTCGGGAGCATTTGCTCTTGTCGAATAAGCCTCTGCAGTCTTCCCATCGTGAATGGAATTCGTCGGCTTACGAACGGCTGTCAGGGCCGCAGGTCAGCTGGGGCAAGAAAGTTCTATCGCGTCTGCGGCTGCGCGGGGACGAGGTGGTTCTCGATGCGGGATGCGGCACGGGCCGTTTGACCGCCGAACTGCTGCAGGCCCTGCCACGCGGCCGTGTCGTGGGGCTGGATCTTTCGCAAAACATGCTGTGTTCGGCACAACAGCATTTGCAGGCAAGTTTGGGCTCGCAAGTAAGTTTTGTCTTGGCCGACCTGTTGCATCTACCGTTCGACCACCGGTTCGACGGCATTGTGAGCACAGCCTGTTTTCATTGGGTGCTCGATCACGATCGGCTCCTCCAAGAATTGCACCGCTCGCTTGTTCCGGGGGGATGGATGGAAGCGCAGTGCGGCGGTGGGCCGAACCTGGAAAAGCTTCGCAACCGCTGTGACGCGTTGGCGGCAACTGCAAGGTTCGAAAAATTCTTCTCTGGCTTTCGTGAACCGTGGCTTTATCAGGATGCGGAGGGCGCAGCGGAGAGCCTGCTTGGTGCGAAGTTTCTTGATGTGGAAACTTCGCTTGAAGCTGCGCCAACAATCCTCGACGGCCGGGAACAATATGCCGAGTTCGTGCGCAACATTGTCTTGTGGCGGCACCTGGAGCAGATTCCCGATGAGAATTTGCGGAGGGAGTTTATGGACAATCTGACGGCGCAGGCGGCACACGACGATCCGCCGTTCCAGCTCGATTATTGGCGTTTGAACCTACGCGGGCGTGCGGCGTAGTTCGGAAAAGCTACTTGATCGAATCCGCAATCCAGTGCAAGTATTCCGGGCTACCATCTTCGATGTTAATAGCGACGCACTCGGGCAGATCGTAGGAGTGGAGTTGGCGGATAGTATCGCGCACGGAGGAAAACTTTTCGGCACTGGTTTTGATCAGCAGCAACCATTCCTGCGCTTCCTCAATTTCTCCGTACCAGCGATAAATCGACTTAGCCTGGGGAACAATGTTCACGCAAGCCGCAAGCCGCCGCTCGATCAACGTCCGCCCAATCTTGTGAGCTTCTTCTTCCGATCCCGTTGCGGTGAGGACGATTCGTTTGTCGGTCATATAAAATCGCTTCGGCACTCGGCCCTCGCCCTTCAACAACCGAGCGCGACCGCGAGCACTTAAGGAATCCCGCTTAAGAAAGATACCTCATGCTAACCCAAATCAAGTTTGGCACGTCGGGCTGGCGCGCTGTGACGGCCGAAGAGTTTACTTTTGTCAACGTGCGCCGCGCGGTAACCGGTATCGCGCGCTACGTGGCTGGATTAAAGGCGCAAGGGGCAAAAGTCATTATTGGCCGCGATCCGCGTTTCTTGGGAGAGACGTTTTGCGCGATGGCAGCGGAAATTTTATTGGAGCATGGCATAAGGCCTCTGGTGGTGACAGAACCCGCGCCTACTCCCGCGTTTGCGTATGCGGTTGTGCAAACGAAATCTGACGGGGTCATCAACTTTACCGCTTCGCACAATCCGCCGGAATATAACGGCATCAAATTCTCCACGCCCGATGGCTGCCCGGCATTGCCGGAGGTAACCAGACGGATCGAGGCCGAGATCGGGGCGGCCGATCGCTCCGGAGCGGCACCAGGCGCAAGTGCGAAGGCGGAGGCGGGGAAAGAATCTCTCGACGTGAAGCCCGGTTATCTGAATCGGCTGCGGGAGATTGTCGATCTGGACGTGATCCGCAAAGCAAATCTGCGGGTTTGCTTCGACCCAATGTGGGGAGCGGCTCGGGGATATTCGGACGATCTATTACGTGACGTGGGCGTAAGGGGCGCGACCGTTCATGATTATCGAGATGTATTGTTCGGCGGCCACGCGCCCGAACCGGACGATTACCTGCTCGAAGACTTACGCGCACAGATGAAGTCGAGCGGCGCACACATTGGCATTGCCACCGACGGCGATGCCGACCGCTTCGGAATCGTCGATGCAGATGGAACCTTCCTGCAACCAAATTACGTCATAGCCCTATTATTCGACTATCTGGTAGAAAGCCGCGGATGGAAGAATGGCGTCGCCAAGTCGGTGGCGACCACGAATCTGATCAATGCCATTGCGAATTCGCGCGACATAGAACTGCATGAGACGCCGGTGGGATTTAAGTACATCGGCGAACTGATCATGCAGGATAAGATCGCGATCGGCGGAGAGGAAAGCGCGGGTTTATCGATTCGCCATCACGTGCCCGAGAAGGATGGCGTGCTCGCCGGCCTGTTGTGCTGCGAAATGGCGGCGCGGCGGGGAAAACCTCTAGTCGACCAACTCAGAGAATTGTGTAACCAGTTTGGTTCCTATTATCCGCGGCGCGAGAACTTCCGCTTGACGCCGGAGGTGAAGGCGAAGTTCACTGAGAAACTGAAGCCGGATCCGCGGGACTTGGGCGGACGCCGAGTGAATCAGATCGTCCGCACGGATGGATTGAAACTGCTCTTCGACGACGGCTCGTGGGTCTGTTATCGGCTTTCAGGTACGGAACCGGTGGTGCGTGTTTATTCCGAGGCGCGCAGCGCGGCCGACTCGGAAAAGTTGAGCGAGATCGCGAAACAATGGATTTTCGAATAAATAATTTCCGTGCAAAGAAGCTGCCCCGACTGGTCACGGCCGACGACGGGTTGCGAATAATCCGTGAACGAGCCCCGCAGGCGGAGGCGCTGGCGTGCTCGTGGGCGGAAGCCCTGCGTCCGATGGCGACACACTTGTATGACTTACGCCGGCGCATTGCCACAGTGACAATAGCGACAGCTGCAGTCCTGCTGTTCGTCCATGTGATGTTCGGCGCAAACGGCATGGTCATCTACAAACAAAAACGCGCAGAATATCAATGGTTGGAGAAGAAAATCGTCCAGGTGCGCCAGGAAAACGATACTTTTGAACACAAAATCGAGGCCCTCAAGACCGACGAAAAAGCCATTGAGAAAGAAGCACGCGAGCAGTTGCGATACGCACGACCTGGCGAGTACGTGTACGTAACACCACCGCCAGCGGAGCCGACCGCGCCATTGGGCCATTCCGCGAAGAGGTAAAGTTAACTTCGCCTAATCCGAACTCGGATTTTCCAGTCGCATGACAACCGAAAGGGACCGCCTGTGGTATAGTGCAGTGCGTAAAACGCTGTCGCCGAAGCTTTGCGGGCTGACGTGTCGGCGGTTGGAATCCTACTATAGGTTGCGGCCTCGATCCGCACTGGGAACCATTAAAGGAGAACTGGCCATGAGAAAACTGCTGGTGTTTTGCCTGCTGTGCTGCTTCGTGTTTGCTCTGACAGCTTGGGCGCTGGATGACATGGGGGCGAGCACAACCGTGAATGGATGGGTGACCGACGCCAAATGCGGCGCGAAAGGCGCCAACGCTAACGCTGCGGCCTGCACGAAGAAATGCCTGGCAAGCGGCGAAAAGATGGTGGTGGTTACCGATAACGATCAAAAGGTTCTGACCGTGGAGAATCCGGATGCGCTGAAGGGACATGAGGGTCATCATGTCGCTGTCACGGGGCATGTCGACGGGAATAGTATTCACGTGCAAGACGTAAAGATGTTGTGAACGGTTTGTTGCGAAAAAGGTGAGGGCGGCTGCGGCCGCCCTTTTGTTTCGATCAACGAGGGTAAGTGTGATCTTCTTGGCTATTGGATTTGGCCACTGACTCACTGGGTGGGATGACTTTCCAACGCAGGTCATCGAGGTCCTTGAGGCCGTAGCACTCGGTCAAGCGATTAGACGATGTTCGATTCTAGGTCGCGGAATCGCCGCTCAGTTTCATGTTTTCTGAGCTGGCAACTCCTCAACCAGTCCCCGTCGCATGAAGTCCTCAAGTTGCAGTTTCAGGATGTGAGCCTCCATCACTGTGATTGCCCCGATCTCCAAGGTGCTAAGCGGAGGAACTGGGCGGACCTCCAGATGCTTGAATAGATCCACCCTCACCCAATGTGGGAGTACCGGAGGATTCGGGCTCGTATATCCATATATCTCACCCGAGTTGGGGATCCACGAACCATCGCTCCGATCGATGGATTTATTAACCAGCACCTCATTAATGATTCCCACTCGGGGTGCTTCGTTGAGGCGCTCGACAAAAATCAACCAATCAGCCTACTCGTGAATTTGAGATCGGCTGTAAGTGATTCGAGAAAGCCTGCCATGTCAGTTTAGTGTGGATTTATGGTTATCTGACCACGCCCTCCAGCGGCGAACTTGCGGTCGCGTACAACTTCTTCGGCATCCTCCCCGCGAGGTAAGCCTGTCGCCCGGCGATTACGGCGTGGTGCATGGCTTGGGCCATCTGCACAGGATCCTGCGCGTTTGCAATGCCGGTGTTCATGAGTACGGCGTCGGCGCCGAGTTCCATGGCAATGGTTGCATCGGAAGCCGTGCCTACGCCGGCATCCACAATCAGCGGCACACCGGAGATCATCTCGCGCAAAATGCGGATGTGGGCCTGATTTTGAATGCCCATGCCGCTGCCAATGGGAGCACCCAGAGGCATCACGGCTGCTGCGCCGGCATCGATCAGTCGCTTGGCGAAGACAATATCGTCGGACGTGTAGGGCAGAACAGTGAAACCTTCACGCACAAGCGTGCGCGTGGCCTCGAGTGTGGCTTGTACATCGGGATAAAGTGTCGCCTGATCGCCGATTACTTCAAGCTTGACCCAGTCGGATAATCCGACTTCGCGACCCAGGCGGGCGGCGCGGATGGCTTCGTCGGCGGTATAGCAACCCGCGGTGTTGGGCAGCAGAAAATACTTCTTGGAATCGACGTAGTCGAGTAGCGATTCCTTGCTGCGATCGAGGTTGATGCGACGGACGGCTACGGTCACTATTTCGGCTCCGCTGGCCTCGAGCGCACGCGCAGTTTCCTGAAACGATTTGTATTTTCCCGTGCCGACGATGAGTCGCGAGCGGAAAGAGCGGCCTGAAACAATAAGTGCATCATTCATGCGATCATTGTAAACAAACGTGGCTCCCGCGATTACATTTTTATGTGGAGAGCGCGCCTGGCTGGGCGTCAATGATTGCCATTCAACAAATCACCGTAGTGGACGTCCTCCATTTCAAGGCGATTCGTCTCCGAGCGCTGCAAGATGCACCTGGCGCGTTCGGCGCGACTTACGCGGCTGAGTCTCAACTTACCGATGCAGACTGGCTACGGCGTACCGAACGCTGGAATGGTGAAAAAGGCGCGGGCTTTCTCGCCTTCGATGAGAGCGTGGCGTGCGGCATCGTGGGAATCTTTCTCGATGAGAATGATAAGGCTCTGGCGCATGTGGTCTCAATGTGGACCTCACCAACTCACCGCCGTAGGGGGGTGGGCCGTAGGTTAATCGAGACGGTGATACGTTGGGCGCGGAATCGGAATGTCACATCTTTGTTGTTGATGGTTACCAGCCTCAATGATTCGGCCATCCGTTTTTATGAGCGACTGGGGTTCTCGTTCACCGGGCGCACGGAATCATACCCGAACGATCCGGCGGTGATGGAGCGCGAAATGGAGTTAAAGGTTGTGGGACGGCAATCCAAGTTAAGCTAACGATTGATGGCCTCTTCCGCGTCGGCGTAGATCGCTTGGATCTGCTTGCGATATTTTTCTTCAACGGCACGGCGTCGCAGTTTCATCGTGGGCGTCAGCATTCCGTTTTGAGGCGAAAATTCGTCGGGCACGAGAATCACCCGCTTCATGGTCTCGAATCGTGCAAGCCTGGAATTTGCATTCTCAACAATTGCCTCGTATAGCGTCTGCACTTTTGGTTGTGTAACCAGATCCGCGCGCGAAGAGAACGCTACTTCGTTGTCTCTCGCCCACTCTTCCAGTACGGAGAAGTTTGGAGAAATCAGTGCGCAGGCAAACTTGCGCCGATCTCCCAGCACCATGGGTGTCCCAACCAGAGGGTTGAGTTTCAAAGAGTTTTCGATCGGTTGGGGCGCGATGAATTTTCCCCCGGAGGTTTTGATTAGTTCTTTCTTGCGATCGGTGACGGAGAGGTATCCGTCTGTATCAATGTTGCCGACGTCGCCGGTCTTGAACCAGCCGTCTTCGAAGACCGCGGCGGTCTCATCGGGACGGTTCCAATAGCCTTTGAATACGGAAGGGCCGCGCACCAGAATTTCTCCGTCTTCGGCGATGCGAACTTCGATGTTTGGGAGGATCTTGCCGACCGTTCCGATGCGATGGTTGACCGGTGTATTGACCGCGATCACGGGAGCGGTTTCGGTGAGACCGTAACCTTCGTGAACGCGGATGCCAACGGTGGCGAACCATTCCGCGAGTTCGCGGCCCAAGGGCGCACCACCGGAGATAAAAACCTCGACGCGGCCACCGAGGCCATCGCGAATCTTCGAGAAAACGAGTTTGTCGGCAAGTTTCCAGGCGAGAGAACCGGGAGCTCTTCCGGCAAGAATGGCCGGCTTCTGGACACAACCCACAGACAGCGCCCAATTATAGATTCTTCGTTTGAAGCCGCGCGCTTGAGATTCAGCTTTGGCGTAGATTTTTTCGTAGACTCGGGGAACCGCGACACAAATGCTGGGGCGCACTTCCAACAGCGTCGCGGGGAGATTCTCGATGAATGGACAATAGGCAAGAAGCACACCGTGGTAAAGCATGGTGAAATCCACGTGTCGGGCGGTGACGTGGGACAAAGGCAGGAACGACACGCTGCTCATCCCCGGATGCATGTCGAACCCCTGCAGCGAAAAATTGATGTTGGAGGCCATGTTGCCATGGGTAAGCATTGCACCTTTGGAGGTTCCGGTTGTGCCGGAGGTATAGATGATTGTGGCCAAATCGCCGGGCTGAACAGAACGGGCGATGGACTCTATTTGAGAGTCGAGAGCGGCGGGGCCTTCCGCCATTAATCTATCCATCAGAGAACAGCGGGCGGTAAGCTCGGAAGCGATCAGAACCTGGTCCATGATCACGATTTTCCTGATCTCTGTTTCCGGCAGAATGGCTTGCACCTTACGCAGTTGATGTTCGGTGGAAACAAAGACGATGCTCGCGCCGGAATCGCGCAGCATAGATGAGGTTTGTTCAGGGGTCAGGGTGGAGTAAATAGGAACCGTAACGGCTCCGAGCAGCAATATCGCAAAATCGGCAATCGTCCACTCAGGACGGTTCTCGCTGAGAATGGCGATGCGGTCGCCTTTGTGAATGCCCCATTGGCGGAGTGCGTCGGCCATGCCGGCGACGCTGCGGCGAAAACCCACGGACGAAATTGGACGCCAGATTCCTGCTTCGCGGTAGAGCATTACGCGATCCAGATTGCGCTCGGTGGCCGCGAAGAAGATGTCGTTCAGGGTGATAAGGCTCATGGGTTTGTTGCGAGCGAGTATTGGATTGAATTTACTGGTTTGTAGTTACTCTCGGCAACGCGAAATGATTGTGGGCAGGGTACCGAAGATTGTCAAAATGCCCGCATTTCGCCAGCTTGTTGTGCAGAAAACTTGACAATCGAAATGCTGCCATAAGGTATGATTTCCGCGGGAGGATCGAGATGCGGAAGAAGGTATCCAATCTGCTGATAATGTTGCTGCTGGTCGGGGTTATAACGTTTGTTGCGACGGCGCCGGCTTCTGCGCAGAGTGCAGAAAAGGCCATGCCCAAGGTAGGCCAGGTGGCGCCAGATTTCACGCTGAATTATTTCGACGGTAACGACCTGAAGCCGGTTTCCTTGGGCCAGTATCGGGGAAAGAAGAATGTAGTACTCGCGTTTTACATCTTTGCTTTCACCGGGGGTTGAACCAAGCAGATGCAGGCACTCCAGCAGGACTTGAAGCGGCTGGATGCGACCGACACCCAGGTCCTGGGTGTGAGCATGGATAGCCCCTTTGCCAATAAAGCATTCGCCGATCAGATTCAGGTTACTTTTCCGCTGCTCAGCGATTGGGGCGGGGACATCACGCGCAAGTATGGAATTTATGTGGATAAGTACAAGGCGGCGCGGCGCGTGAATTTTCTGATCGGGAAAGATGGAAAGATTCTGGAAGAGCAGGTGGATAAGGATGCCATCGATCCCACGAAGATCGTGGACGCCTGCGAGCGGCCGAAGCTGAAGAACTGAGGCGAGTAGTAACCCAGTTACGCTGCGGGCAGTTCAAATGAAAAGACCGAACCGTGGCCGAGCTGGCTGGTGACACCGATCGCGCCGTTGTGGGCTTCAACAATGGCTTTGGCGATGGCGAGTCCCATGCCCGTGCCTTGCACGCTGTAGCGCTGGTCGCGGCCACGGTAGAACTTGTCGAAGATCAACGACTGCTCGAAATCGTCTATTCCCGGGCCCTGATCGCTGACGCTGATTACGACGCGATCACCCTTGCGCTCCGCCGTGATAGTAATCGGTGATGCAGCCGACGAGTACTTGGCGGCATTTTCGAGCAGCTGTTTGAGTACCTCGGCAATGCGATCGGCGTCGACGCGCACCCTGGGCAGAGACGGCGCAACCTGCACGTCGACCGGATGCTGCCCTAGAATTGTTCTCGATTCTTCCACGGCGGATTCAATTACGGTTGCGATTTCGGTGGGCGCCATGTGCAGCTCGACTTTGTGGGCATCGAGCTGAGCCATCTCGGTAGCTTCTCCAACTAAGCGGTCCAGCCGGTCGGTTTCTTCGTTGATGACCGTCAGCAGTTCTTTGCGTTGAGCTTCGTCGAGATTGTAATCCGAAAGCAGGCCGGTGACTGCGGCTTTTATGCCGGTGAGCGGCGTGCGCAGCTCGTGAGTCACAGAATCGAGCAGAACCGAGCGCAGAGTTTCGCTCTGCCGCGCGGCCTCGGCCTGCGAGAGTTTCTCCATAGCTCCGGCGCGCTCGATGGCAATGCCGATCATGCTGCCGAGGGCTTCCAAAGTAGCGCGGGAGAGCGGCGCTCCCGCGACGGCGACCGCTCCTGTCGTCCGCGTCCCCAAGTGCAGAGGAGTGAGGGAAACACCACGCTGCGAATCAATCACCGGTTCTCCACGCGAACTGACCATTTGAAGTTCCTGCAAGGGAAACCAGCTTGCATTTGGTTCGGTGCGGTAAGCCTGCCGCGAACTCAGCAAGTAAATGGCTGCGGACTTGGCGCCGAATCCGTCGCGCACATAGGCGGGAATGGCGTTGAGCAACTCGGCGACATTATCCGTGGCGAGAAGGCGCTGGCTGAAAGCGTAAAGCCGTTCGACATCGCGACGGCGCTGAACGGCATCGGCGGTTTGCCGGCGGGCCCGGTCGGCGAGTTGGCCGGCGATGCCCGCGGTTACGAGGAAGGCGAGCAGCGCAATCCAGTTTTGCGGGTCGGCGATGGCGAAGCTTCCGATGGGAGGAAGGAAGTAAAAGTCGAATGCCAACGCTGCGATCACCGCAAGAAACACCGAGAAACGAAATCCCCAGTACGCTGCTACCCATAACACCATCAGAATGTAGGTAAGTATTACCGTGGTCGGGTTGACGTGCGCCAGGCGTCGACAAATCTCCGCCACCAGTGCGACGACCACCAGGCAGATCGCGTAACGCGGCGCGTCGTGAGACCAGCGAGCTTTCACGCGCACGATTGTAACTGAAGACACAGCAAGGTTTCGAAGGTTTCAAAAGTTTCAAGATGCAAAATCAAATCCGGAATCACGACCTCCGAAGCCCTTGAAACTCGGAACCTTTGAAAGCTCGACTCTTGGTTCCATTCGACAATTCGGTTCTCACCGTAGACAATAACGGCGATGCCCAAGTCTCCAGAAGAGTGGCTGAAAGAAGTCGACAGCGCGCCACGGCCGGCGGTTTTTAAACTGTTTCTCGGCTACGCGCCGGGCGTGGGTAAAACCTACGCCATGCTCAGCGAAGGCGTGCGGCGGTCGAGCCGTGGAGAGGAAGTGGTCATCGGGGTAGTCGAAACCCATGGACGCAAACCGATCGTCGATCTGGCTTCGCGGCTGGAAACGGTTCCCAGAAAGAAATTGGAGTACAAATCAAACGTCTTCGAAGAGATGGATGTCGACGCCATTCTGGCTCGCAAGCCGCATGTGGTGCTGGTGGATGAGCTGGCGCATACCAATATTGAGGGCAGCAAACACGCGAAACGCTATCAGGACGTTTTCGAGCTGCTGGATGCCGGGATCGACGTTCTTTCCACGCTGAATGTGCAGCATATTGAGAGCCTCGCGCCTACAATCCGTAGCCTGACCGGAATCCAGGTGCGCGAGACTGTGCCCGATTGGGTAATACGGAGAGCGGGTGAGATCGTGATGGCCGATCTCACGCCCCAGGCGCTGCAAACCCGCATGAGACGCGGAGATATTTATCCGGTGGAGCGGGTGGAACGGGCGCTAGCCAATTTTTTCCGCACCGCTAACCTGGTAGCCTTGCGCGAGCTCGCCCTGCGCCAGGTAACGCAGGCGGTCGACCGGACACTCGCGGAGTTAAAGACCGAGGATGGAGAGTTATTGCAGGTTCGGGAGAGGATTGCCGTATGCATCAGCTCGAATCCGGCGGCGCAATATCTGATCGCGCGCGGTGCGCGCATGGCGCAGGCAATGGATGGTGATTTATACGTTTTGTACGTGGATACTGGTGCTGACGAGAGCGACGAAAACCAGAAAACGCTGGCCGAGAATATCCGCTTCGCCGAAAGCGTGGGAGCGAAGGTTGTGAAGACCGAAGGCAAGGTCGTGGCTGAGAAAGTTGCCGAGTTTGTGCGCGAGAACCACGTCACGCAGGTAGTTTTCGGGCGTTCGGCGACCAAGGGATGGAAGAGATATTTTTATCTTTCGGCGATCCACAAGTTCTTGCGCGACACGCCGGCGGTGGACGTGCACATTGTTACGCAGGAGATGCGCTGAAACTCTACTCGAGTTCGCAGAGAGCGCAGAGAATCCTGCGAGGGTAACGACGGGAAATCATGAATGATCACCGGCGAATTCTGGTGGTAGATGATGAGCCGCAGATCACACGCGTGCTGCGGACCACGCTTTCGTCGCAGGGATATGACATCCGCGTGGCCAACGACGGCGAGATGGCGCTGGAGCTGATGAAGAACTGGACGCCACACGTGGTGATTACAGATTTGGCCATGCCGAATCTCGATGGAATCGAACTCTGCCGGCGACTGAGAACGGTTTCACAAGTGCCGATTATTGTGCTTTCAGTGCGCGGACAGGACCGCGCGAAGGTAGAAGCACTCGATGTGGGGGCGGATGACTACGTAACCAAGCCGTTCAGCATGAACGAGCTCCTGGCGCGGATTCGTGCACAACTGCGGCGCACACCTCCGGCAGAAGAGCAGCCCAGCAGTATCATTGCTGGAGATTTTTCGATTGATCTGGACGCACGCTCGGTCAAAGTTGTTGGGCGCGAAGTCCATCTCACACCGAAAGAATTCGATCTGCTGGTTTATCTGGCGAAGCGTCCGGGCAAGGTGGTAACGCACCGGACTCTGCTGGCCGCAATCTGGGGCGCGAACAGTACCGAGCAGCCCGAATACTTGCGAGTCTTTGTCGGGCAGTTGCGAAAGAAGATCGAAAGCGATCCCTCAAACCCGAAGTATTTAATCACCGAACCGTGGGTCGGGTATCGGTTCGAGCCGGGCTCGTAGTTCGGCTCCTTACTGCCGGACCCTCGGGCAGCCCTGGGCGGCGGTTGCCGACGCAATCTTCAGGAGTACTACTCTTAGGCGCTATTACCGACCTCGTATCCTTACGAACATTTTATGCCCTCTTTATTCAGTTCTTCTTGGTCTCCGTGTCCAATGTTTGTGGGCGGAAAAACAGCCCGCACATTGGGGAGATTACAGAGTATGTGGATTCATGAAGTAGCACCGGAGCGGTTGGCAGAGCTTTTCCATCATTATCAGCAGGCCCTGGCGCCGGAGGTTTCCGGTAAGGGCAGCGAGAATGGCGCGGGCTGGAGAGAAGTCCCGCAGCAGGAAAGGAGCCGCCTGGTGGCGGCTGCGCGCCTGGCGCTGCTGGAACTGGAAGCCATGACCAGCGAACGGGCAAAAGTTCGCCAGTATTTTGCCCAGCCGGGCGAAGCAGAGTGGGGTTGCTAAGTTCGCCATTTCACGCGACTGGAAGAAAAAAAGATCTGCGGGGCAAGAGAGTTTCGATCTTTACGAAATCTTTAGAAAGTCTTTAGAGAACCCTTACGCCGGGCGTCTTTAACTAGTTTGTTTGCGCTTGCGCGTATTCAAGGGAGCAGTGTGAGGATGGGTGTTGTTGGTCCACTGCTATCTCATTGAGGGATTGTGTTTGCCTTCGCTTCCTGGTCCAGCCTCCTGCGCGAGTGCGTGGCACGGACTTTCAGAAGCCGCTTGGCTGATGAATGTACTGGGTCCCAAAACAAGCTCGCAGACTATTTCCTAAATTTGCCGGAGAACAAGGATCATGGGGAAAAATATGCTGATGGTTGTCTTACTCGCTACGTTTGTCCTGGCGCCGGCATGGGCTGGCGCGCAAGCCGTCAAAGATTCTTCAGCTTCCGGGACAGCGGTATCCAATTCCGATGCGCAGTCGGAACAGCAGGAAATGCGAAACGAGATAAAAGCATTGCGGGAGGAAGTGGAGCGGTTGCGCACCGAAGTGGAGCAGCAAAAAGGCGGAGGCACGCCCGCCAGAGTCGAAGTTTTGCCGACAGCAGTCCCGCCGGGTCCGGGGCCGAACGTTCCGGCGGTGAGCGAATCGAAATTCAGCACGTCGGAGCCAGTTCCTACAAGACAGGTCACGACAATCGCGGCGAATACCGCTCCCACGGCCGCGCCGGTTCCGATCGCAGGATGGAATGCGCAGAGCATGTCAGAGCCAGCAAAGAAGGAAAAAATCGCTCCATTTTCCGATTGGGATTGGACGTGGTTGAACGGCAATCCGCGCACGAAAGAACCGGCGTTCGACTCCAAATTCTTTACTCCCGAAATTCGTGCGGATGTGACCTATACCTATGACTTCAACAAACCAAAGGACGACTCGATGAGCGGGTCGAGCGAAATCTTTCGCTCCAACGAAATTCAACTGGAGCAGCTTGGCGTGGGAGGCGATTTTCACTATGACAACGTGCGCGCACGCCTGATGACGCAATTCGGCATGTACTCAGAGACCACGCCGCGCAATGATCCCAGTCCCGCCAAAGGCCAGTGGGACCTTGATACTGCCTACCGTTACTTGGCGGAAGCGTACGGCGGTTACCACATTAACGCGTTAGATGGAATCAACATCGACGCCGGAATTTTCATGTCCTACATCGGCTTGTTCAGTTATTACAACTTTGACAACTGGGCCTATCAGCCTTCCTATGTTTCTTCGAACACACCATGGTTTTTCAACGGCCTGCGAGTGCAGATATTTCCCAACCCGCACTTAAAGATCGAGCCCTGGTTCATCAATGGATGGCAGTCGTATGGTTCGGCCAACTCGCGCAAAGGCGTGGGCGGGCAGATCAAGTGGACGCCCTATTCGTGGATGAACGTCATTTCGAACAACTACGGACTGGGGCACGACGATCTTTACACTCCGAATCGCGGCCGCATCCACACCGACGACAGCATCGAGATCAAGTACTATGATCATCCCGAAAGGAAGCTGGACAAAATGGCGTTTACCTTTACGGGTGATATGGGTTGTGAATTCGGTCCCAGTGGGATCGTAGACGGCACGTATATTCAGGGGGTCGGCTGCCACGGCAATACTAAGGATGCGAAATCGATTGGCGGCGACTACTTCGGCCCGGGCATTAATCCGAAGCAGAGCTTCATCGGATTCATGTTGTACAACCGCGCCTGGTTCAAAAAAGATAAATATGCCTTCACAGTAGGCGGTGGCGCGATCAACAATCCCGGACGCTACCTCGTGCTGGTTCCACCAATTAATGGCGAAACTGCCCCTTCAGCCGCAATCAGTTCGCCTTACTTTGGCGAAAATCCCAGCGATCCATTCAAGGCGTGGGATTCATCCTTTACGTTCGACTACATGCCGAGCCAGTACATCACGTTCCGCTGGGAATACGATTATCGCCATGGCAGCGTCCCGTATTGGTCTGGCGCGGGCGGAATCACGCCGCCTCCAGGCAGCAATAACGGATTCCCGCAGTACTACGCCTGCTCCAGTGGAGCGTCATCCGGACAATCTAGTTTAGCGGCTGCGGAGGTGGCCTGCGGCGGAGGTATCAGCAGCGTGTGGTTCCCGGACCTGAGGAGAGACGAACAATTTATCGATATCGACATTCTGGTGAAGTTCTAGCCATGATCGATTAGTTATGGGAGCGATGCTATGGAAGACGTTATTTGGATCGTAATTACCATTGCCTTTTTTGCGCTGTCGATCGCTTATGTGCGCTTTTGCGAGCGCGTGAAGTAGGAGCGCCGCGCGCGCTTCGGGAGAAAACAATGAGCCTGGAATCGATCATCATGCTAATCGTCAGCGCCGGAACGATGGTGTATTTGTTCTACGCGCTGTTGCGTCCGGAGAAGTTCTGATATGACACTCAACGGCTGGCTGCAAATTCTGTTTTTCCTGGCGCTGGTGTTTCTGATCACGAAGCCCTTGGGTATTTATATGGCGCGGGTGTTCAGCCATGAAAGAACATGGCTGGATCCGGTGCTGCGGCCGGTGGAGCGAGTGATTTATCGCGTCACGGCGGTCGATGAAAACCACGAGATGCGCTGGACGGAATATTGCATTTCGATGCTGCTGTTCAGCGCGGTAGCCATGATCGTGTTGTATCTGATTCAGCGCCTGCAGGCATTGTTGCCGTTCAATCCGCAGAAGTTTGTGGGCGTGACGCCTACACACCTCGCGTTTAATACTGCCGCATCATTCACCACGAACACTAACTGGCAAGTGTATGCCGGCGAAGCGACGATGAGCTATTTCACGCAGATGGCGGGACTGGCGTATCACAACTTCATTTCCGCGGCCACTGGTATCGCGCTGGCGATCGCGTTCATTCGGGGCATTGCGCGGCGGCAGATGCAAACGATCGGCAACTTCTGGGTTGACCTGGTTCGGAGCTGCCTGTGGGTGCTGCTGCCATTCTGCATTGTGGGTGCGCTGGTTCTGGTTTCGCAGGGAGTGGTGCAGAATCTTCGGCCCTACGACAAAGCCACACTGATTGAACCGATGCAGGTGCAGAAAACCGGGGCTGATGGCAAGCCCATGGCCGGCCCTGATGGCAAGCCGGTTATGGATACGGTTACGCAACAGACCATTGCGCAGGGACCGGTGGCGTCGCAGGAAATCATTAAGGAGTTCGGTACCAACGGGGGCGGGTTCTTCAACGCCAACAGTGCGCATCCGTTTGAGAATCCAACGCCGCTCACCAACCTGATTGAGATGCTCGCGATCTTCGCGATTGGAGCGGGATTGACTTATACGCTCGGCCGCATGACGGGTTCGCAGCGGCATGGCTGGGCGGTATGGGCGGCGATGGCAATTTTATTTATGGCGGGCTGCGTAGTGGCTTATTGGGCAGAGGCGCGGGGAAATCCGCTGCTGGCGGAGGCCGATCAACGAGTTACGGCCCTGCAGCCTGGCGGCAATATGGAAGGCAAAGAAGTACGCTTCGGCATTGCCAACAGCGCCTTATTCGCCACGGTCACAACGGATGCAAGTTGCGGCGCAATCATCGCCCAGCACGATTCGTTCACGCCGCTCGGAGGCATGGTTCCGCTGGCCAATATCATGATGAGCGAAGTGATCTTCGGCGGCGTCGGATCAGGCTTGTATGGAATGCTGGTCGACGTGATTCTCGCGGTATTCATCGCCGGTCTGATGGTTGGCCGGACCCCGGAATATCTCGGGAAGAAAATCGAGGCCTATGACGTAAAGATGGCCATGCTGTTTGTGCTCGTTTTTCCGCTAGTGATTCTGACTTTCGCCGCGATTGCGGTGGTCGAACCTTTTGGCACCGCGGGCATTTCGAATCCCGGGCCGCACGGGTTCAGCCAAATCCTCTACGCTTTCGTGTCGGGAGCGGGCAACAACGGTTCAGCCTTTGGCGGATTGACCGCGAACACGCTCTGGTACGACACGGCCATCGGTTTCGACATGTTGCTGGGTCGTTTCTTCATGATGATTCCCATGCTGGCCATTGCTGGGAATCTAGCGCAGAAGAAATACGTTCCGCCATCGTCGGGCACCTTCCCGGTGACTACGCCGCTTTTCACCATTCTGCTGATCGGCGTCATCCTGATCGTGGGCGCGTTGACGTTCTTCCCGGCCTTAAGCCTGGGACCGATCCTGGAGCATTTGCTGCTGGTTGCGGGTAAGACTTTCTAAGGAATCCCTATGGCAATGATGACTCCAACGCCGCAAATCACCAAAATGGAAACAGTCCGCGTCGGCCACTCACCTCTGAAGCCCAGAAAGAAGGCTATCTGGGAATGGAAAATTGTCCGCCGCGCGGTCTGGGATGCGATTTTGAAACTGAATCCGCGCAAGATGATGGGTAATCCCGTCATGTTTGTGGTGGAAATTGGCAGCGTCATCACGACCGTGCTGCTGTTTCGACACAACGCGCAATTCAAGTTCAATCTGCAGATCACGCTGTGGTTATGGTTCACAGTGCTGTTCGCCAATTTCGCAGAAGCGATGGCCGAAGGCCGGGGCAAAGCACAAGCAGAAGCGTTGCGGCGTGCCAAGGCGGAGACGACGGCGACGCGCTTGCTGCCGGACGGAAAAACCGAAACCGTGCCTGGGTCAAAGCTGCGCGCCGGCGACATGTGCCTGGTGGAAGCGGGAGAGTTTGTTCCCGGAGACGGCGAAATTGTGGAGGGCGTGGCTTCGGTGGACGAGTCAGCAATTACGGGAGAATCAGCGCCAGTGATTCGCGAGGCGGGCGGCGATCGATCGGCTGTCACGGGTGGAACGCGCGTGCTTTCGGATTGGATCAGGATCAAGATCACCTCCAATCCCGGTGAAACGTTTCTGGATCGCATGATCGCTCTGGTGGAAGGGGCGGAAAGGCAAAAAACTCCGAACGAAATCGCGCTCAATATTTTGCTGGCGGGTTTAACGATCATCTTTCTGCTGGCAGTGGTGACGCTGCAACCTTTCGCGATCTACTCGGGTTCGCCGCAGACGGTTTTTGTGCTGGTCTCGCTGCTGGTCTGCCTGATTCCGACGACCATCGGCGGGCTGCTGTCAGCGATCGGCATTGCCGGCATGGATCGACTGGTGCAGCACAACGTGCTGGCGATGTCTGGTCGCGCTGTGGAGGCGGCGGGCGATGTGAACACGCTTCTGCTCGACAAAACCGGAACGATCACGCTGGGCAACCGGCAAGCGACGGAGTTCTTTATTGCGCCGGGAGTGACTGAGGCGATGCTAGCGGATGCGGCGCAGCTTTCGTCGCTGGCCGATGAGACGCCCGAGGGGCGGTCGATTGTAGTGCTGGCAAAAGAGAAATATGGATTGCGCGGGCGCGAGGTCGGATCGCACGATGCTGAGTTCATTCCTTTCAGCGCGACCACGCGCATGTCGGGGGTGAACCTCGATGGGCGGTCGATTCGCAAAGGAGCAGCGGACGCAATTGCCAAGTATCTGGAGCAGCAGGGAAGTTCACTGCCAAAAGAAGTGCGCGAAACTGTAGATGCGATTTCGCGGGCGGGTGGAACACCGCTGGTTGTCGCCGAAAATGGACGTGCGCTGGGTGTGATCCAACTCAAGGACATCGTCAAGGGCGGCATGAAACAGCGCTTCGACCAACTGCGCGCGATGGGAATCAAGACGGTGATGATCACCGGCGACAATCCGCTGACGGCGGCTGCGATCGCTCGCGAAGCCGGAGTCGACGACTTTCTGGCGCAGGCGACGCCGAAAGAGAAGATGGACCTGATCCGCAAAGAGCAGGCAGAAGGAAAGCTGGTGGCGATGACTGGCGACGGCACGAACGATGCTCCGGCGCTGGCGCAGGCCGATGTTGGCGTGGCCATGAATACCGGAACGCAAGCCGCCAAAGAAGCGGGAAACATGGTCGACCTCGATTCGAATCCGACCAAGCTGATCGAGATCGTGGAAATCGGCAAGCAGTTGCTCATGACGCGCGGTTCGCTGACCACGTTTTCCATCGCCAATGACGTAGCCAAGTATTTCGCGATTATTCCGGCGATGTTCGCGGGAACGTTTCCAGTGTTGAA
>JASHQM010000090.1 GCA_030039165.1 Candidatus Sulfotelmatobacter sp. | reverse complement strand
TGTGGATTTCGACCGGTGCGGCTTCAGCCGCGCCGCGTCCTTTCTTTACCCTCTTACAATCTCTTCCAGGGCTTCCAGCAGGCGATCCACTTCTTCCGCCGTGTTGTAGTGCACCAGGCCGATGCGAAGAAACCCTCCGGATTTCTCCACGTCCAGCCGCTCGGTCAGGTTCAGGGCGTAGTAATTTCCATCCCAGGCGAAGAAGCCGCGCTCGCCGAGTTTTGTGGCGAGAGCCAGCGGAGTTTCCTCGGCAGACTGGTTCTCAACTCGTAAGGCAAGGGTGGGACAGCGCCAGTCGAAGCACTCAGGATCGGTGATGCCGTAGAGCTTTAGTTTTGAAATTTCCTTCAGGTCTTCTATCGAGCGGCGCATCAGCCTGAGCTCGTAGCGGCGGATTTGATCGAATGCGGAGACGATGGCGGCACGGCGAGAATTATCCCGACGTGGGGTGCCCCACCCAACGCGGTTTTCGTTGGGTGGGTGTGGAGAAGTGGCAACTTGGCCGCGCCCCATATCGGCGATGTAATTCACACATTCGGTGATTCCGGCGATGCACTCGTGATTCAAGGTTCCCCACTCCCAGCGAAAGGGAACCGTGTCTACGAGCGGGCGCACTTTGTACGGCCGCAGACGCTGCAAGTGTTCGCGTTTGCCGTAGAGAATGCCCATGTGCGGGCCGAAAAACTTGTAAGTCGAGCAGACAAGAAAGTCGCAATCCAGATCGGCAACGTCGATCAGGCCGTGAGGAGCGTAGTGAACCGCGTCAACATAGGCGAGCGCGCCGGCGGCGTGGGCGATGCGGATAATTTCCTTAACCGGATTGATGGTGCCGACAGCGTTCGAAGCATAGCCGACTGCGACGAGCTTCGTTTTCGAGCTGAGCTTGGACTCGAGATTTTCGACGTCAAGCGTGCAATCTTCGGGATGAATCTCGGCCCAGCGAATGGTCACTCCTTTTTCTTCGAGCGCGTGACCAGAATTTCATCGCCTGCTTTTAGTTCCCGGCCGATGGCCCGCGACATCATGTAAGTCAGCGACGTCATGTTCAACCCGAAGACAATTTCGTCGGCGGCGCAGTTGAGAAAATCGGCCATGGCGGCGCGCGCCTCGGCGATCATCGCATCGGTGTGGCGGCTGGTCTGGTAGGCGCCGGCGGTGTTGGCGTTGTCATGACGCAGATAGTTCGAGATGGCGTTGATAACGCGCTGCGGAACCTGCGTACCTCCGGGACCATCGAGGAAGACGGCGGGATGGCCATTAACGGTTTGGGAGAGAGAGGGAAATTGGGAGCGGATGCAAGCGAGATCGAGGGTGGGGGTAGTTTCGGCGATTGAGTGCATAGGAATTCGATTTTAAATAATGAATGGGTAATGACAGAAGAGATGTAGGTCGGCGTTTTTGATGTGCGGCCTACGGACGCAGTTAGGGAATGGCGAGGCCTACACGGCCCTGAAGGGCCGCTCTTCCACGGTGATCCCAGCATATCAGCGCGGCATGGTCCGGTACTGATCCGCGCCAGATCCCTCGCTCCGCTGGTGAAAGCGCGGCGCTTCGGGATGACGCCGCGCGGGGGTAGGCGTGCGTAGATTAGGGTGAATCGTCGCGGGTAACGCGAATGAAATCTGCCAGCATCCCATACGCCGTGGCATGCAACCCGGGATTTTCTTCTGTGATTGACAGGCCGGGAAAAATGTCGGTCTCGAAATAAATGTATGACGACGTTCCTGAAATTTTGCCCATCGGGCTGGTGCCCAGAACTTTTTCTGGCGCGACGCTGGCTTCGACGCGATCGCCGACACGCTTGGCGCGGCAGACCAGTTTGAAGGGCCAGCCGTCGCGGCGGCCATTGCGCACGGCGCCGGTGGTCAGCTCGCGAATGCCTTCGCGGGCGATTTCGTTCAGGCGAATCGGATAATCCATGAGCACGTTGACCAGCGCGGCGGTTTTTACGGCGGCGTCCCAGCCATCGATGTCATGTGAGGCGTCGGTTTCGGCGACGCCGAGGGCTTGCGCTTTTTTCAGCGCTTCGTCAAAGCTGAGGCCCTGCTCCATTTCGCTGAGAATGACGTTGGTGGTGGAATTGAGGATGCCATGAAACCCCTGCAAATGGATTGCGGGAAGTTGATCGAATAGAGAAAAGATGGGCACGCCATCCATTACGGTGGATTCGAACAGAAAGCGCTTGCCGCGCGCGGCGGCGAGATCGCGCAGCTGGCGATAGGCATGAACGATGGGGCCTTTATTGGCGGTGATGGCGTGAGCGCCGTGCTCCAGCGCGGCACGGATGTGGTCGATGGCGGGCTGCCCAGTTTCGATATTCAATGAGGTCGCTTCGAATAGAACATCGGCGCGGGCGGAGGCGAGCCAGGAGCGAACATCCGAGTTTTCATGGTGCTGGCTGCTCGCGGCCGAGGGCGGCCGCCCCACGTCTTTCTCGACTTTCAAGCCGTTCGCGTCGGCGATCCATCCCAGCCGGCGGGAAGCGATGCCAGTAATGCGAAATGAAATCCCGTAACGCTCGCGCAGTTCCTGTTCACGCTCGGCGAGCAGTTGCACAAGCGTGCGGTTGACGTTGCCGAAGCCGAGAAAGCATAGGTTGTAAGTGCGGATGGAAGCCCCCTGGGTCGATGCAGCCTGAATTACAACACACCGTCTGTTCTTCCGCGCTTCCGGGTTGCCGAAAAGCCCGAAACACAGAGGGCACGGGGGTTCACAGAGGAATTATTCGGTGTGGCTTCTTGAAAGTGAGGGCGCAGCTATCCCAATGCACATCGCCAGGCACCGGGGCGAAAAAAAGGGCACAGCCAAAGCGCCGTGCCCTTGCAGTTGGACGGAGAGAGAAGCCGACGGGCGAGGAAGCATTGAGGGAACTCCGCGCATCAGCCTCAGGAGGTGAGCGTAATCTGGCTGCGCTCGAGATTTGTCACGAAAATGTAAAAGGTGAGTTGGGTGGCTGCTGCGATAAGCTCATCCCTGCGTTCGGTCCAGAAACTCGTCATGCCACGCCATCTGGATGGCTTCCAGGTTGCCCTCGTTGGGGGCTTTTGGGTCGCCTTTGAAATCGGGCAATTCGATGACATAGCGGTGCAGGTCGGAAAAGCGCACGCTTAAGGGATCGATTTCAGGATGAGTTTGCGAAAGCAGGATGCCGATGTCTGCGGCGTTATCCCAATTGAGGGGTTTTGGCATGGGAGACTCCTTGCCCGCTATCAGGCCTCGGCTGTCGAGCGTGGATCAAGTCTGCGAAGCCCGATAGCTGAAACCCGATGCCTAATGCTGTTCAGAGACGAGAGTTTAACCGCAAATCGGCCGTCGTGTCGAGACGGACAGCCTCACTGGGTTCCTGGCTAACCCTGCGCGCCAACACTGACGTGCGCGCCCTCAGTGTCTTCAAACTGTGCCAGCATTCCTCCGAAATCCTGCTTTTTTGGAGGCATCGGGAAGTTGACTCCCTTGGCGCGCATCTCCTCATAGAATTTGGCGAGATCGGGAACGTTGAAGCCCATCTCGATTGTGCCCGCGGCGTTCGTCTCGGACGCGTGGTGCAAAGCCAGAGTGGTTTCACCGGTGACGAATTCGCTCCAGCCCGGCGACTGAAACTTCAAAGGTAGCCCGATGGTGTCACGATAAAATTTGACGGCTCGATCCATATCTGAAACGAACTCGATCACATAGCTCAGCTTCGCTGACATGTTCACCCCCTATATACGGTTTCCTCGATCAGACCGAGAACGAAGTGCCGCAGCCGCACGACTTGGTGGCATGGGGATTGATGAAGATGAATCCCTGGCGCATCAGCGTTTCCTCGTAATCGAGGGTCATGCCATGAAGGTAGACGAACGACTTGGGATCGATGAAGACGCGCGCATCGCCGAAATGGAAGATGTGGTCTTGCTCGCGCGGCTGCGATTCAAAGCGCAGGATGTAGCTCATTCCGGAACAGCCGCCTCCCTGCACGCCAAGGCGCAGCCCGCCTTGATCGACGGCAATGCCTTCCTTTGCCAGGGTGGCCTGAATCCTGGCGGCCGCCTTCGGGGT
>JASHQM010000089.1 GCA_030039165.1 Candidatus Sulfotelmatobacter sp. | reverse complement strand
TGCCGCGCCGCATCGGGCGAGGCGGCGGGAGCGGCCCACAGGGCACTCGAAACGTTCCATTGTGTACCGACGATCGACTTGCCATCTGCCGACACCGACACCGACGTATATGCCAGGAGATCGTTCGACAGGCGGCTCCGCTCGCCTCCTGGGTACGCGACCAGCCAAAGCTGATCCGGAGAGCCGCTTTTATCAAGGCCCGCCAGCAGCAGGCCGCTCCCGTCAGGAAGCCAGGCAAGCCCCCGAACGTCCCGCCAGCGTCTGCCTGCCATCCGGCTCACTTTGCCGGTGGCGAGTTCGACTTCCGAGAGGGATGCCGCTAATCCGCCGGGATCGTCCACGTCGGTCCGGACGACGGCCAGCCGTTTGCCATCGGGCGACCAGCGCACTCCCGTGAACTCTACATCTAGGCCGACTTCCCTTTCCAACGCTAGCAAGCGTCCGCCGCTGCCATCGCGGTTCGCCACCATGATTTTCAGCTCGCCGGCGCTTTCTTCGAAGAGCGTGTACGCCAACTGGCTTCCGTCCGGGGAGAAGCTGACGGAGCTATCAGCGGGATCGATCAACAGCCGCGGCATACCGCCTAGAATTGGAATCGTGTAGATGCTTCCGTGCACCCTGCCTCGCTGGTGGACTCTATAACTCAAGTAGATGCCATCCGGGCTGAAAGTTGGATCCCTTAGAACGTCGATCGTTGAAGGAAGAACCTGGACGGCGCTGGCGGTTTCGATCTGACGCACCCAAAGGCTGTATTTGCCACGGGATGATGAAACGTACGCCAGGTACTTCCCATCGGGCGAAATCTGCGACGAGACCACGTCCCCGGAGGAACTGAGACTAGTAATTTTCAGGTTATGAAATCCGTTCTGCGCGAGTCCTCCGCGTCGAAACTGCGTCCGGTAGATCAACCCTAACGCAAGCAGCACGACAACCAAACCCACTCCGGCAAACATCCACTTGCCTCGTGACCGTTCTGTCGCGGTCGCAGCGGCGAATCCTGAACTTTCGCTGGCCACTCCGCTGACGCGTACTGCACTCGCGGTCCCGCTATCCGCCGACGCGACTTTGCCAGAACTCGTATCTCTTCGGAGCCGTTTCAGGTCGGTACGCAAGTCTTGCGCCGTGTGGTAGCGCAGATCGCGGTCCTTCTCCATTGCCTTGCTGATGATCCGCTCTAGCTCAGCCGGCACGGCCGCATTCAATCGGACCGCTTCCGTTGGCTGCTTATGCAGAATCGCGTCGAAAACCCCTCCGGCGCTCTCCCCGATAAACGGCAACCGTCCCGCCACCATTTCATACAGGACGACGCCAAAGGAAAAAAGATCGCTCCTCTCATCCAGAGGCTTGCCCAGAACCTGTTCCGGAGACATATAGGCGACCGTCCCGAGCGCGGTTCCGGGACTTGTGAGATGCTCGTGAGATTCGACGGTGGGCGCGCTCATGGCGGCTGGAGAGGGTAAAGAGACTTTTGCCAATCCGAAATCCAGAATCTTGGCGTGACCGCGCTCGGTCACAAAGATATTCGCTGGCTTGATGTCGCGGTGAACGATCCCTTTGGCATGTGCAGCTTCGAGTCCGTCAGCGATTTGGATACCCAAATCGAGGACCGTTTCGATCTCCAGCGGGATGCCGGCAATACGATGCTTAAGTGTCACCCCTTCCAGATACTCCATGGCGATAAACGCCTGGCCATGCTGGTCGTCAATTTCGTAGATCGTGCAGATGTTGGGATGGTTCAGCGCTGATGCGGCTTTGGCCTCCCGCTCGAAGCGAGCCAGCGACTGGGGGTCTCTCGCTACATCGTCGGGCAAAAACTTGAGGGCGACAAAACGGCCAAGCTTTGTGTCTTCTGCTTTATAGACAACGCCCATCCCGCCGCCGCCCAGCTTTTCGATAATGCGATAGTGCGAGATGGTTTGGCCAATCATCAGGCTGAAATCTTAGGTCTCCAGGTAGGCCAAGTCAATGAAAGGTGGCTGCGTTCTGAAGAGTCAGTTGGCCTTAAATCTCGAACACTCATTGACCTGTTATTGACCGTGACCGCCAAAACGTCGAACTTCAGCCCCTACAACGCAGCCTGTGTGTGAAATTCCAAATACCGTTCCGAATATATGGTTTTAGGAATTCGGCTCGCTGAAGGACGGTCATTACTCGTCCTCGGCGAGTTAAGTTATTGGATAGCAAAGGTCTGCTCAAACTACTATTTTTTCCGCGTGGCTCGAAACGTGCTTGCTCTGATGTCATTTCCGCGACATTCTGTTGCGCGAACAAAAGCGGTCCTCCAATTGATTACGTAAACCCCTGTTGAGAAAGGACGCCCCATGTCACCACTTTCCTCTCCTCGCCCGCACCTAACCCTGTTCACAGTGGGAATTCTCATTCTCTGCGGACTCCTTGTGCCAGCAGCTTTCGCGCAGACGGTCTCCACCGGTAGCATCGCGGGAACAATCACCGATGCAAGCGGAGCGGTAGTGCCCAGAGCTACAGTCACGATGACTGGCCCCACGGGACAGCAAGTGAAAGCCACAACCAATGATCAGGGGGCTTATTCTTCCGGCAGTTTAGTGCCGGGCACTTACAAAGTTCGCATTGAAGCCAAGGGGTTCAAGACCGCGGAGTTGCCGGTAGAAGTTAAAGTCAACACGGTCGCAGCCGGCAATCTCAAGCTGGAGATAGGGCAAGAGAGCACCGTCGTGGAGGTGCAGGGAACCGTCACTCAGGTGAACACCGAGCAGGCCGAGGTCCAGGGTGTACTGAATTCAGAACAAATCTCGACCCTGCCGGTAAACGGCCGCAACTTCCTGGACCTCGCGCAACTTGAACCTGGCGTCCAGATACAGGACGGCGAGAATTTTGACCCAACCAAAGTTGGCTATTCTTCGATCTCGTTCGGTGGACGCTTCGGGCGTAGCGCGCGCATCGATGTTGACGGAGTCGACGTCAGCGATGAAACGGTCGGTACCACTACCGAAGATATTCCCGCCAGCGGCATTCAGGAATTCTCGCTCGCGCAATCGACCCTGGATCTTTCCAATGATCTGACTTCTTCAGGTGCTGTCAACGTGACCACAAAATCTGGAACGAACACCTTTCACGGTGAGGGTTATGGCGCATATCGTGATAGCGCAGTAGGCGCAGCTGGATTGCCGTCTCCGATTAATCCCGCAACCGCGAATCCGGTCACTGGGCTAGGCCCACTAATTCCTGCGCCGTTTCAACGCAATCAGGAGGGCGGCGACTTCGGCGGACCGGTTATTAAGGACAAGCTGTTTTTCTTCCTTGACGGCGAGCGTACATTACAGCACCTTGCAGCCCCCATTGCAGAGACCGGATCACTCGCAGGTTTCTCGGGAAGTTTCCCGGCTCCCTTCGGGGAAAACGAACTGATGGCGCGGTTGGATTATTCCTT
This sequence comes from Candidatus Sulfotelmatobacter sp., assembly GCA_030039165.1. Taxonomy (GTDB): domain Bacteria; phylum Acidobacteriota; class Terriglobia; order Terriglobales; family Acidobacteriaceae; genus Sulfotelmatobacter. The sequence continues at coordinate 6,321 of JASHQM010000089.1, read as the reverse complement.
GACCAAGTCTGCGCGCCTCTTCGCACGGTTTAACTATTTTGACAACTCGGATTTTGCGACGTTCTTTCCATCCAGTTTTCAGGTGTATCACAATAAGGACTACACTCGAAACGAAGTTGTCGGCGTGGATTTCAACACCGGCAGCTTTACCCACTCGATCCGCTTCTCTTATCTAAAATTCCAGAACCAGATTGTTGATGCCACTCGTGGCCAGAGCTTCCCAACATCTGCTTTGGCGAACTATCCAGTCAGCATCGATATTGGAACGTTTACCGTGGGCACGAACTTTCTCGCGCCGCAAAGCACTCCACAAAGCGACCACCAGCTTAAGTATGACGGCAGCAAGGTACTGGGGAGGCATATTATTCGTTTCGGCGGAAGCTGGAATCACATTCAAGGCGGCGGCTTTGCCAGCTTTTTCTCACTGAATCCGCAAGCGTACGGCACCACTCCCTTTAGCGGCACAGATCCGACCACAGACACTATGGTCGAGGTAATCATGGGAGGCAGCGTGGGTTATTCCACCACGCAGCCGGCGCTCGGATTTCCCGCTGGCGGCCTCGGCCCGGATAACCGTACCGCTTTATACGTTGGCGACACATGGAAAATTCTGCGCAATTTAACAATCACGCCGGGAGTGCGGTGGGACCGCGATACAGGCAGAACCGACAGCGACCTTGGGGCGATCACGTGTGCGGGGTACGGTGGCCCATCGTGCACTGATCCAAATTCCGCTTTCCCTGGGTGGTTCAACCCCATCCGTCAGCCCAACACAAACTTTGCTCCCCAATTGGGCATCGCTTGGGATCCGAAGGGTGACGGCAAGACCAGCATTCGCGCCGGCGCGGGGCTTTACTACGAGAACGTAATCTACAACAACGTTCTCTTTGACCGTCCTTATCGTTTACAGAGCGGTGCCTTTTTGTCAACGCCGCTTGCTTGCTTTGGAGGATCGGCCCAGCAGGTACCGGTGCCGAGCGGCACCATTACCCTCGACGGGATCGAGGGACTCAATCCAGCAACTAGTGCAAGCTATTGCGCCGGCACGATTGCAGCCGCAGCAGCCCCCCTGGCCGCATTTGAACACTACTATCAATCGCAAGTTCCGTTCAATCTGTCGACCCCGAACGCCACATTCGTTGGAGCCCTGCTGAGCGAAGGAGCCAACATCAACACCACCGACGGTCAGGGTCTTTTCGCGCCCAATTACAGAACGCCACGCGCCGTGCAAATGAATGTTGGTATTCAGCATGAGCTTCGCCGCGGATTGGTCGTGAGCGCGGACTACCTCCGTAACGTGGAAACCCGTGCACTTCTAAACATAGATATCAACCACGTTGGAGCTGCGCGGTACTTCAGCCCAGCCTCCGCAGCCGCCGCCGTGGCCGCTACAGTTTCAGCTTGTGGCGCCACTTCAGTTGCAGCTGCCATTGGCCCGGCCGGCTGCCCGGGACTGCACCCAGCCACTCCAACCAACCCGGTCATTGGCCCAGCGACAATTACGGACTTTGCATCCTTCGGCTTGGGAACATCTTTGGACGTGGGCGAGTCATGCATGGTGGCCTTCGGCTATCCTTGTGCTTTCAGCGGAAATAACGGGAACTATGGTCAAATGTCTTTCCTCATGCCTGTTAGCCGTTCCGTTTACAACGCACTGCAATTGAAACTGGTGGAGAACACCGCTAACCCAATCCGAGGCGTGAAGGCGGCGAACTTCCAGGCATCGTATTCGTTGTCGCGCTTCGAAAACCCGATGGCCTTTCAGGGAACGACAGCACCCTCAAATCCGGTTGGCGTGAACGACCAGGATTTTGTGCTGCAGGCCGGCGACAACGACAACCCGCTGAAATACATGGGACCGTCGCTGCTGGATCGGACGCACCAAATTTCATTCGGTGGCACTTTCGATGTGCCCGGCGGCTTCCGCTTCGGCCTCATCGCCCACTTCTACAGCCCGCTCTCCAGTCCTGTGATCGTAGGAGATACGGGAACCGGCGGACAAATCTTCCAAACCGATTTCACCGGAAGCGGCAGCTTCAGCGATCCACTTCCCGGTACGAAGAATGGTGCATTCGAGCGAAGCTTCGGCGTGAGCGGATTGAATGCAGCCATCAACAGCTACAACGCTACGCAAGGGAATCAGCCGACACCCGCCGGCGTTGTACTGATGAACAGCGGCGTGTTCGGCACGCCCGCACAGTCATTAGCTGTGATGCAGACAATCGGCGCAGTGGCTCCGGTGCTTTCAAACACCGTTCCCAATCAGCTTACTTTCCCCTGGCTTAAAGCAACCGACTTCCGCGTCAGTTGGCATTACCTGATTAAAGAACGCTACACCATCGAGCCCAATGTTGGTTTCTACAACATCTTCAACTTTGCCAATTTCAACCTTCCTCCAGGCGCGGAGACCGGCTGGCTCAATGAGGGTGCTGGCTCAATCAACAGCGTCCAGAAGGGAACTGGAGAGGACATCCCCTTCCGTGTAGGAGCTGGCACTGGGGTATTTGGACTCGGCTCGCCGCGAGTGATCGAGTGGGGTATGAAGTTCTCTTTCTAACTTGCGGTAAAAATGCTATCAAGAGCCACCGATCGTCGATCGGTGGCTTTTTCGTAGCCGGTGCTACGGATTCATTTCGCTGCGCAGGTTCTTCGATAGCTTCTCTATCCGCTTCAAATTTTCAACGATGTCTTTTGGCACAAGTCCATGCCGGATGTCGGTAATCGCGGGAGGAATCGTCTGAGCAAGTTTGGCGAGTTCGTCCGCCTCTTGCTGGAGTTTAGCGGCATCGACACGAGGGCGGATTGAAATAGGAGGAGGAAGGTTGTTTTGCGTCTGCGACTCCGCCGCATCCGCCTGGCGTATTCCGGTTGGCACAGGTTTCTGCCACAGCGCCGATGCTAGGACGGGGAGCATGATAAGAAGAACAAAAGGTTTCATGTCAGGCCTCCAATTGATGGAACCAAGGCATCGCTATGCAAGAAAAAACGGCAGGATGCAGGAAGAAGTTTCACCGCCGACCTCCCAAGAATGAAGACCTTCTTGGAACTGCTGCAAAAAGCGTACTCCGAGTACTCGACGGGGTAGTGCAAGTCAAACTAGACCCGATGTATGACACGCTGCGGACCAATCCACGGTTCGACGATTTGCTGCGTCGCGTTGGATTTAGAGGTAAAAACTGACTTGGCTTTAGTGCGGGTGTCCACTGGCATTGTGGGGCACCCTTAGATATAGAAACGTCCGTAACCGGCCAGTTCCCAGCTTCATCACCTCAACATCCAGAATATTTCCCAGCCGCCCACCAGCGGCTGATTGGGACGCTTCAAGGTTTGAGCGCACCCAAAATGGCTTCTCCCATGCCCTGTGCCCGAGCAATCGTCCTCGCTAGGTTGGCCAGGCACCGTCGACGGGCCCTTCAACCACGTAGGGCCCCAATCGAAGCCGGAACCGTTCCGGTTCTGATGGGGCTGACTTCAGAGCAAGGTGAATGCGCAGCCGGATCGTCCCGGCCGGCAGTGTCCCATCCCAGGCATGGGTGCCGTTTCCTGGTCCGGAATTTCGGTAATATGCATCAATCCCTTGTTGCCCAGCTCGTGCCTGGGTGAAGGGTTCCGGCTCGAATACGTCTACCTGCACCACGCGTTTCATACCTATTGTCCCGCCATTCCGTTCCAGGAGAACAAAATCCGAGACCCGAACGTTCGTCATCGCCACTGGACTCCTGATCTCCACGACTGCGACGGCGAACTCCGATTCGAATCCGGCAGGCCGCGGACGCGGAATGACCCCGACCGACCCAAATGTACAGTACAGCACCGTGGCTGTTCCCTGTACTCGCTCCTGTGCGGCGACGTGCGGCATCAGTACAGTACAAGGCACGAGAAGCAGCAGCGCTGCGATGCTCACCGCTCGACCGTAGATTCCGTTCACTCAGACTCTCCTTTCGTCAGACTGTGGGTTGGACCGTGCGCGTCGTTATCAGGATTACCTGCGGAGCCGCGCCGTCCTCAGCCAACTCGCTGTACCTAAGAATGTACGACATAGGTGAGCTTGCGCCTAACGATTGTCGAAAAATCCCGATCTCACTCAGAATGCATCGTCTGCAATTCCTCTGTCAGAATAGAAGCCATGACATCGGCGGATGTGATCGAGATCTACTCGGCCTTGGGCGGGCAAGGTATCGACATCTGGATCGATGGTGGATGGGGCCTCGATGCACTCCTCAATGGGCAGTCTCGCGCCCACAAAGATCTGGATATTGTGCTTGAGGACCGACACTTGGTACGGTTTGAGCTTTTCTTGGTAGCGCGGGGCTATTACCGGACGAAACGTGAAATTGAAAGGCCATTCAACTTCGTTTTGGCGGATCGCGGTGGCAGGGAAATCGATGTTCACGTAATCTCGCTCGACGAAAATGGCAACGGCATCTTTGGTCCTCCTGAAAATGATATCGCGTATCCTGTTGATTCGTTGACGGGCGCCGGCACGATCAATGGCTGCGCAGTTCGCTGCATCTCCCCACAATGGATTGTGAAATTCCATAGCGGATACGAATTGACTGGGAAGGACTATCAGGACGTCTCAGCAATCTGCGAAAAATACAACGTAGACTTACCAGAGGAGTATCGCCGGTTTGAGGATCGTTCTTGATTGGCGTAACGTCCCCGTTACATTGAGCGGTATCGCCTTCCATGAGAAGGCCGATCGGAGTCAAGTGTTTTTCTCTGCCGAGTTCGCCACTACTGTCGCCATCCTTCCATCCGCACTCTTTGGTGAGCGATTGGTTTCGCTCGGTGCAAGTTGGGCGTTCTCGTTTCAGCCGGTGCTGCCACCTGATTGTCGACCTCTGCTCCCATCTCACGAATGAAAGCTGGGCCAGGCGATAGACGCAGTCACCGGAACTCGGCGTGTTTGCTTTGCTTTTCCTTTCGAAGAATGGTTTTGCTTTTATGCGGCCGTCGCCACCGCTATCCGGGCGCTGTTCCGCAATGGCTCGTATACTTCACTGCTCACCCACAGGTGATGCAGCAACACCGCCAGCTTTCGTGCCGTGGCCACGATGGCTCGTTTCTTCGCATTCCTTCCTCCGCGCTCGGCCAGCTTCAGTCCCCAGCGGCGCAGATCGCAGTCCGGCCCAAACGGTCCCAGAATGTGCTGCGCTCCTTGTACCAACAACGTTCGCAGATAGGGATCCCCTTCCTTGCTGATGTGCATCTGCGGCTCCCTTTGCCCCGAGTTCCGTCTTCCCGGTTGCAGCCCGAGATAGCAGCCCATGTCGCGGCTCTTGCGGAAGCGGTGCGGATCTTCCAGGGTCAGCAGAAACGTTAACGCGATCAGCGTGCCCACGCCTTTCACCTGTTTCAGCTGCGCCACCTGCGGGTAGCCCTGCTGTGCCAGCTGCTCGATCCGCTGGTTGTATTCGGCAATCTGCTCGCTCACAGATTCCAGACCCGCCAGTAACGGCTGCAGTGCAGCTTGCAGCTCCGGACTCAGTCCCTCGGCTTTCTCCGGGTTCATATTCCGAACATTGCAGCTGCGTAGCCGCTCCCCGTAGCTCTTGGCCAGTCCACGGGCCGTGTTGACTAATGCCGTCCGCGCTCGCACCAGGCCAGCTCGTGCCCGAATCAGCGTCAGGTCTGCCTGCGCTTTCGCGCTGCGATGCCTGACCGGGCATAGCAACTGGGGATCGATCCTGGCTAACCGCGCCAAGGTCTGCGCGTCCAGACGGTCGTCTTTCTTGCGACTCTCCCCGATCAGCCGCACATTGCGCGCATGCGCCACGATCACCTCATGCCCCAACTCGCTCAGCAACCGGCTCACCCAGGGCGAATGCATCCCGGTTTCCACTGCGATCCGGCTGTGCGGCATTGTGCTGAACACTTCCCCCAGCGCTTTCGGCGTGGTGCTCACTCGCTGCTCCAGCATCACCTTGCCGGCCTCGTCCAACACGCAATACCAGCTCGATCGGTCCCCCAAGTCCAAACCGGTAGTCAGCTGCTGCTGGGAAAAATTCCTGATCTGCGTAGCTACTCCAGTGCTAATCTTCTTCATTGCCGGTCTCCTTTATCTTTTGCGCTTCGAGCGCGTCGATAACTTGGGAGCGTACAGCATCCCGTTCGGAGACCGGCCTTCTCCCTCGAAAACACTCTGCTCAGGCGGTTCGGGGTTGAAGTGTGACTGAATGGCCGAGACTCTCCAGACGCTTCACCAGGTATCGCTTTAAACCGTCTGCGTGGAGTCGGTCGAAGTAGTTTCCGCCGAGGTCGCTGTAGAGGCAGCGCTTGCGTTGGAGGTGATATCCGATCACCAAGATGCTGTGAGCA
>JASHQM010000088.1 GCA_030039165.1 Candidatus Sulfotelmatobacter sp. | reverse complement strand
CCTGCCTTTTTTCGGGTTGAGGTCTGTGCTGCCCACCCTTTCGCACAAAACGCGAAAGGATGGGGCACCCTCTGTGTGAATGGCACAAGCGAAGAAACGGGGGCAGAAGGGTGGGCCACCCGCCTACGGTTGGTTTCTTCGAACTCCTTACATTCGGCGTTTGTGAATCCCGCCCTTGCAAAAAACGCAAGGACGGGGCACCCACGGTGGGGGTGGTGTCGGCGCCAATCCTAAGATTCGTTCTAGCCCATGACGTTGACGTGCTCGGGAGCCACTTTGTAGATCACGCGAATTTCGCCGGGTTGGGCGTAGGGGTACTTATCGACGCCGAGATATTTCTTGGCAAGTTTATTGATGGAGTCGTTGGCGCCCTCTTCGGTGATTTCGACGACGCGTCCGCGGACCTCGAGATAGCGGTAGGGATTTTCGGGATCGATGATGGCCATGGCGACGCGGGGATCGCGGCGGATGTTTTTGTCTTTCTGGCGGCCTTTGGCGGAGTTGAAGATGACGTGCTGGCCGTCGAAATCGCACCATACGGGCGTGACTTGCGGACTGCCGTTGGGCATGAGCGTGGCCAGCGAGGCGAAAGCGCGTTTCTGGAACAGGTCACGGTACTTCTCGGGGATAATGCCGGGCATAAGAGCCTCCTTGCAGTCTTGCGATGAAAACATTATAGATGGAGGGAATTTGGGAGTTTGGTTATTTTGTGAAGGGGCACGATTTGGCAGCGTGGGAGCGCGTCGGCATGGTGAGGGAATCTTCCCCCATGGCCCGTTCGCACTGAGATTCCTCGCCCTGCTGGTGAAAACGCAGGGCTTCGGAATGACGCCGAGTGTGGTGAACTTTCGGAATGAATTGCCGCCGCCCATCGCCCGACGCGAGTTGCCGTTAAGCGACGACTGCGATTAATCTTTCAGACTGTCAAGCGGAGCTTCGCTCCGCCGGACAGCCGAGGGCGGCTGTCCCCACAAAGTTTTGGGGTGATCAGCTGAGCAGAGCAGAGGAGGTTTGCATGAGTTATATGTCGCGGAGCGTTAAGGAACGGCGAAGACGCGGGCAGTTATTGTGCGTTGTCATCTTTCTATTATTCGCCGGGACGGCGAGTGGAGTGGCGCAGGCGGCGAAGTATCCGCCGACGATTGTTTTCATGACGGACTTTGGGGTGGTCGATGACTCGGTGGCGATCTGCCGGGGAGTGATGTATTCGATCATGCCTGAGGTGCGCATCGTGGATCTCACGCATCAGGTCAAGCCATTTTCGATTCTCGATGGGGCGCGTTTTCTTTATGGCGCAACGCCTTATTATCCGGCGGGGACGGTGTTTGTTGTGGTGGTCGATCCCGGCGTTGGCAGTCCGCGGAAGGCGATTGTGGCCAAGTCGAAAAAGGGAGAATTTTTTGTGTTGCCGGATAACGGGCTGCTGACGTTAGTGGAACAGCGGGATGGGATTGAGGGTGTGCATGAGATTACGAACCCGGACTGGATGATCGGGACGAAATTGTCATCGACCTTTCATGGGCGAGATATTTTCTCTCCTGCGGGAGCGCACGTGGCGCGGGGCGAGGATTGGACGAAGGCGGGGCCGGAGATGCCGGTGGAGTCGCTGGTGCGGCTGGATTTGAAGATGCCGCGCATTAACGAAGGGGGAATTACGGCGGAGGTGATTGCTACGGATGGCCCGTTTGGGAACCTGGTGACGAATCTGGATGGGGAAGATTTTCTCAAGCTTGGCTATCAGCGTGGGCAGGAGGTTTCGGTGATTCTCGACGAGGAGGAGATGAGGATTAAGTTTGTGCACACATTCAGCGATGTGCCGGTGGGAGAGCCTCTTCTTTATATCGACTCGCGGGGACGGTTCGCGCTGGCGGTGAATCAGGGAAGTTTTGCGGAGAAATATGAGATCGAGCCTCCGGTGAAGTTGTTTATCCCGAGGGCGGGGAAATAGGCGCCGATGCCCGTCGGTGATCTTCGGGTAGGATTGAACCGCAGAGGGCACGGAGGAACACGGGGGAAAATTATTGCTGTTCTCTCTGTTCTCATTGTGCGCTGAGGCGCGCAACCCCGGACGAGTGCGTCCGGGGCTACAGGGTCGCGAGGTCAAAGCACCCACCCGTCGTAAAGAACGCGACAAGGAGGGGGCAACCCGCTACACGGGACCGGAGCTACATGGTGACGCGATTGTCGGCGGCGACGCGGGCGTACCAGCGGCCGGAATCCTTGATGGTGCGCTGCTGGTTTTGGAAATCGACGTAGGTGAGGCCGAAGCGCTGGCTGTAGCCTTCGGCCCACTCGAAGTTGTCGAGCAGGCTCCAGGCGTGGTAGCCGCGGACGTCGGCGCCCTCGGCGATGGCGCGAGCCAGCCAGTGAAGGTGCTGGCGGAGATAGCCGGTGCGGCGGGAGTCGCGGATGACGCCGTTGGCATCGGGGCCGTCGTTGTAAGCGCATCCGCTTTCGGTGATTTCGATCTGCGGGCGGTTGAAGTCGCGGGTGATGCGCATGACGATTTCATACAGCGCTTTTGGCCAGACTTCCCAGCCGATATCGGTTTTGGGGCCTTGCTGGCCTCCGGCCATTTTTACAGGAAAAAGCCACTGCTGCGGGCTGACGAGACGCAGGATTCCGCGGGAGACCGAGGCGATGGTGCGGTAATAAAGATTGATGCCGATGAAATCGAGGGGAACGCGCATGCGGGCGCGGTCGCCGGGTTTGAGGCCGATGGCGGTTTCGGGGAAAAATGCCAG
>JASHQM010000087.1 GCA_030039165.1 Candidatus Sulfotelmatobacter sp. | reverse complement strand
TCCCTGGTCGAACAGGCCATGAAAGACGGAGCGTTAGGGATCTCCAGCGCCCTCATCTATCCGCCGAATAGTTACGCGACAGCAGAAGAACTGATCGAGCTTGCAAAGGTCGCCTCCAAATACGGCGGTCTGTACTCTACCCACATGCGCAGCGAAGGCCCAAGCGAAATGGAAGCGCTGGCGGAAGCGTTTCGTATCGGCCATGAGGCGAGTCTGCCAGTCGAAATTTTCCATCTGAAAGTCGCCGGCAAATCCCGTTGGGGAAACATGGCGAAGGTTGTGCAAGCGATCCAGCAGGAGCGCGATTCGGGACTGGATATTGCCGCCGACATGTATCCCTATGTGGCCTCGGAAACGGATCTCGCCGCATACGTTCCGCCCTGGGCCGCAGATGGCGGGACCGAAAAACTATTGGAGCGATTGAAAAATCCATCCGTTCGAACACGCATCAAGAAAGAACTTGCGATTGACAATTGGGAGAACATCTATTTTGAAGCGGGCGGGGCAGAGCACGTGCTGATTTTGCCGAGGGACTCCAACTTGAGGCAGTTCGACGGCAAGACGCTGGCGGAAGTTGCCACGGCGTGGAACAAATCACCCGAGGACACGCTGATGGACTTCATCATCGCGGATCACGCGCGGACTTTCGCCGTTGATTTTTTTGGGAGCGAGGAGGATTTAAAGACGGGGTTATTACAACCCTGGACCAGCATCGGCCTCGACGACCCTGAGATGTCGCTTGACGGCCCGGGTTACAGACCACACATCCATCCCCGCACATTCGGTTCGATGCCGCGCTTCCTTGGCAATTACGTTCGGGACCAACATCTTATGACGCTCGAAAGTGCTATACGGAAGATCACTTCGTTGCCCGCGCAACGTGAACATCTGGAAGGCCGCGGCCTACTGCAAGCGGGATTCTTTGCGGACATCACCATCTTCGACCCGGCCTCGATCATCGATCACGCTACCTACACCAAGCCCGATCAACTTTCAACGGGCGTTGACTACGTTATCGTCAATGGTCAGCTGGAATATGTCAAAGGGAAACTCACCGGAATCACGGCGGGGCGCGCCCTTCGCGGACGCGGGTACCAGCCGTCCATCCAGTAACGGCTCTCCGGCGCAAGTCCTTCTTTTACCGTCCCCAAAACGAGGTTATGGGTGGCTGGTCGGCCACCCGGAAGTAATCCGTTTCGTGGATCACAAGCCAACTGGCGGTAGCCGCGTCTCTGACAAGCGGAGATAGAATGCTTGCGATAAACGGCTTGCTTACAAGAAACATCCGTCACTTCAAGCGCTGAGAAACCGAGTGCGGAACTATGGTCCGACTGTGGTCCAATAACTGTGCTTTAGTGTCTTTTCAGTGACTTTGTGTCGTTCCCGGCGGCGTCAAGTCGTTGAAATGTAATGCTGTCCTTTACTCTGTTGGCCTCATAACCCAAAGGTCGGTGGTTCAAATCCACCCCCCGCAACCATTAAAACCCCCGCTGTTTATGCGGGGTTTTATTATGCTCGTCAGATTTTGTGTCAATTTTGTGTCACCGTTTTCGCCTGTAATTCACCGCCACTTTGCCAGTGCATCAGCGGGATGTTTTGCCCTAAGAATGGCAGCCGCTAGCCGTAGAGAATTCATTAGATCACAATTATGCGAGTTCCTCATGACCAGCCTAATAATGTGAAGACCCTCACCGTCACTGGCGAATAGTGAGTTGCTTCGCCTTTGTAGTGAATGGAACGATGATTTCGTATTCATCGTCCCCAAATAACGCGGTCCCGCCAAGGCCGAAGGCGTCCGCCGATTTTCCTCCCACAACACCGCGGAGCTGCTGTCCTCTGATTGATTCCACTTCAAGCTCGGGTAACGTGCCCGGTGGATTCCTATAACCCGGATTGTTGGACAAGAATCGGATTACCGCGAGTGTAGCCAGCATGATGGTGGTTTCGGAACCACCTGCGCTGGCTAAGCGGATTTGCATTGCCCGAACTTCGCCCTGAGGCACGCTGTTCGCGTTGTATTCATTGGCTACGGGGAAAATATTCTTCATTTCCAACCTTGAGCCGTCATCAAGCAACAGGGACCCGGCATTGCCGGTAGGAGTTGCGGTCTTTACAGCTGCGGCTGAGGGTTTCTGATGCGACGTGAAATCTACGACGCGAATGTTCTCGAAATTAATCCTGAATGGCCCAAAATCCGTCTTTCCGACCAACGAATCGTCATTCCCAAAACCGCCGAGGCTGTTCGAGGACGTTTCAGACGCTGCGGTTACAACTATCATGTTACCGGAGAAACTGGTTTGCCCATTCTCCATCAGCGCCGTGACGCGGTAACGCTGATCTCCCACCCGGTTTTCACGTGACTCTGGTTCGACGGTGAGGGTACGAATTGCGGCGAGCGGCAATTTCACAATGAAGTTGCTGGTATTTATTGGAATATACGGCCAGTCAAATTCATGGCTGGATTCAACGTTCCTGTAAAAGCTCTGTCCGCTCGCCGTCTTGTGGTACGTGATGGCCTGCACTTCAGTCTTTCCGCCTTTTGCATCCGTGATGGTCGCATTGATGCCGAGATTCGACTCCGAAAATCCTTTTAAGTTGGATGTGCTCTGTGCCGAGGCGATATACCCCAACAGCAACAGAATGCACGACGCTAGAAGCCAAGACGGTCTGTGCATAATCGCCTCCTTTTCGGGTTTTCTGGATTGGAATTTCCTTTTTTGGCCTCGAAAACGACGATCAGTATACTCCCATTTCGCCTGTTTGCACGTGGTGAGATCTTCATCCCAAGTGCCCCTAACGGTCTGCGATCTGCGCGAGCACAGGGTGAATTTGCAAAGATTCCAGCCCACTCTTGCAACACCTCTCCTCCCTCAACTGCGTGGTAAGACTGTCGATAATAGTCTGGCGAACGCAATGGGATCCAATCATCTTGAGCCGTACCAGCCAGGTAATCTTTGGACAGGTTCGGACGATCGACAGGAGCAGAATCATCGGCGCTTACGATTGTGAGAGAACCATCGTAACCCTCGCGCCGAAGCATGTCGGCAGCGGCCAGACCTGCCGCACCCCACCCACAATCACGACAGATTTCGGAGCATGATCAGGGTGGCTAGAAACGAATGGACCTAGTTTCTGGTGAACAAATACCTTGTTCTCGACATGTTCCGTTCGCCAACAGGAAACCGGGCCAAGAGCTGGAGCGCGAGTGCCTCTCCAGTGCGCAAACTGAAACATGCGTGGTGCCAAGGGCATCGAACCGTGTCTTGAACCACTAATCCTTCTGCGAGCGGCCCATGATAGTGCGTACAATGGGCGCCCACTGCGAGGACTTCCGCTCCGCGACGCACCAGCAGCGCGTCTTCTCCATCGATTACTCCCAGGAATTGCCCACCATCGGGGATGCTAGCGAGAGGAACTGCAGTCTTCAGGTCAGGCTTTGCCGGATTATCCATAGTGCGCGCCTCAACGAAGCTTGTGTCATTTTACATTCGTCTGGAAAGCCCGTGAGCAGGTCCGAGCGTTGAGCCCGCCGCTCCCACCATAGCGCACCCAATTTCATTCGACATTCACTGGTGCCACGAGGTTTTTTGGAGTTGTTTCCTCCTTCCGGGTGTTTCATTGGCTATCATCCAAGCGGCTGGGAAAGGTGCATCCACTGGTCGAACGGATTGGAGGAAGGCTGCAGGCGGCCGGGGTTCATTATGTTGGCGGGGTCCAGTGCGTTCTTGATTGCTGTGACCGTTTGCACCCCGAGGGGGGAAATATCCGCGGCCAGCCAGGGCAAATGCTCAGTTCCGACCGCATGGTGGTGGGAGAGCGTAGCCCCGTGATCGATAAAGGATTGTTGAGCCGCCCGTTTGACCCGGAGATACTGTTGCATTGCATATCCTGACTGCTGTTTGAAACCGAAAGTAAAGTAGACGCTGGCGCCCGATTGGTACGTGTGGCTGATGTGACATCCGGTCCAGGGACGGACTCCGCTATCAAGAATGCTGGCGCGAAGAACCTCCATTGTCCCACGATATAGAGGAAGGATATTGTTCCAGACGGTTGAAGTCTCGCTGACGTCAGTGGTCACATTACGGTCTAGCAGAAAATCCCGGATATGAGGGAAATCGAATTTGGTAGCTTCGAACGATTTTCCCGCGTCCTCTCCCATTGAAACCGCGCCACATCGCTGGTAAATGGCCTCGGCCTGGCTGAGCCGGCGAACGACTTCATTTTGCCTGCCTTCAACCGCGGTCAACATCAGGCAAGCGCTTGGCAGCATAAATCCTTTTGCTCGAAGATAGGTTTTGAACAAGCTGCCGGCAGCTTGCGATATGAGTGAGGCCGGCGGCCTGAAAGCAAAAGATAGCGCGGTTTTATCGGGGTCGTTTAGCCGCGCCATTGCGGGCATACACTCTTGGCGCATGCACTCATGCATCGCCGCGATACCGCTCTCAAAGTCGGGAAACAAATAGCCGGAAACGACTCGCAACTCAGGACGCGGATGAACCCTCATTGTCGCTTCAGTTATGACTCCCAGCGTGCCCTCGCTACCGATGCAAATGTGATTGGCGTCGATGCCATTCGAGGATTTTGGGACCGTGCGGGTGGTTAAGACGCCTTCGGTGGTCACCATGCGGACGGCCAGTACCATATCTTCGATCTTTCCGTATTTGTCGCTCTGCATTCCTGCAGACCGTGTGGCGATCCATCCGCCGAGCGTGGAGTGCAGAAAAGAATCGGGGAAATGGCCGAGCGTCAAGCCTTGTCTGCTTAACTGCTGTTCGAGGTCCGGACCGAAAATCCCGGATTCTATACGTGCGGTACAGGAGTGTGCATCGACCTCCAGCACTCGCCGCATCCGGCGCATGTCGAGCGATATCGTCACGCGTCCGGCATCCATTCTTTCAAGGCAACCGGAAATGTTGGAGCCGCCGCCGAAGGGAATGACCACAACATCGCGGTCGGCAGCAGAGCGAAGCGTTAAGCAGACTTCTCGCTCACTCTGCGGGTAAACAATCAAATCGGGAGCGGCATTTGCCAGGCCGCGACGCAGACGAAATAAGTCGCGAAATCCTTTGCCATAGGCATGAATGACTCGCTCTTTCTTGTCTTCGCAGATCTGAGTGGGAGCAAGAAAGGACCGTAGCTTTGTCAGAAAATGTTCATCGACGCGACCTTCGGGTACGTTGATAGCGTCAAGCATCCAGTGCGGTTGATCGAAATCATCAGTCTCAATCTCAAGTACAGATTTTGCATAGGGCCAGAAACCTGGGTGGGCCTTTGAATCAAACTGCACATCTTCGTTCCCCCAGCCCCACCATTTCATATGCCTGGGCTCGTACGCCATCCAGGATCCTCTTTCGTCACATACGCGCGAATTGTTTCGAGGTGTCAGGTTCGTCCGGCGCGGGCTACAAACTCGTGAACATGATCTCCAACGCTAAGGCTGTGGACGTTTTGAGAGAGCTGCTCGACAACCGTGCGGCGCCATGTGCGCAGCGAATCTTCT
>JASHQM010000086.1 GCA_030039165.1 Candidatus Sulfotelmatobacter sp. | reverse complement strand
GGAGAGTGTGGGAGAGTTGTAGGAGGGTATGGGAGAGTTGGGGAGAGTTCGGTTGGTTTTAGGCTAAAAACCGCTCTGGGATGCCGAGAAGTGGCACGGGGGAGATGACGCGACAAGCAAATGGCTTTTCGTTAGGCATGCGAGGATCATAGCGAACGCCGCGATCCTGAAAGGCTCCGACCATGCCCGGTACGGCGTAGAGCGGCTGGGCTATCGCAGACTCTATCCGCTGGCGAGTGCGTTTGTCGCAAGGCATTGGCGCAAGGAACAGCCGAAGGGCCAGCATCATGCTCCGAATCGGCGCGGATAGCCGCTCGGCGTTTGCTCGGCATTCAGCGTCAGACTTGCGATCCTTTACGTCCCAGCGACCCGGCCAGAGTATGAGTTTTTCGCCACGGGCAAACTCTTGGGCAGAGTAGACGTGATACCGGGCGCTGATAAGCTCTTCGTGGTGCTGGCGCAGCCGAATCTCGAAACTGCGTCCGGTTTCGCCAACGTAGTAGATGAGATGGCCGTCTGGCAGCGGTACGGTCCAGAGGTAGATTCCAAAGTTGCGGGCTTCGTCGGTATCGTAGACGCAGGGCGCATCTGGCGTGCCGTACCAAGAGAACGGCCCAAAGAACGAGACGGCAATTTCGTCAGGCATTAGACTTTGGCGGTCGGCCTCCGCCGTGCGTTTTGCGCTTTGCGGCCATCTGGCGGTAGTGCTCTGGGCCGTGGCGTCGGGCGGTAGTTGATCCGCCCTTGTGTCCTAGCGTGGCAGCGGGCGTAGGAGCATTCTTGATTAGATCGCCAGTGAGCGCAAGGGCAGACTGGAGCAATTCGCGGCACGCGGCAGTCCGGTTTTCTGGTAGGGCTGGGGAAGTTTCCAGAATGCGATCAGCTTGGGAAAGCAGGTTTTTCAGGGCGTTCAATTCTTCGCGGCTAGACATGCCCCAACGATACCGACTAGCGGGCGTGGGCGCAACGGCTTAGAGTTTTCCACCAACGCACTTTTCAGACAGTACCGAACCCTGGGCGAGTACGGTGTTTTTTACACGATAAGGGCTTCGGACGTGAGGAGCCGTAAAGGAAAACTGAACCTGCTTACGGGAGGTCAATGAGTGAAATCGCCTTCCATGAGAAGGCCGATCGGAGTCAGGTGTTTTTCTCTGCCGAGTTCGCCACTACTGTCGCCATCCTTCCATCCGCACTCTTTGGTGAGCGATTGGTTTCGTTCGGTGCAAGTTGGGCGTTCTCGTTTCAGCCGGTGCTGCCACCTGATTGCAACAACTGACGCAGGCCTGCTGGGGATCCGACCCTTTCGGCCCCTCCCGCTACGGCTGCATCCGCAGAAGCGTGTAGAGCGATTTAGAAATCACGTAGATGCAGCGACCGTTTTCTAATGGTCAGGCTTCGCCGCAGGTTCTTCCCGGTATTTTCCTTAATGGTCGAGGATTGGGCGCGATCTACGATGCGAGAACTAAGGGTGAGCAAGCATGGGGTGTGCTAGCCTCATACGTCACAGGAGAAGGCTCTTATGAAAGCCGTTCGCATTCATCAGTTCGGTGGGCCAGAAGTGTTGATGTATGAAGATGTGCCTGATTCCCAAGTGCGAAAAGACCAAGTGCTCGTTCGGGTGCGCGCATGCTCGCTGAATCACCTCGATCTCTGGGTGCGAAAAGGGGTCACGAAGGAGGTGAAGCTTCCGCACATTCCCGGCAGCGACGCTGCGGGGGAAATTGTCGAGATGGGGGAATACATCACTGGATTCAAAACTGGCCAGCGGGTCCTGGTGGCGCCGATGCACTATTGCGGGCATTGCGAGAAGTGCGTGGCAGGGGTGCAAAACCAGTGCCGCGCATTCACGGTTCTGGGCAATGGAGTCGATGGCGTAGATTGCGAATTATTCGCTGCCCCAGCGGACAATGTGATTCCGATTCCCGACTCCTTCGACTTCAATCGGGCAGCCAGCGTGCCGCTGGTTTTCGTAACCGCGTGGCACATGCTGGTGGGGCGCGCGGCTATTCGCCCGGGGCAGACGGTATTGGTGCTGGGAGCGGGTTCGGGCGTGGGCATTGCGGCGATACAGATAGCAAAGATGTATCACTGCCGCGTGATTACGACAGCGGGTGACGAGACCAAGCTGGCGAAGGCCCGCGAACTTGGCGCTGATTTCGGCATCAACCATTATCAACAGAAAATTTCTGACGAAGTTCGCAAGATCACGAACAAAGAGGGGTGCGACATCGTGGTCGAGCACGTGGGCGCTGCGACCTGGGACGAGAGTGTGAAATCGCTGAAAACCGGGGGCACGCTGGTGACGTGCGGAGCGACTACAGGGTCAAACGTGGGCATCGAACTGCGGCATCTGTTTGCGCGGCAATTGAGCATACGGGGCTCTTATATGGGAACGATGGGCGAATTGCATGAGGTTTTGAAGCATGTATTTGCGGGGCGATTGGAGCCCGTAGTCGACCGTACATTCCCATTGAGCGAGATACGGGCAGCGCATGAATATTTGGAAAAGAGCCAGATGTTTGGGAAGGTTGTGGTGAACCCGTGAAGGCGGACTCAAAGTAAGGGACAACTGATCTTGAGCGCTCACAGCAGCGTTTAGTTCACTGCTTGGCCTGAGCTAGAAGCTGCGACTTCCGCCACGGCTTGAATCCCACGCTTCGCCGGAGATCGGCGGCGCTGCACATCTTCCCCGCGCGGTGATCGTGATCTCGACAAGGTTGCAGCTCAGACGCCCCTAGAACTTGAAGCGCGCTTCGAAACTCATTTGACGCGGAGTGTTTGCCTGGTTGGTGAGTTGGCCGAAGCCCTGCATCTGAGCGGCTGTAGGCTGTGTGCCAGACGTAGGCGGAACCCAAAAAACATTCGGATATCCGAACTGTATGGAGTTGGTGAAATTGTAGGCGGCTGCTCGGAACTCAAGGTCCTTGTTTTCGCCTATCTTGAAATGCTTGGCGATGGAAAGGTCCAGATCGTGCGCGCCGTCTGCACGAATGCCGGGCAGTATGGACGGTGCTGTCCCTGGTAAATACTGGCTTGCCGGCTGCGCCATGCAGGTGAAATTGAACCATTCGGCAACGATCCTGGGCGCACCTCTACCGCAATTGCCGACTATGTCGGGACGCTGATTGAACCAGATGTCGCCTGTGCCGTTAGGGGTGGCGATCGGCTGCCCATCACTAAGTGCGGCAACAGCGGTTACCGTCCACCCGCCCAGGGCGCGATTGGCCCAGCCGCGCACGTTGACCGCACGTCCCTCGCCGATGGGTAGATCATAGGACAGCAACCCGGAAAAATAGACAGGGATGTCCTGGGTGCTAACGTTCCGCTCCAGATTCAAATTGGTGATGTCCTGCGCCTGGGCGAAGTTGTTACCGTTGAACGCGAGCGAACCGGCATTATCGTCAGTGATCAGCTTGCCCCAAGTGAACGAGAGGAGCGTGGTGAAGTGTTGCGTCAGCCGCTTCTCGAGTTTCGCTTGCAGCGAATGATAGATGGAATCTCCCCAGGGAACGCCCCACTCCAGAACTCCACTTCCGACGCCAACGCTGTTGGGACTCGCGCCATAAGAGAACTGGGGAAATTTCTGCAGCATCACCCACAGCGGCACTTGTGTAGCGCCGAGCCACGGGGCGTTGGGGTTCGTAATCGCGGGAGCGTAGGGGTATGGGACCATGTTTAGCAGATTGCCCTGATACTGCGCGATCGTGCCCAGAGAAAGCGAGTTGAGGTCAGTATTGCCCTGGTTGCTGAAGGGCAAGTGCAGCCCGCGGCTGCCGACCCAAGCGACCGATAAGATCACCTGGTTGCGAAACTGGTATTGGACTCCGAAATTGAAGTTGTACGTGGTCAGCTCCGGTTGGGAATGCAATAAACTGTTCACGCCGAGACCCACGTTTGTAGCGGCACCCAGACTCCCATTCGTTGGCTTCACGATGCCGCTCGGAAAGGGATTCGAGAGCGAATTCACTGGAATCAGATAGTTTCCTGTGGGATCCAAAATGGATCCCAGCCAGGTTGTCTCAGCCAGATACGAGTCGTCATTGAATTGATTAATCTCAGCCATGTGCACGCTGGGCCCGTAGGAGATCCCGAAGCCGCCGCGCACGACAGCATTTTTCAGGAATTGGTAAGTCAGTAGCAAGCGGGGAGCGAAGTCGCGCCAGTTTGTAAGAAAGGGGCTGCGGTGCGCATTGTTCGAGAAGACTTCGCCGCCAGTCAGGTTAACCCCGTTTATTTTGTACGCAAGCGTGGGATCGAAATATTCCATGCGGTTGTAGCGCTCGGTGGCTCCGAGGAACAGATCCCAGCGCAAGCCGGCATTAACGGTCAGCTTGTCTGTCGCGTGCCAGCCATCCTGAATAAAAAGTGCGTCATAACGATTGCCATTGGCGCCGAAGATATCGGTCGTCCAGTTAGGTTGCCCCTGGTCAAGCGAGCCGACGCCAAGCAGGAAGGATGCAAAGGTGTCGCCGTCGGCGGCAGGAACGCTCGAACTGGTGGCATCGGGGGCAAACTGGTAGGCGCCGGCAGGATCGAGGGTCATGCCAACATTCATATAAAACATCTGAAAGTCCCATCCCAGGCTGAGTTGGTGCCGCCCCTTCACCGTGTTCAGTGTGGTGCTGAAGTCGTAGTTGGTGGTGGCGAATTTGAAAAAAGAGAAAGTAGGGCTGCCCAGTGATGCAGGGGCGTCATTTCCATTTCCGGTGAGGTAAATGTATGGAATCGATGGGAACGTCGAAGAGGCTTGCAACGAAGCCGGGAAGCCGAGCGTGGTCTGGTTGAAACCAGCCTGGGCCTGCGGTCCATCGTTTTCGTAATGTCGAGTCGCATTGGCACGCAACTGAAGCACGGTGTTCGACGAGATAGTCCGGTCATAGCCCAACATTAAATTGCCGTCATGGTTGAAATTCAGGCTGGAGGGATAGAACAGATTGTTGAAATAGTTCGGAGTGCTATCGTGTTCACGCGCCACAGAAACCCTCCCGAACAGATGTTGGTTCGATCTCAGATTGTCGTCCAGACGGACATCGAATCTTTCGACGGCTTCAGGACTGGAGCCGGAGGCGAAGAAGTTGAGCGGGTGGTACGTGCCGCTGGTGGGGAAGTTGGGCGCTGGCCAGTACTGAAGATAGTTAGCGGCAATCGGGTTGATCATTGCCGTTGGGATCTTGTTCCCAGCAAACGGCTGTGGGCAGGTGGTGGCTGGAGCGATGCAAGGAGTTGGGCCGGCAGCCCAGGTAGACGGATCCGGATTGTAGATGGTCAGTCCAGGATCTCCGGAGAAGTCGCCAAGCTTTTCCGCTGGCGTGGGTACGGTGAGTGTGGTTGTGGATAAGCTGGCCTGTTGTGTGCCCTCGTAGTCCCCGAAGAAGAAAATCTTGCCCTTCTTGATCGGCCCACCGAGGGAGCCGCCCCACTGATAACGATGGAAATCCGGAACAGGCTGGCCGGCGGCTCTGTCGAAATAATCGTTGGAGACCAGGGCATCGGGCCGGGCAAAACCGAAAACGTCGCCGTGGAAGTTATTGGTGCCGCTTTTGCTGACGAGACTGATGACCCCGGCCGCACCCGTCTGAATGCTCGCTGGAGTGACATTGGTCTCCATTTGGAACTCCTCCACAGAATCCAGCGGGGGTTCCATGGCAGGAATCACGACACCCTGATTGTTCTCTCCGATGGTCAGCGGGCTGCCATCCAGCATGTAGTAGACCGTGCCCTGCGGCGCGCCATTGATAGTGAAGTTCGAAACTTCATTGCGTTGTGAATCAAGGGAGGTGGGATTGCCATCCTGGGGGATGACGCCGGGGACAAGTTGGACCAAGCCAAATATATCGCGCGTCAGCAGCGGGGTGCGCTCGATGACCGCAGAAGGGATGAGTTGGCCGGTCGTACTGCTGGTGGTGGCGACAATATCCGGCGCAGCCGAAACGGTCACATTCTGACTCACGACGCCTAGCTGCAGCGAAATGTTTACTCGCTGCTCCGCGTCCACGGCTATTGTGATGTTGTCCTGGACGGCCGTCTTGAAACCCGGTTCTGTGACCTTGAGCTGATAGGTGCCGGGAATCAGGCTAAGAAATGAATACAATCCACCGGCCGACGTCCGTCCTGACACGGAAACACCGGTATCGACGTTGGTGAGCGTTACCGCAGCGCCCGCGACAGCCGCCCGCGAGCTATCCGTCACCAAGCCGCTCAGGGAGCCTCGCCCGGCCACTTGGGCCACGAGGTTCGCTGCCAAAGCCAGCACCACGAGTACTTCCACTGCAAAGCGCAACCAGCTCAGTAGTTTCATCGCTACCCCCTTTAGTTCACTACTGCTCTGTTTTCCCCCCTGCCATTCCCAACCCCGCGCCAGGCGTTGGGATTGCGGGCCACATAGATTACTCGAAGGGATCAAACGAAAGAAGATATCGGTCATCGCAGTCGATGGTAGCCCTGATTGTGCTGAGAAGAGGAGCACATCCCGAACAGCGTTGTGAAGTAGCTAACCGTTTCGCAAGGGACTGTATCCCGATACGACGTGGGAACAACATTTTCATTTTCAGCGAAATAGCAGCTAACTGACCGGTTGAAAATGTGCTAAGATCGCCGCCGGTATTGTCACCCCATGTCAGAGGACACCCAAGCTTCCGCCACTGTCGAGTTGGTTGGGGAAACGAAAGAAAAGGCTCACCCGATCTCGGATGTCGAGGCAGACGCGATTCGCGTCGAACTCGGCCACATCTTCCAAAGCCCTCAATTTCACGGGAGCAAGCGTTGTCAAGATTTCCTTGAATACGTTGTGGAACAAACCCTCGCTGGTCTGCCGCACGGACTGAAGGAACGCACGATTGGTATAGCTGTCTTCGGGCGGTCGAATACGTACGACACTAATGAAGACGGAATAGTCCGAATGAAGGCGAGTGAGGTTCGAAAGAGGCTAGCGCTTTATCATGCGGAAGGGGGAAAAAATGCGGCAGTGTATATCGAATTGCCGGTCGGTAGTTATGTTCCTACCTTTTGCAAACGCCCATTCCCTGAGCGTGAAGCCCCTGCGGCTTTTTCCAGCGGGAACTTCGTTTCTACCGTTGATGTCGCCGAGGAATTAAAAAGTCAGGGGACGCTGCGGACAAGAAAACGTTGGCGAACATGGGGAACTGTTTTCGCGATGCTGACGATGATTGCCCTCTGCACTGGGTTCTGGTTCGAGTTTCGGTCCTCTCCCACCGTGCTCGATCAATTCTGGGCGCCACTGCTACAGAGCCAATCCCCGGTAGTTTTGGCGGCGGCATACGGGCAAGTTTACATGCCCACTCGGCCCCCGAGCGAAAAGGATTTCACTCTATTGACTGATCAATACGTCGGAGGGGGAGATCTCGTGGCAGCTTCCTGGATTTCCGGGCTCCTGAGCCGCAGAGGGCATCCTTTCACGGTAAAGATCGGAAATGCTGTTTCTTTTGATGACTTGCACAACGCTCCTGCAATCTTAATCGGGTATTCAAGCAATCAGTGGAAAGAGATGACAAAGGATTTCCGCTTCTTCATTGATGATGAGAACGGCATAATCACGGACAACGGGAAGCCCACCGAGTGGTATCCACATAATGTCAGTCCGGACTTCCACAGCGATGACGATTACGCCATCATCTCGCGTGCGTTCTATCCCGAGACAAACGAAATGATGATGCTGGTTAGTGGGTGCGAGCAATACGGGACCCAGGCAGCAGCGGAACTAATCACCAATGCCGGTCTGCTGACTAAAGTTCTGCAGGCAGCACCCAAGGACTGGCAAAAAAAGAATCTTCAGTTTGTTATACATGTCAGGGTGATTGATAATTCTCCAGCCTCTCCGGAGCTCATCGCCTCTTACTACTGGTAACTTTCCTCTCTTAATGGGTGTGGCGTTTGAGTGAGACCCTCTTTTTTGGATCCTCAGGATCCCCGTCTGATAAGACATTCAGCAAAAGTCAGTTTATCGTCCGACTGTATCGGGATATAGTCGCCAAAACAACTGTTAGGCACTTCACGCCTGTTTTCTGGCATGTTTCACTACGACAAAGTGTCGTCGTGTGCAACTGAAAATTCCACAACAGGCAAATCTAGCTTGTCCGAGTCGCAAAACAGCTGCGCAGCGGCACGCCAAGTATTGAATTAAATCCGGCAGCTAGTTCGACGGAGGGGG
>JASHQM010000085.1 GCA_030039165.1 Candidatus Sulfotelmatobacter sp. | reverse complement strand
GGCCGTCCTTCCCAGCCCATGCTCCGCGCAACTGGGTTTTCAAAACAGCAATGGCAACGCCGTCGGAACAACAAAATCAGCTACGCTACAGGCGGGAGAGTCGGCATCGCTAGCCATTAAAGGCACTTCGGTGGCTAGCGCCAAAGATGACCCGGGGAAGTGTTCCCGACTGTCGCTGTGAATTCTGAAGAACCCAGCTGCGTCGCCTCCGCGGAGGCATTCACGCTGACGGTTTCTCCGGGCAATGCCATGTATTTGGATTTGCCAGGAAGCACGCTTGTCACAAAAGCAGGGCAGAGAGCGGAAGTGCGACCGATTGTAACGGTCAGCGAGGGATCGAGCTTCGTTCCGTCCGCCGAGGTCTTCGCTAACAGCACCGAAATTCAAGCCGCTTTCTATCCGCCCAGCCCATGCAGTCCATCGGCAGATAATTGCGTTTCAGGCTCCCGGTAAGGCCAACTCTCTACTCGGTTCGGGACCGATCTCATGTGGAGAGATTTTCAACAGCGAAAGTATCTGGCCAAGGCAGTCGCTTCCTTTCCCTGAGTGGATTCCATCCTTTGCAAAGCAAGCCCGACTGGGTGTCAGGCCGAATGCTCCCGCTATCCGTGAATAACCCGCCAAGCCGAGGCCGGAGAGAAGCGAAGGGAATGATAGACTCAGACGTTTTCCCAGATGCGAAGTGAGGCCTTCATGGACATTCAACGCGTAGGCGTCATCGGTGCGGGCACCATGGGCAACGGCATCGCCCATGTCTTTGCCCGCAGCGGTTTTTCGGTCGTGCTGTGCGACGTCGAGCAGCGGTTTCTGGATCGCGCCCTCGGCACCATCAGCAAGAATCTTGACCGCGAACTAGCAAAGGGCAAAGTCACATCGGATGAAAGCGTGGCTGCCCTCGGGCGCATTCAACCCGTCACGGATCGGTCCAAGCTGGCCGACTGCCATTTCATCGTCGAGGCGGCGACGGAGAAATTCGAGATCAAAACCGAGATTTTTCGCGATCTCGACCGGTTAACGAAGCCCGACGTCGTTCTTGCGTCCAACACGTCCTCAATTTCGATCACCAAACTCGCCGCGCTAACCAAGCGGCCGGAAAAAATCATCGGCATGCATTTCTTCAATCCTGTGCCGGTGATGAAACTGGTCGAGGTAATTCGCGGTCTGGCTACCTCGCAGGAAACATTCGATACCGTCCGCGAGCTGGCAATCAAACTGGAGAAGACGCCGGTCGAGGTAAACGACGCACCAGGGTTCGTGTCAAACCGGGTACTGATGCCGCTGATTAACGAAGCGATTTATACGGTGATGGAGGGCGTAGCCACGCCCGAGGCGATCGATGAGGTTTTTAAGCTGGGCATGGCGCACCCCATGGGCCCGCTCACCCTGGCCGATTTTATCGGACTCGATGTTTGCCGCGACATCATGCGGGTGATGCACGAGGGGCTGGGCGATCCGAAATACAGGCCATGTCCGCTGTTGTTGAAGATGGTAGATGCGGGATGGCTGGGAAGAAAGAGCGGGAGAGGGTTCTACAAGTATTGAAAGGTATTCACCACGGAGACACAGAGCCACGGAGAAACCACAAAACAATGTTCCCTCCGTGACTCCGTTCTCAATGTCGAAAAAAAATTCCAACTCCGCCCGATGAAGGCACCTCTGCACACCACGCCTGCTTCTCGTGATGCGTGGGTCTACGTCTTCGCCGCTCTCTGCGGGATCGGCAGCGGTTGGGCTGACGTTGCAATCAACGATCTTCTCCTCACTGCGCTGCTGGTCTTGGCCGCGTGCATGCTGCTCGGAACGCTGCGTCCGCGCCGACCGTGGCGCTGGGTCATCGCGGTCGTGGTCTTTCTTCCTTTGAGCGAGTATGCCGCTTATCGCCTAACATCGTTGAAACCTTCCCAGGCACAGATTTATGGGGCCTTCCTCACCGCCCTGCCGGGATTTGCCGGGGCATATGGCGGAGCGGTAATGCGCAAGGCGATTGGTGAATTGTGGCGCGGGAAATAACGAAGTACGAGTACGGAGTACTGGGTGCTGACCACTCAGTACCCAGCACTCTCATATCGGAGGTCCAACCACAGCCAACGAGCGCTAGCCCCAAAAGTTACTCGCGTATTCACAGGCACTCACGGTATGCTTGCTCAGATGTGCGTGAGTGTTTCCATACTGGCCAGCGGAAGCCGGGGCAACTGCGCCATTGTGGCCAGCGCCCGCACAAAGATTCTTGTGGATGCCGGCGTCTCTTGCCGGGAGACGTTCAAGCGCATGAAATCGCTGGGCGAGGATCCACAGACGTTTGCGGCCATCCTGATCACCCATGAACATAACGATCACGTTTATGGCCTGGCCACGCTGGCGAAAAAACTACGCATCCCGGTGTTTATGACGGGCGCGACCCATTCTGCGTGGGCGCGTGCCATGCGCAACGAGAATGGCTGCCGGCCGCAATTGGAGCGGCTTGAGCGCTTCGAATCCGGACATCGTTTTCAGATCGGCGATATTGAGGTGAAACCTTTCACCATTCCGCACGACGCCGCCGATCCCGTCGGTTTTAGCTTTCGCGTGGAAGGCGCGAAGGTCAGCATGGTGACCGATCTCGGCTATGTGCCCGCAAATGTGCGCGATCATTTGCGCGGCTCCGACATTCTGGTGATGGAGTCGAACCACGATCTTGAGATGCTGCGCGGCGGCTCATACCCTTGGGCGGTGAAGCAGCGAGTGGCCAGCAATGTGGGGCACCTTTCGAACGCCAAGCTCGCGGATTTCTTCACCAGCGACTATGATAATTGTGCAGCATTTGTGGTGCTGGCGCATCTCTCTCAGGAGAACAATCATCCCGAACTGGCGCGGAGAGAAGCGGAACGGGCGCTGGCGGAACGCGGCGGCTTGTTTCGGAGCCGTGTACTGGTAGCGATGCAGTCCGAGGCGTTGCCCGCGATTCGCCTGTAAGCGGATCAGGCAGTATGGACCAGAGGCCGGAGCTTTACGGTGTGTGCTCCCAGAATCTCACCGCAGCAAGTGCAGCGGCGAGAAATGCAGCACCGGCAGAAGCGTAAGTACTGTATGAGTCAGCAATGCGTCGATCCCATCGTAGGCAAGATTCTGGCGGGCTGGCGCTATGATATTTCCAGCCTGGCGCCGGAGATGCGCGGCGACTATGAAAACCATTTTTCGAGCTGCGAACACTGTCGCCGCCGACAGCGCCTGCATCGCGCCATTGACGTGGGCCTGATCATTTTGGCCTCGCTTTCTGGCGGTATGTTTTTGCTGGCGTTCGGGGTGATCCGCCACTTTGGACCGCGGCACGCTTTTTGGCTGGAGATTGCCGCGCTGGCAGGCTTTGCTTTGTCGGCGCTGATCTGGCTGGTGGTGGCTGTCGCCACGCCAGCGCCGGTGACTGTTCTTGATGCCGCACGCGAGGGCGCGCGCCTCGTGCATGACCATCTTCCCCCGGAGATTCGCGAGCGGCTGCCCGAAGAATTGCGCGAGAAAATTACCGGAACATAGTCTGTGAACCGCCGCTTCTTCCAGTGCGTTGTGGTCCTGTTGCTTGCGGTGATGGTTTCTATTTGCGCCAGCACAAACTGTCTTATGGCGCTTTCCGCGGCGCATCCGCATTCTCCCGCTTGCCATCATGAGCGGATGCCGGCAAATCCATACCCGTCCGATCACCGTTGTTGTGTGCGCGGCATTGCCTCACCCCTGTTGAGCGGCACGTTTTCTCCAACTCCTGTTTTGGAAGTTCAGCCGTACGAGTGCTTTCCTGCCCCGACTGCCGTCCATCGTGAACCAGGATTTCCCCCCGCGGCTTTTCCTGGCGACCCTCCTGATCTGCTGAGTCTCAGAATCTAGACACGCCTTCCCTTCCCGATTTTGACAGGCACGCGCTACTCAGCGCAGGCATTCTCGTTCCGTTTTTCCATTGCGAGGCATCGGTGTCAAAAATCTTTCCACATGCGGTTGTTGCGCATTTTTTCACGGCGGCCATAGCCTTGTGTATCGCGCTCGCGGGCGCTTCCGCGCAAGACCAATCCATGGGCGGCATGCACATGGCAAAGCAGGTGAACATGCAACTGCCCTTAATACATAAAGGCTCGGGAACAGCGTGGGAGCCGGCATCGGCCCCCGCACACGAGTGGATGCTGATGCGCGGCGGCTGGGAATTCATGGCGCACGGCGTGATCTTCGCTGATTACAACCAGGCGGGCGGTCCGCGCGGCGAGGGCAAAGCCGAGTCCGTGAATTGGGCCATGACCATGGAGCAGCATCGCCTGGGAGCAGGCACGATTCTGTTCCGCCAGATGTTTTCCGCCGAGTCGCTGACCTCGCCCCATCCGGGGTTTCCCGAGCTATTTCAGACCGGCGAGACCTACCACGGCCAGCCATTGGTTGATCATCAGCATCCCCACAATGTGTTTGCCGAACTCGATGCCTTATACCTGCTGCCGCTGGCGAAAGAAGTCTCCTGGGAGCTGTACGGCGGACCCTCGGCCGAGCCGGCACTGGGGCCGGTGATGTATTTGCATCGCACCTCGGCGGAGGAGTTGCCGATGGCGCCGCTGAGCCATCATTTGCAGGATTCGACCCACACCAGCTTCGGTGTGGTCACAACCGGGTTCGTGGTCGACCGCTTCAAAATCGAGGCTTCCGCATTCAACGGACGCGAGCCTAATGAAGAACGCTGGAGCATCCAGCTCGCGCCGCTCGATTCGTATTCAGGCAGAGTGATGGCGGCTCCGGCGCGCGACTGGACGGCGCAGTACAGCATTGGCCGCTTGGAGAATCCCGAAGCGCTCGAGCCGGGCAGCCAGTGGCGGCAAACCGCGTCGGTGGAGTATGACCACCCTCTGGCCGAGGGCAATTGGGCGACCTCACTCGTCTGGGGACGCGTGCACAAGCTCTCCGATGGGGTGAACCTGAACGGGTACACACTGGAGTCCACTCTGAATTTTCTACGTCGTAACTACTCATTCACCCGGCTGGAACTGGTGGATAAAGACGAATTGTTTCCCCAGGCGGCAACGCATCCGGCTTATCGCATCGGGGCGTATACCTTCGGCGGGGTGCGGGATCTGGTGCAGAATTCCCGCTGGCAGCTTGGTTTGGGAGCGGACGTCACGATTTACTCCAAACCCGCAGCGCTGGATGCCGCATATGGGAATTTTCCCGTGTCGTTTCAGATTTTTTGGCGAGTGCGGCCGGGATTGCGACGCGAGGAACATCATCATTAATCCTTAATCCTTTCAGGGCTTCCTCGGTATCAGACATATTGTCGAAGCGGGTTCCCAAAAACAAATTTCTCACGACTTTCGGCAAACGCGCGCGAGAATGGTGGGTAGGATACGCAGGCTATGAGGGGGACCGCAAAAACACTGCGTACGGTGCAGTGGGCATTACTGGGCAGCATTTTTCTTTATGCTGTGGCCGGCGAGTTTCTGGGCGTGCGCGCCCGCAATCTGGACCCTTCCATCAGCTACGTGTTTACGACCGCGGCCGTAGCGCTGGTAGGCGTGATCTTTGTGGTCAGGCGCACCATGGTATTTCGCTCGGCAGAAAGCCTGGTGGCGCACCCGGACAATGCCGTCACCCTGCACCAGTGGAAAAGCGGCTACATTGCCAGCTATACCCTCTGCGAATTGCTGGCGTTGTTTGGATTTACCCTGCGCTGCATGGGATGCAGCTTTCAGCAGAGCTTGCCGTTTTATATTGGCGCATTCGCACTGCTCTCCTTTTTCGGACCGAAGATACCTGTCAGTTCGTAAACGGTTCGCCTTCAGATATCCTCGGTTAGAGGTGGTTCATGTCCATCACTAGCCCTGAGGAACTGTTAGGAATGCAGGCGGCGGGATCGGTTGTTTCGCTTATGCTCGGCGCCATGACGAGCGCAGTGCGTCCGGGAATCACCACACTGAAACTGGATGACATCGGGGCTGCGGTGATGAAGCAGCACGGCGCGCGGTCTGCCCCATCGATGGTGTATGGCTTTCCCGGCAGCAGCTGTATCAGCGTGAACGATGAGGCAGTGCATGGCATTCCCAGCGGACGCGTTTTGGAAGACGGCGATCTCGTAAAGCTGGATGTCACGGTTGAGAAGAATGGATTCATGGCGGACGCGGCCCTCACGACGCCCGTGGGTGAGGTTTCGGACGAAAAGCTGCGGCTGGTCGCGTGCGCCAAACGCGCGTTCGAGAAGGCCATGCGGGTTGCGCGAGCGGGAGTTCGCGTGTCAGAAATCGGGCGGGCGGTCGAGCGGGAAGTGCAGCGCCGCGGATTTTCTGTGATCCGCGATCTGGCCGGGCACGGGATCGGGCGGACCATCCATGAAGGGCCGCGGGTGCCCAATTATGCTGATCCATCCTCTGACGAGATTCTTACTGAGGGGCTGGTGATCACGGTTGAGCCGATCATCGCGACGGGATCAGGCAAGGCCTATCTCTCACGAGATCAGTGGACCGTGATGACATTGGATCACAGCCCCTCGGCGCATTATGAGCATACGATCGTCATTACCAAGGGCCTGCCCATGCTGTTGACCGCGGCGTAAACCTCAGAGAATTCCTCGCACCCTTAGGACGTCGTCTAAGCTTTCATGTGGCAGCTCGCCAGTCCTTTTTTCTCCAGATATTGCTGGTGATAGTCCTCGGCCTGGTAAAACGTCTCCGCGGGAACCATCTGCGTGACGATCGGCTTCGAATAGCGATGCGACTTTTCGAGCGCCTCTTTTGACGCTTGCGCTGCTGCCTGCTGCTCGGGCGAATGATAAAAAATCGCTGAGCGGTATTGCGTACCCCAGTCAGGGCCTTGCCGGTTGAGCTGCGTGGGGTCGTGATTCTCCCAAAATATCTTGAGCAGATTGTTATAACTGATCTTTGCCGGATCGTAAGTAACCTCGACCGCCTCGGCGTGGCCGGTTCGATCCGTGCAAACTTCTTTATATGTAGGACTCTCCGTCTTACCGCCAATGTAGCCGACGCGAGTGGAAAGCACCCCAGGCAACGCCCGGAACGTAGCTTCGACTCCCCAGAAACATCCGGCGGCAAATGTAGCTTTTTCCATTTTGATAATGACTCCCAAGTTGATTCTAGCGCAACACACAGCCGGCTCTTATCGGGCCGAGTTGATTTCCTCCACAATGCGGTCGAGATGATAAACCTTTTGTAAGCCCTCCAATAGAGCACGGCTGTCGACAGCCACGGCGCGGTTTTGAGCCGCATCGTAGCCAAAATCGCCGCCCAAAGAGAAAATATTGCCATCGAAAATGAGGCCCACGACCTCCGCCTTGCTATTAATCAACGGGCTCCCGGAGTTGCCACCGATAATGTCGTTCGTGGTCGAGAGATTCATTGGTGTCTCCATATTCAGAGACGGCTTGGCCTCTAGCCAGCTTTTCGGCAAATCATAAGGAGGCGCACCCGTACCACGGTGAAACAAGCCGCCAATGGTTGTGTAAGGCTCAACCAGGTGGCCCTGCGCGTCTTCAAAACCCTTGACGCTCCCGTAACTCAAGCGGAGCGTGAAAGTCGCATCGGGATCAACGCTCGTACCGTACACGGCGAAGCGGGCGTTAGCAATTCGCTCCGCATCCGAGCGCGTCGGCGCCACCACTTGATCCTCATATTCCTTGCGCACTGCACGCAAATCGGGGTCGAGAGAAACCACGAAACGAATCAATGCATCATTCGACGCATCGATCGCTGCTTGTCCGCCGTCGTAGAGCGCCTCTCGAACCTTGGGATCGTCCAAATGAGTGCCATTCATCAATCGATCCGCAAGCTGCTCCGGGGATTCATCCCCCAGCATCTTGCGAACAAAAGGATCGTCCGCCCCCAAGTCACGCCGGGTAGTCGTCAGAGCATATGCCAGAGTGAGTTCTTGCAAGTCTTTATGTATCGGGATCGGGGCCGCCAGGCGCCCCCGCAGCCTGACGAGGGCCTGATCCGTATAGTCGGGCAGCCGCTCCGAGTTGGGCTTGGTTCGCTCAGTCGCCGCGCGCACCAGACTGACCGCATCTCCAACCAGACCGGCGCGGAGCAAGCCGTTCAAATCGCCGTAGCGCGTATAGAGCTTTGCTCGCACCTTTTGAATCTCTGAAATCTCATTCCAGGCGGAAGCATCCTTGGCCAGTTTTGGATTATCAGCAACAGCCGAACGCAGCTTCTGTTCTTGCTGCACCTTGGTCGCGAAGAACTCCGGATCCAACAGAGCTGCTTGCCGTCCGAAATTCGCTTTGAAAGAGTTCGCCACAAAGAAATCATCCTCATGCGCCTCACGCTCTTGCTCCGGGCCACGTTTCATGAACTCTTCTAATTCCCCGCGATACTCAGCCAGGGCGGGCATGAGGAATGGAAAGGACTTGTCCCGGAGAAACTCCAGTTGCGAAATGGTAAGCTGCCGGCTGGTTCCCCCGGGATTGCCCGGGACAAATACCAGTTCATTTGCTTTAGAGCCGTCCGGGCTCCACCGCAAATAGTCGTGGCTCGCTACCGGTTTGCCATCTTCATAGGCGCGCAGCAGGCCTATGTCGAAATCGAAACGCGGGAAATTGAAATTGTCCGGATCGCCGCCGAATTGCGCCACCGCAAATTCCGGCGCGAACACCAGCCGCACATCGGTGTAGCGTTTGTAGTGGTAGAGATTGTAGACCCCTCCGTGGTAAAGCGAGACTACATCGCAGCGCACGCCGGGATCGGTGCCGCAGGTTTGCTGCAGCCTGGCCTCCTCGGCATGCAGGGCTTTGTTGGCGGCGTCCCCTGTCTTACCACTCAGAGCCGCCTCCACCTCTTTGGTGACATCTCCTATCTCAATTAATTGATCGAGCTCCAAGTCCGGACATTTGCGCTCTTGATCTGCACTCTCAGCGGAAAAGCCCGCTTCAACAAGATTCTCCTGCGCTGTCGAGAGCTGCTCTTCACAATCAACCACGCAGTGATGATTCGTCATTACCAGGCCGTTCGGAGAGATAAACGACGCCGAACATCCCTGCGCGATTCGTAAGGATGAATTCCGAA
Source organism: Candidatus Sulfotelmatobacter sp. (assembly GCA_030039165.1). Lineage (GTDB taxonomy): Bacteria > Acidobacteriota > Terriglobia > Terriglobales > Acidobacteriaceae > Sulfotelmatobacter. The sequence continues at coordinate 4,634 of JASHQM010000085.1, read as the reverse complement.
CGTGATCGAGCCATGCCTGCGAAGGATCGAAACCGTACTTCGCCTTTACATTCTTAGAGGGAAAGTTGTTGAAGGTCCACATGCCTTCATCGGCTCGCGCAGATTGGGTAAGACAGCAAGTCAAGAGGGAAATAGAGAAAACAAAAAAGAAGACAACACGAAGGACCAACTGGAACTTTCCGGATTTCATGCAGGCCTCCTCGAGACATGTAGTCCCGACGACCGTCCAGTTTACGCCAAGCGGACGTTAAGCGGGCTGTCAGCCCTCCGGCGTGACAGCGAAGGCGTGCTGCGTCTCGGTTCCAATCCACACGGTCCGCATCCAACTTGCATGGGTGCACACCGAACCGAAAACTGCCCGTTTGGGGCAGATTTTGTGACTCAAAATGACAAGGAGGTCTCGTGCGAATCCCTGAAATGTCTTTTGTCTTCACCGACTGGACTCAGGTTGAACGGACGGAGCACAAGGGTGAAACTGGTGCGTCATTCTGGCAAACCCGCAACTTTGGTGACATCCGCATTCGAATGGTGGAATACACACCTGGCTACCTGGCCGACCATTGGTGCAGCAAAGGGCATGTGGTGTTATGCCTCGAGGGTGAGGTCAACACAGAGTTAAGAGACGGTCGAAAGTTCACGCTCCGGCCGGGCATGAGCTATCAGGTTGCCGACAACGCTGAGGCGCATCGTTCCTCGACGGCGACGGGGGCAAGGCTATTCGTTGTGGACTGAGGCCAGGGCGCTGGCCGGGTCAAAAGACTTCGACTGTTACGTCGTCGCTGCAAGTCGTAGCCAGGTGAGCATCGCGCGTGATCAGCGTGGCTCCAAGATGTCCGGCAAGAGCGAGGTAAGACGCGTCGTAGGCCGAGAGATTATGCCGTAGGCGCCAGATCTGCGGCAGCAAAATGAAGTGGGGGTAGCGAGTCAGGCGAAGATCAAACAAATCCTCGATGACCTTGTCAGCCCGCTGTGGCGAGAGCTTGGCTTCGCGCACCATTCGGCGCATCACTTGTGCAACCTCGAGATCGACAATGTGCGGAGCATGGAGAGTTTCGCTGCGCGTGTAAATCCGCTTCTCAATTTGTCGCCCCGGCCAGGTCTGAAGCAGCCAATCAATGAGTGCGGAAGCATCTAAAACGATCACCGCGCGTCTCGTTCTTCCCGAACCAGTCGTGCGGTGTTGATCGAAGCTGTAATGGACTCGCGCGTCCGCACCCGTTCGCGGAATTCGGCCAGCGTCGGGCGTTCAGCGACTTCCTTGATTTCCGACACCAAATAGTCGGACAAAGACATGCCTGCCATCGCAGCGCGGGCTTTCAATCTGCGGTGCAGCGTATCCGGCACGTTGCGGAGCTGGATCATCTTCGACATGTGTATAACATACTTTCATGTGAATCACATGTCAATCCTGAACTCAAACTTTGCCTCGCCGTCGTCTGCTGCTATCTCAAGCCAACACCATAAAAATAATTGTAGGTTCCACCTTGTGGCCAGGGAGTGTTGGCGCTGAACGATGAGAAAAGCATGGAATTGCTCAGGAAGGTGGCGAACACGTCCTGTTGCGAACCGGCAGTGGTGATGCGCACGGTAAATAGTCCCCAGCAGGGATCTTGCAACTCGCCGGCACCGCCGTAGAGGTACGAAGTGTCAGCTACGGCGGCCAGCGTCCCTTGTGCCATTTGGTTGCCCTGCCTGTCTGTGATCGTAATTTGGCCGGAGCTGGAAACGGCGATGGAGGCATTGCCCAGGCTAGGGTTTCCGGTCTCTGTATTGTTGTTGCCGGTGCTGGCGTTGGTTTTCTGGTAATACATTGCCGTATAGGTTCCGGCAAAAGACGCATCGAAATCCTTGCTGGCTGCCTTCTTTAAGCCAAAGATAGTTCCATTCGGATTGTCGACGGCGAAGACCCCGTTTGCCGTGCCGAAAATGTAGTCGTAATTCCCCGAGCCCCCTGGATCGAGCATCTTAAGGAAGGTCCCGGAAGAATCGAGCTGCGCTTGAGCCAGATCGAAATCACTGGAACTGAAAGGGCTTTGGCCGCCATTGCTTGCGCTGAGTGCGCCGTACGGCCAGTAGGAGGAAGTGCTGGCCTCGCCCAGCGTCGTTATGTTCACCGATCCAATATTGACGCCACCCGAAGTGGTGCGGAACTGCATGTAGTTGTAGGCTTGTCCTTCGAAGGTGGAGGGCGAAATCTGGGTGCTCTCGACCGCACTGACCAGTGCGGGCGCGTTGAGGCTGGGGCCGGCTTTGGCATCCTGAATCAGCATCGCGTAATTGGGAACCTCGTAGGCGGAAGTGAGGTTGCCGCTGGGATCGTTCAAAGTGTAAGTGCCGTTGGCATTGACGGTGTAGGAAATAGTGCCGCTCTCGCCGTTCGAAGCGTCGTTGTAGGTCACCGTCTGCGCGCTGGGGTCGATGCTGATGCTGAGAAAATCCCCGACCGATGCCGAGCCATGATAGTTGCGCAAAGCCGCCGGTGAGGCGGAGGTAGGCGACGTTGAAGTGCAGGCGGCTAGCAGGACAAGGGTGGACAGAACAAGTGCGGAGCACAGTCGCATAAGGAAATCCTCAATTAGTGGTGTGGCGCCGGGTTGGGCGCATCGGAGGGAATATCGTCACGAATGGACGGAAACCTTAGCCAGGCAAGAATGGCGCGGGCGTGGCGCTCACGTTGGCTCTAAGGTTTGGGACGGCCTCGCACCGTGGCAAAATGTTCTAAAACATTATGAACTTCACTTTACTTATCCTTTTGCTGACGGTCGTCGGTACGATCGCGCTCGCGCTCCTCTTTCATCGCACCTCACTCGGGCGTATCGTTCACGAACGCATCCCTGACCGTCCGCGCCGGCGCTTGTTTGTCGCCTCGGCCAGTTTCTTTATTACCTTTGCGGCGGTGCGCGGCATGGTTTTCTGCATCACGCACAATATTCCGCCATTTCACTTCATCGAAGTCGGCGGGCGGCACATCCACCATCTCGTGATCGGAATTGTCATCCTTCTTCTGGTGGGTTACGGATGGCTCGCCGAACTAGGCACAGGCGCCGATGACACTTCCCTTTTTCTTAGCCGGCTCATGTCAATTCTCTATGGCGTGGGCGCTGCGCTCACGCTCGATGAGTTCGCTCTGTGGCTCAACTTGAAAGATGTGTACTGGTCGCCGCAGGGCCGCGAAAGCATTGATGCCATCATTTTATTCGGGGCGTTTCTTTCGGCGAGCGCCTGGGGTGCACCGCTGCTGAAGGTGAAGAAAGGGTAGATTCCCGCCTTTTGCAGTGGCAGCCTCAGTGTTGGTTATGCCGGCGGTGAAGAATCTAAAGTAGGGCAGCAGCGTCCTGAATTCGCAACCGTCGCCAGGTTCCGAGTTCCCTAGTCAGAGGGGACTTTGATCTCGACCCCGCGCTTGTATGTCATCTTCACATCCTTGACCACGGTGAAATCGGTCAAGGGATCGGAGGCTAGCACCATGAAGTTCGCCTCATAACCGTCTTTGATTTTTCCGATCTTGCGGTCCGGGAAAATAGCTTGAGGAGTGACCTCACACCATGCGTGCAACACTTCTTGCGCAGACATAAGGCCCGACTGGACCAATTCGAGCGCTTCCCCTTGCGAGTTTGAGAAGAATTGGTCGCTGCCAATCAGCACTTGAACCTTATTCTTTTTTAGCAATGACAGATTGCTGCGATACACATCGAGTAACGCGCCGGCAACGTCTTTCATCTTGGGGTCGCGCAGCGAGGCCAGGCGCTGGCCCAGAGTTGTGGTTACCTGGATGTGCTTCTTGCCGGCAAGCCGCGCGTCCGCTTCACTGATGCGGTAACGATCAAAGCTTTTTTCTGCGATGGCCTCGTCGGTGGGCCAGAAGCCAGGCGTATGAGCAATCTGGTCGACTCCGGCGGCGACGGCCACGTGGAAGTCCGCCGCGGACTCGACATGCACAACTACTCGTAAACCGGCAGGCTTGGCCTTTTGGACGATCAACGGCAGAAGCTTCGGGTCGAGCCCGCGCCGGCTGAAATACTTTGGATCGCTCTTGCGCCGCTCGTATTCCTCAGAGTAAACAAGGATGGCCTTCACGAAATCCGGTTTGATCGCCAGCAGCATTGGCCATTTCTGCTCCAGATCCGCGGGGCTGGCAATGGTGTAGTAGAAACCGCCCTCGCCATCCTCCGGCTTCATCCCTCCGCGGTCGATGTTGCGCTGGACCAACCCCAGCGGGTGGCCGCCCGGAGCGGTGAGCACGCCATTGGAGAAAATAACGTCCACACCATCTGCGGTGTTGATCCGCTCCCCGGTGCGAAAGCGGGGCAGGTTAGCTGGATTCTCCACATAAAGGATGCCGGCAGACAGAAAGGAATCAATCGCCTTGGGGTTGTCTCCGGTGGCGCTATGGTTGTGTGCCTCTCCGCACGCCGGAACTACGAACATACCCTTGAGGTTGATGGTGTGGTCGACCGTAGATGGCTTGTTGGAACGGAGGATTCCATTGACCGAGTACCAAGTCTCCGGATGAAACCGAACCCCGTCAAACCAGTTGCCGTGCGTGAATTGAATGGCATGTTCTGGCTGTTGTCCCCATAGGGACGTGAGGCAAGTCGCGACCGCTAGCAGCCAAAGCCCGCAGCGTTTCACAA
>JASHQM010000084.1 GCA_030039165.1 Candidatus Sulfotelmatobacter sp. | reverse complement strand
GGGGGGCGACCCTCCCTTCATCGTTCGCGGCAAAGGCTCGCACACTTGGGATGCCGACGAGAACGAGTACATCGACTACGTCGGCTCGTGGGGACCGCTGATTCTAGGTCATGCCGCCCCCGACGTTCTCGATGCGATCGTCGGCGCCGCGTGCAACGGCACAAGTTTCGGAGCTTCCACGCCGTCGGAAGCAGATCTGGCGGAGTTGGTGCTCGCCGCGTATCCCTCGATGCAGAAGGTTCGCTTCGTCAGTTCCGGAACCGAGGCTACCATGTCGGCCATCCGCCTGGCCCGCGCGTATACCAAACGCAAATATATCGTGAAGTTCGAGGGCTGTTATCACGGCCACTCTGATTCATTGCTGGTGAAGGCGGGCTCCGGAATCGCAACCCTCGGAATTCCCGGCTCCGCCGGCGTTCCCGAGGAGTTCATCCAGTTCACTTTGGCGCTGCCGTTCAACAACACAAACGCCGTGGAGCATGCATTTCAGAAATTCAAACATCAGATAGCGTGCGTCATCGTCGAGCCGGTAGTGGGAAACATGGGATGTGTGCCCGCGGCCGACGATTATCTCGTGGCCCTTCGCCTTATCACCGAACGCGAAAAAGCCGTGCTCATTTTCGACGAAGTCATGACCGGATTCCGCGTAGCGTACGGTGGCGCGCAGGAACTCTACAGCATCCGCCCCGACTTGACCACCATGGGCAAGATTATCGGCGGCGGCCTGCCCGTCGGCGCCTACGGCGGGTCAAACGAAATCATGAACCTGGTCGCGCCGTTAGGCCCGATGTATCAGGCCGGAACGCTTTCCGGCAATCCGTTGGCGATGGCGGCCGGATGCGCCATGCTGAAACGCTTGCGCGATCACAAGCAGGAGATTTACCCGCAGATCGAAAAGTTGAGCAAAGAACTCGTGGAGGGCATCGCGACTGCGGCAAAAGATGCCGGCGTGCCGCTCTGCCATAACCGCGTAGGCTCGATGTTCACCTGGTTCTTCACGCCCGGTCCGGTCAGCGATTGGGATTCGGCTTCGAAGTCGAACACCGAGGCGTTTGGTAAATTCTTCCGCGCAATGCTCGGTCAGGGCATTTATTTGCCGCCATCGCAATTCGAAGCCGCATTCCTCGGAGCGACCCATACTGAAAAAGATGTTCACCAGACGATCGCAGCCGCGAAGCAGGCCTTGGCTGCCATGAAATAATTCGGTGTCATTCTGAGCGCAGCGAAGAGCCTGCCCTGAGCCGAACGGCGAAGGGATCTCTGTACCTTATTTATCCGGCGATTCGATCTCGACCGAACAAATGTGTGGCAAATTTCAGCTGACCGCTGAAGGCTGAAAACTGATAGCTGACTTCATCATCTCTGGAATCGTCACAAACTCATGCCCCTCTGCCTTGTACCGTGCGATCAGCCGGTCTGTCGCCAGCACCGTTCTCGAACGGTCCGCTCCCATCTGCTTGTGGCCTCCATCGTGCAGCAGAATCACATCGCCGCCACGCACCTTGTTTACCACCTTCTCCTCAATTTCTTCCATCGACCGCGCGTTCCAGTCGTAACCTGTCACGCTCCACATGATGGTTTCGAATCCTTGCTGCCGCGCAATTCGCAAGACCGCCGGGCGCCGACCGCCAAAGGGCGGGCGGAAAAGATTAGAATGCTCGCCCACCGCGCTTTCGATGGTCGCGCTGCACTGAATCAGCTCGCTGACAATTTCGGCTCTACTCTTGAAGATCAGCAGTGGATGGCTAAAGGTGTGATTGCCGATCGCATGGCCGCAGTGGGCGATCTGGCGCGCGATCTCCGGTCGTTGCCGAACGTATCTCCCGATGAGAAAAAATGTCGCGTGGACGCTGTGCTTGGCCAGCACTTCGAGCAGCCGCAGGGTGCAGGGATCGTTTGGCCCGTCATCATATGTCAAAGCCAGCTGGCGCGACCCGCGCGGGCGCCCGGTGAACGCGCGGCCGTACCATTGCGCGGTCGGCGCCATCGACTGGTAGCCCGCCGCCACTGCCGCCATGCCAAGACCGGAAGCGATGTAACCCAGCATGGGAAGATTGTAATTGCCGATGGCTGGTTGTTCGAACGTTTCGTGCTTCGAAATCGTCGGGAGGGCACGGCACAGCACCTCATGCATCCAATGCGCCCCAATTCCATTCCTGTAACATGAGGATTAATGTCCGAGCTGCTGATCCACAACTCCGAACAAGCGCTTGAATTCGACGCTCTGCGCGAAGTGCTGCTTCGATATGCCTCTTCCCAGCTTGGTCAAGCGAAGATTGCTGTACTTGCGCCATCCACCGATGCGAATTGGATCGCGGCGCAACAAGAACTCACTGCCGAAATACGCGAATTCCGCCGCGTAGGCGGGCGGTTCGATTTTTCGGGACTTACCGAAATTCGAAAAGCGCTGGAAAAATCCGGAATCTCAGGCGCCATATTGGAAATCGCAGAAATTCGCGATGTAGTGACTCTAGTAGATCGCGCCGCCGAATGGCGGGAAATCGCACTGCATCCGCCCGCAAATATGAAAAGCGCCTGGCAGCAAGTGTCGGCACTTTCCGCGAGCTTGCCGGAGTTTACTGATTTTCTTCGCGCATTTCGCAATAAATTTACTCCCGATGGCATGCTTGACGACCGCGCCTCGCCCGAGCTCGCAGGGATTCGCCATGAGATCGAGAAGCAGCGGCGCGCCATTCAAGAATCTTTGCGCGGCTATCTGCGGCGGCTCGCGGAGGGCGCGGTGCAGGATGAGCTGGTCACCATTCGCGGCGAACGGTTCGTGATTCCGGTAAAGATCGAACAGAAGCGGCGGGTGCCGGGCGTAGTACACGGCGTGAGTTCGAGCGGCCAAACCGTATTCGTGGAACCGCTGGAAACGATTGAGCAAAACAACGACCTGGTGCGATTGCTCGATGAAGAGCAGGCGGAAATTCACCGCATCCTGCTTGGGATGACATGCCGCATTGGCGAACAGGCGGATGCAATTCTCGGTGCGGCTGACGTACTGGCCGAATTGGAGTTGCAATTTGCCAAAGCGCGTTTCGCGGAAGAATACAACTGCGTGGCGGTGGAATTAAGCGAAGAGACACCCGCCCGGATGATCTTGCACAAGGCACGCCATCCTTTGCTGGAACACAACCTCAAGCTCAAGGGTGCCGTGGTCGTACCCGTCAGCATTGAACTGGAGGGATCACGCCGCCAGTTGGTGATTACCGGCCCAAACACTGGCGGCAAGACCGTCACTCTGAAAACCATCGGCCTGCTGGCGCTAATGGCGCAATCGGGAATCCCGGTTCCCGCCGGCCGCGCCGAATTACCGGTATTTGACTCAGTGTTGGCGGACATCGGCGACTATCAGTCGATCGCACAGAACCTGTCGACGTTTTCTGCGCACGTTACGAATATTGACTTTATTTCCCGCACTGCGACGCCGCAGTCGCTGGTGTTGCTGGATGAGCTAGGGTCGGCGACCGATCCCGAAGAGGGTGCGGCGCTGGCCGTGGCGATCGCCGCGCATTTTGCCCGCATCGGCTGCATGGCGGTGATTTCGACCCATCACACGTCGTTGAAAGTCTATGGAGCAAATACGCCAGGCGTGATGAATGCGTCTGTGGGTTTCGACGAGACGACTTTGCAGCCGACGTATGAACTGAAAATGGGCGTGCCGGGAGCGTCGGCGGGAATCAACATTGCGCAGCGGCTGGGGCTAAATCATGCGGTCATTGAGGCGGCGCGCGCACGATTGGGAACTCAAGCGCGGGATGTAGCCGAATTCCTGGATCGGCTACATGCGGAATTGCGCGCGGCTGAAGGTGAGAGGCTGCGGCTGAAATCGCGCGAGCAGGAGTTGGAGCACGAAAGGGCACAGTTAGCTGCGGAAGGAAAGCGGGAACAACAAACGAAGGTTCGGGAACTGGAGAAGAAGCTCGAGACGGTGCTGCGCGATTTTGAGTATCACGCGCGCGAAGCCGTGAATGCGATTCAGGAGCGCGCGGCGGCGCAGAAGTTGTCTAAAGATGCCGAGCGGCGCATCGCGAAACTGCGCCGCGAATTTCGCGAGCAGTTCGATTCGACCGTGGTAGCGCACGCGAGCGGAGCGGATCAGGGCGATCCGAACGCACAGCCGCAGGTAATCAAGTACGTGTCAGAAGGCGACACCGTCAAGCTAAAATCGACAGGACGCTCGGCGCGAATTTCCCGCAAAATCGATGACGATCACTTCGAGGTCGAAATGGGCGCTTTGAAGATGAAGATCGTGCGGGGCGATATTGCGGAAGTGCTGGCTGGAGGACGCACGGCGGAGACTCCGGTGAAGGCAGCGCGGGCGCGGGGAATCTCTGTAACGGTGGCGAACGAAAACGAGAATGCTCCTTCGGAGATTAATGTGATCGGCTACAACGTGGATGACGCCACGCGCGAGGTGCAGAAATTCGTTGACCGCGCTTTTCTAGCCGGGCTGCCGCGAGTGCGCGTAGTCCACGGCAGCGGCATGGGAATTCTGCGCAAGGCGCTCAGGCAGGCGCTGAAAGAACATCCGCACGTGGAGTCGGTGGCCGAGCCTCCGCAGAATGAGGGTGGGGGTGGGGCGACGGTGGTGGAGTTGAGGGTGTAAATCTCCCCTTGCAGTCCCACAGCGAATTATGGTGGGACGATAACTTACAATTATGGCTCCGGCGTGCTGTGGTACTTTCCAGCGTTGGCCAAGCATCAGACCGTCACCGTTACAGACAGATACTTTACCTTCTGAGACAGCACGGATGCAGACCGACCCACGCGCGC
>JASHQM010000083.1 GCA_030039165.1 Candidatus Sulfotelmatobacter sp. | reverse complement strand
GTTGCGTTTTACTGACGGCCATGAGGGCGACTTCGTCCGGGCGGCGTCCGACGCGACGGGTCGCGGTTTCTATGCGGAGACGGACCACGGCGAGATTTTCAGTGATCGACATAGGGATGCCGAGATCTGAGGGAGTGCAAAAGGCAGAAGCAAGAATGCGGAAGCAAGGATTCGATCTCCTGGATTCAGCCGTCACTTCCGCTGACTTTTTACTTCTGACCTCGCAGAGACCCCTCACTGCGTTGGGGGAGCGCGCGCTCCCGCTCGCTCGGGATGATCGCTGCGAGGTTCAGACGCCTCGCAAAACGCGGTCACATAATAGCCGTGGGCGGTGCGGGCTCGTCGGGGCTTCCAGCGTTGGCCAGAGGCACGCGAACCATGACCAGGATCAACACAATGAGCGCAGCCAAGGCCAACCAGAACGTAGGCGTCCAGTGAACGAGTGTTACATCTCTGCCTGAACCTACCAGACCCGCAATAACCAGGCCGCACAAAGCCTCGCCAGCGATCAAGCCCGAAGCGACTAATACGCCGGCATTGTCCACGCGCGCTTTCTGCGCTTCGTTGTAGCCGCGGCGGTCACGAAGTTTGTCCGTGACCCAGCGAATGATGCCGCCAACAAAGATCGCAAATGTTGTTCCTAATGGCAGATACATTCCCACGGCGAACAGCATCACACTCTTTACTTCGATCATGATCATTGAAAAACCAAGAAGAATCCCGACCACGACCAGCGGCCAGGCCATGTTTCCCCCGACAATGCCCTGGGAAAGCATGGCCATCAAGCCAGCCTGCGGTGCGGGCAAGGCGCTACTGCCAAAGTGGTATGCCTTATCAAGAACGGCAAGGGGAACAAATAAAACCAGCGAAGCAATCACTATTCCGAAGAGATCTCCGACTTGCATTTTGGCTGGGGTGCCCCCGAGGATATGGCCGACCTTGAGATCCTGCAACATTTCGCCCGCAACTGCAGAAGAAACGCAGATCACGGCTGCGACGCCGAGTACAGCCGCAACGCCTCCTGTGCCCGAAACGCCCATCGCAACCATTAACAACGCCGCAATGACAAGCGTGCACAAAGTAAGACCGGAGACAGGGTTGTTCGACGACCCGATCAATCCGACCAAATTTCCAGAGACAGCGGCGAAGAAAAAGCCCAGAACGATCATTACCGCGGCGGCAACCAAAGACGCGCTGATGATCTGTGAACTCGATAGATGGCCTGCGCCGCCGATAAAGTAATAGTAAAGAGCGATCATGGCAACGAATACCAGCGCCACGCCTCCAAAGATCGCTTTCGCGGGGAGGTCGCGCTCGGTGCGATTGGTGGCAGCGTGGGCAGCGGCAGACTTTTTCAGATCGGAGACCGCGCGCCCCATGCCGACGGCGAGCTGCTTTCGCATTTTAAATAGTGTGTAGCAAGCGCCGACCAGCATTCCGCCGACCGCGATGGGACGGACGATCGAGTAATAAATGGCTCCTGACAGCAATGACCACGAGAGGGTCTGGCCCGGAGGTTGCGCCGCCTGGATGTACGGGCCAATAGTGAAAGTTAGAAGTGGAACCAGAAGGCCCCAGGCAAGAACGCCGCCGGCGAAGTTCAGCGCCGCCAACCGCGGGCCGATGATGTAGCCAACGCCCAGATAGGCGGGACTGATATCGGGCGCGGTGAGGAGGGTTGCACCTCCTGTGACCGTTGTCGCCACATTCGGATTCGTGCCGGTTCGCAACAGGAGTTTCTTGCCTAAAGCGCTGATGCGTACGGGGAACGTGTTGTTAGCGGAGAAAACATTGACCGCTCCAAGCAGGTACATGAGCCCGCCAAACCCCATGTTGGCAAAGAGAATCTTGGCGGCCTTAGCGCCTTGCTGGCCAGCTTTGTGGATCTCTGATGCGGCTACAGATTCCGGATAAGGAAGTTCCGGGTCTTCGACCATGACACGGCGCAAGAGGGTGACGAATAGAATTCCCAACGTTCCGCCAATGATCATGAGGGCGACCGAGTCCCAATACTTATCTTGCGTCAGCCCGGGCCAAAGACCCGCCATCACGAAGGCCGGGATGGTAAACACAGCGCCTGCGGCTACCGATTCGCCGATCGAGCCCACGGTCCGGGCGATGTTCTCTTCGAGAAGAGAGCCCTTCATCAGGCGAAGTATGGCCATGCCAATAACGGCGGCGGGGTAAGTTGCGGCAATGGTCATGCCGGCTTTGAGGCCGAGGTAGGCATTGGCCGAGCCAAGGATTGCCGTCATCACCAGCCCGATGAGCAGGGCGCGGAAGGTGAATTCCTTCATCTCCATGGTTTCGGGGACGTAAGGAGTATGTTTTTTTACCGGGGGCGGTGCGGATGCGACCGTGCTCATGGCGAAATCCTCGCAACAAGTGATGAATGCCGTTCCAGCTTATACCTAAAAGGCGCGAACGGCGCACCTTAGCACGCGGACCGGACATTTTACAAGAGTGCGGGAGAGACGATCACGCAATGGCCCACTTTAAGCCTTTCCAGGGACGAGAGTCAGGGAAGGCCGCCACCAGTTCCATATATCTCGCCGCGGGTTCGCGGTAATGAAATCCCTCGCCTAGGGAAACGGTTCTGCTCGGGATGCCGTGGAGATTTGAAAATCAGGCCACCACCCCGAACCTCAACTGCCCCCTCCCGCCGGGAGTAGAATAGATTCCATCGCCCGCTTCGTAGTCCGTTATTTCGAGGTGTCCAGTGGCAAGCTCCCCCGGCCCATCCAGACTGCGCAAGTATCTGCAATTTCATTGCGACGACTGCGGTAGTGATGCGGCCTTTGGCTCGCGCCGCCGGACGTTAAGCGAACGGTACCTGCTGCCAATCTTCCTGCTGAAGCCGGTACGCTGTGCGGAGTGCTTCCGGCGCGACTATCGGCTGATGTTTGTACCTGTGAAAGAGCGGCGTCCGGAAATGGTGAAGAAGTTGGCGACTCCGGCTCCAGGAGCCGACCGTAACGTTGCCTAGCACAGGCGTCCACCGCTATACTTTTGTTCAGCAGCAAACGCATGGCCGCAGGGCAAGCGGCAGCGCAGACGGAGGCCGTCTTCAGCAGTAGCGAGGACAGAATTCGGGCCAGAAAGGCTCAAAGTGTAGTGGCTAGCCCCTTTCTTGCCTTTGCCAGAGGCGCGGGCAGCCAGATTGCCGGAAGTTTGTTTGCGGTATTGCTCCCCTGCGATTGCCGCATTTGCGGCGAACCCCTGGTAAGGATTTCCCGCCTTCCCATCTGCCAGGAATGCCTGGACGACATGCTACCCATCGATGAGGGAGTTTGCCGACTCTGCGGGGAGCGGCTATTTTCTCCCTACGCTCTGGCCGGTGAGCGGCGCTGCGGCATGTGCCGGCGAACCGAGCCGGTGTTCGCGCGCGCCGTGGCCTACGGGAGCTATGAAGGCGGATTGCGGGAGTTAATTCATCTGCTGAAGTATGGCGGGGTGCGTCCCGCGGCGAACCTTCTGGGACGCATGTTAGCTGAGGCCGTCGCCACGCTGGAGCCAGATCTGCCTCGCGGCCCGCTCGCAATTATTCCCGTTCCTTTGCACAGCGCCAAACTGCGGCAAAGAGGATTCAACCAGGCCGAACTGATTGCGCGAGCAGCGATAAAAGTCAGCGTGATGCGCGATCGACTGCGCCTCTGCGCCGGAGTTCTCGAAAGGAAGCGCGAAACTGCATCACAGATCGGGCTGACCAGCCACCAACGGCGGGCGAACTTACGTGGCGCATTTGCGGTGCTCGAACCCGATATCATCAAAGGCTGCGAAGTGCTGCTGGTAGACGATGTGTACACCACCGGCGCCACGGTTTCCGAATGTGCGCGCGTACTGCGCCGTGCTGGCGCGGGCAGGGTTTGGGTGGCCACAGTGGCACGAACTTTGAAGGTTGCGGCACAACAGGTAGAGATAGGTTCGGACCAGGGAAACGAGCTTGCACAGGAAATTGCATCGGAGGCTCCACTCGCCAAAGCAGTGGGGATGTAGATTTATGTCGGGCAGAATGGGAACTGAGACTACGCCACCGGGAGTTCACGCCGCCGGGTTGTTTGCAACAACTGCGGCGCGGCGCGACAGCAATGGGAACTCGCTGCACGCGCCGGTGCTGGTGCTCAATGCATCGTATGAGCCGATCAATGTGTGCGCGGCGCGGCGTGCTCTCGTGCTGGTGCTCAAGGGCGTAGCCATGACGGAAGAAGAGAATGGACACTTCCTGCACGCAGCCCGCATCGCCATGCGCGTACCTTCAGTAATCCGGCTGCTCGAGTATCGCCGCATTCCACACCAGAGCCGCGCGTTGTCGCGCAAGAACATCCTGCTGCGCGACCGCAATACGTGCCAGTATTGCGCTACCGTGCTGCCTTCGAGCGAACTGACGCTCGATCATGTGATTCCGCGCTCTCGCGGCGGCTCCTCAACCTGGGAGAATCTGGTGGCTTGCTGCCATCCCTGTAACCGCCGCAAAGGCAACCAGTCTCCCATGGAGGCTGGTATGAAGCTGATGCGCGAACCACGCGCATTCAATCTCCATACCAGCCGGCACATTATGCGGCTCATGGGCCGCAGCGACGACAAGTGGCGGAAGTATCTGTTTTATTGAAAGGCAGAAGATCGAAGTCAAAAGGCAGAATTGTAGTAATGTCAGCCCTCCGCTGGTAAAGTGAGAGGTTCCTGTGAAATCCCCCAGACATGCATTCTCTTGGCATTCTGCTTTCCGGCCGCGGCTCGAACTTCGTCGCCATCGCTGACAGCATCGACGCGGGCCGAATTCGCGATGCGCGAATCGCCGTTGTTATCTCCAACAAAGCGGATGCGCCGGGCATTACGATCGCGCGCCAGCGCGGGCTGAACGCGGTAGTGATCCCATCAAAAGGCCAGGCGCGCGAAGAACATGACTGCGAAGTGGTCGGAGCGCTTAAAAATAATGCCGTCGATCTCGTTTGCCTGGCCGGGTACATGCGTCTGCTGTCACCCTGGTTTGTTCGGCAGTTTCCGAGAAGAATTCTGAATATTCATCCCTCGCTCTTGCCGGCGTTCCCCGGACTCGAGGCGCAGGAGCAGGCCTTTGCCTATGGCGTAAAGATCTCCGGATGTACGGTGCACTTTGTCGATGAGGAACTCGACCACGGACCCATCATCCTTCAGAAAATGGTGCAGGTGCTGGATAGCGATGATGAGCACACGCTGGCTGCGAGAATCCTGGAGCAGGAACATATTGCGTACACGGAAGCGATCAATATCGTGCTGGATGGGGGCTTTCAGGTCGATGGGCGAAGGTTGAAGAAAACTTGGAAGTGAAGTAGGCGAGCTGCGCTCGTCCGGACAGTCGGGGTACGCTCTCCTTACCTGAGCTCCAGTGCGGCGGCCTTGTCTTCTGCATCCTGACTTCTACCTTCTGACTTGCCTCGCCATTCTGACAATCGGCAACACTTCACCGTTCGCCAGCGGGGCGGACTGTTTTTCGATTTCCTTATATCCTTTGGCGCGGTAGAAGGGGACGCCGCTTAGTGTCGCTCCCATCTCGAGGCTCGAAAAGCCGGCTGCGATCGCGGATTTTTCACATGCGTCGAGAATCATTCCCCCGATCCCGCGTCGCGCCCAGTCGGGATGCACGAAGAATGCCCGAATTTTCGCCGCATCGCATGTGGGATCGAGTAGCGAGTCTTCCCGCGCGGCGAACTGGTCGCCTCCATACAGTGTTTTGCGCTTGCTCCAGCCTCCACAAGCGACAATTGTAGGCTTCCCGCTTTCTGCAATTTCAGCTACGTAGTACGTCCCGTCGGCGATGAGCTGGGTGTCTACGCCATAGACAGATCTCAGCGCACCCTCAATCTGCGCCGGGGAGTAATCATTGGCCTGCAAGCCGCGGACCGATGCCTCGATGACTTCGCGAAGGCGGGGAATGTCGGCGGAAGTCGCCTTCCGGAGATGGATTTCTGGCATTCTTACGCACCCTTCGTTTCCAGAGCATTTTAACTTCTGCCTTCTGACTTCCGCCTGCCTCATTCCTTATAATGTCTGTTCCCATGCCGACATTCGCACCGGTTGACGAACAACTGACCTACCTAAAGAAAGGCGCTGCCGAGATTATCCGAGAAGCTGACCTGCGCGCCAAGCTGGAGAAGTCGCGCTCAACCGGCAAGCCGCTGCGCGTGAAGCTGGGCATGGACCCGACCGCGCCTGATTTGCATCTCGGGCACACGGTCGTTCTGCGGAAACTTAAACATTTTCAGGATCTCGGACACACGGCGATTTTTATGATCGGCGACTTCACCGGCATGATCGGCGATCCCACGGGGCGCTCGGTTACGCGCCCTCCGCTGACGCGCGAGCAGATTGAACAGAACGCTGAAACTTACAAAGCGCAAGTATTCAAGATTCTCGATCCGCAAAAGACGGTGGTTGATTTCAATCGCCGCTGGTTCGGCCCGATGAGTACGGATGAGTTTGTGCGGCTCGCGGCAAAGTATACGGTTTCGAAGCTGCTCGAACGCGAGGATTTCCACAAAAGATTTCAAGAAGAGAAACCGATTTCAGTGCATGAATTGTTATATCCGCTGGTACAAGGATACGACTCGGTTGCGCTGGAAGCCGACGTCGAACTCGGCGGTACCGATCAGAAATTTAATCTGCTGGTTGGTCGCGAACTGCAGCGATCGTACGGGCAAGAGTCGCAGGTGGTAGTGATGACGCCGATTCTCGAGGGACTTGACGGCGTGCAGAAGATGTCGAAGTCGCTGGGCAACGCGATTGGCATTCACGAGCCGCCATTGGAGATGTACGGCAAGGTCATGTCGATCTCCGACGAAATGATGTGGAGGTATTACGAGCTGCTGACGGATGTTTCGCTTGCCGACATCGAGAAAATGAAGCGCGAAGTGCACCCCATGCAGGCGAAGAAGGACCTAGCGCGACGGATAGTGACGGATTTCCATTCGGCGGAAGCGGCGGGGAAAGCAGGAGAGGATTGGGCAAAGCAGTTTCAGAAGGATGAAGTGCCGGAGGATGTCGAGGAGGTAGAGGTAAATATCAGTGATGCACGGATTGCGGCACAGGTTGATGGTCGACCGAGGGAGGGGCTGGAAGAAATCCTGGGAACAGGTGAATTCCGGGTAAAGCTTGACCGACTACTCCTTGCTGCCGGACTTGCCGATTCCATAAGCGATGCTGTACGCAAGATAAAACAACGGGCAGTGAAGATCGATGGCGAGCTAAAGACGGAGCCTGTCATCTTTTTGAGGATCCAGCAGAATATTACGGTTCGGGTCGGACGTAAGGTGAAGAAAGTACGATTTAATTTCTCAGGTGCGTAGCCTCAAGCACTTCCTATGTACCACGGGTACCTACTGCGGCAGCTTGAACTCTACCGTGATCGGTTTTTCCGTTTCGACTGGTGTACCGTTCAGCAGGTAGGGTTTGTACTTCCATTGCTTGACCGCATCCACGGCGGCGTGCGCCA
>JASHQM010000082.1 GCA_030039165.1 Candidatus Sulfotelmatobacter sp. | reverse complement strand
GGAGGGGGCGTTGCACAATGGCGGCGTCGGAAAGCTGGGGTTATATCAGTTCAAGGGAGCATGGAAAGCGGTGAGCAAGAATGAAATTGAGCAAATCGAAAATGATTTCCTGTCTATTATGGATGCAATCGAAAAAATGGTTAATGTTTGACTGGCCTTTTCACTTCTCCGGCGGGGATTAACTTCTCCGGCTTCTTCTTCGACACCTTGATCTTCTCGCGCTTGATGTGAGGGGTTTCGAGCAGGCGCTTCACGACTCTTTCAAACTTCTCCCGATCTACCTTCAAACTTTTTTTGGCCATTTTGCCTGACTTTTCGCGCGTTTTCCTCAGAATTAGGCTCGCTTCCACAGGAATTCAAGCCGTCCACAGCTACGTTTACCAATGTGCCACTTTTAAATAGAGGACATATCGATGACGATGCGGGTTAACCAGCCATACAAGCGAATGAACGGCGGAGATGAGCAAACGGCTGGGCTCAACGGCCTTAAAAGCCGTCAAACCTGTCCAGGGTTTTGTGGGTTCAACTCCCACCTCCGCCGCGTCTACGGAGACATCACCTATGGGAAGCGATGTCGAAAAAATACTACTCCACGGATACGAATCCGTGTTGCACATTTTGCGCGACAACTTCCGAAACGATCTGATTCTCATTGAATTGATCCGTTCGGGCGAATGTCGTCCAGAATCTCTCGCAACAATCGCTCAGAGCGTTCGATCAGGACTCTACATTCTTGACGGCCTCTCCGATTCCGTTCGAGAAGTTCTGCAACCCAGTTCCCGCTAACCTCTGGCCGGGGGCTCTCCCCGGCCTTATCTTCTTTATTGTCCCTGTCACGGCTAGTCTTCATTTTGGAGACCTCCTGGCTGATGCGTCAAATGCATAGTCGTGGTCAAGGTTGATATACCAATGCGGCTGTGGAAATCGCTTGCCATTAGCGTATGGCTATAACGCTGCTATACTTACGGCCATGAAATTTCACGTGCTTCAAGAGAATCTTCGCAACACGCTGCGGGAGCGGATTGTGGGCGGAGATCTCACGGGGCTGCGACTTGCCAAGCAGACGGGCTTTAAGCAGGCCCATATCTCGAACTTCCTGAATCGAAAGCGGGGCTTGAGCCTGGAGGGCATGGACAAGGTTTTGAGCGTGCAGCATCTTTCAGTGCTTGATCTGCTGGACCCGGTAGAGGTCAATAAACGAGCGACGATCCTTCCGCCCAGCGAAGACGAATTCGAGAACATTCTGGCAGTCGAGCCCAATATTGCGGCGACACATCCGCTGGTTAGCAGCATGGATGTGAAGGAAATCCTGAAGTTCAAGAAAGGTTTTTTGAAGAAACTGAAAGCGGAAACGGAACCAGATGGCTGCCGCGAGAAGTGGGAACGATTTGTAATCATCAGGGCGGATGGCGGCGAGGGGATGAGCATGTACCCGAGGCTGTTGCCCGGGGCAATGGTGCTTCTGGACCGGCATTACAACTCGCTCAAGCCTTACCGCAAAGGCGAATCGAACATGTACGCGGTGCTGAAGGGCGATACATGCACAGTGAAATACGTGGAGACGGCGAACAGACATTTGATTCTGCGGCCGCAGAACCAGGCATATCCGATCGAGGTTATTCCCATAGACGAAGGGAAAACCGCGTCCGATTACATTGTGGGGCGGGTTTGTTATGTGGGGATTGAGACGTGAGAAGTAGAGTTCCCGGGCGGATTGGTATCAACTTTCTCCCTGGCTGTCGAACAGCTTCCACAGCTTGTCTGGGGTGGCGCGATAGAGGATGTAACCGCTGCCGGCGTCGGTAGTTTCGCTGAAGAGCAGTTCGCCGCGGCCGTCGCCATCGGCATCGACCACATCAATCAACTGGAGTTGCGGGGTTACGTCAAGGTGAAATTTGTCGGTGACCCCGACGTAGAGTTTCCGCAGTTCTCCGTAAATATCGGTTCTGGCCACCAGGGTGATGCTGTAGGTGAGTTGCGGGGGCGCGGTTTGAGTTGCGGAGGGCTGCGGGAGGTGAGCTTCAGTGGTGAGAACCATGACCGGCTGGTTGTTGCCCCAGACGTCGAAGCCTTGAAATTTTACGTTTTCAAAGATCGGCTGCGGCTTGGCTGCGGGCTTGCGTGAACGCGCCGTTGGCGCTGCGGTTTTTGAAGGGGCAGGATTTGCCGCGATGCTGTTTTTCGCCTCAGCGGCCAGGTAAGCATTGAGCTCGGTGGCCGCGAGGGCCAACATCTGGGCGCGGCGCTCGTCTTCTTCACCAGTCTTCCAGAAAAATTTGTAGGAGCGTGGATTGGGTCCGCCATCGTCGGAAATCGCGGGGACATACTGATAGGTTGTAGGTTTTGCCCCAGAAGCGGCCGCGTTGGATGCAGGCTTGGCTGGAGTGAGGCCCTCCTCATCTTCCTGTTCGCCCGGAGGCAGTTGTTCGGTGGGTTTGCCGCGGCGCAGAGCCGGGCGGTAGTAATTGCCGGACTCCTGGCTTTGGTCTTTTTGTGAGGAAGGCGGCTGCGACGAAGCTGGCGGTGATGAGGCAGGGGGCGATGAAGCGGACGGCTGAGCTTGTGGCGATTGAGACGCGCCGGTTTTCCCGGTCGATGACGGTGCGGGTGAGGACGAAGGATTCGTTTCCTGGGCGGGAGCGCTGGAGGAGGCGTCCGCTGGTTTGGCGGAAGAGCCGGTGGTGGTTGATTTGTCCGGCGAACTTGCGCTGGGCGCAGGGGTGGTGGCCGGCTTTTCGGAAGATGCCGGGGAAGCGGATGGCGCGTTTTTGCCGGAAGAGCTGTCGCTGGGACTGGACTTGTTCTGGGATGGGGGCGGGGCAGTTGCCGGGGATGATTCGTTTCCCCGCGTCAG
Source organism: Candidatus Sulfotelmatobacter sp. (assembly GCA_030039165.1). Classification (GTDB taxonomy): domain Bacteria; phylum Acidobacteriota; class Terriglobia; order Terriglobales; family Acidobacteriaceae; genus Sulfotelmatobacter. Next base: position 67,234 of record JASHQM010000082.1, on the reverse strand, counting down.
GCGGGGAGGCTCGTCGCTGGTGACGGTACTGCCGACACTTTCGATCCCAACCGGCTTGTCTTCCGCTTTGCGAAAGTTAGTAGCCGCCTGACTGCCGTTGGCGAGGTACGATCCGGTTCCCAGCCACGGGTGGGGATTCGCTGCGGACTTGCTGTGCAGGGCGCGGCTGACGGTGAACAGGCCCTCGGAGGATCCGGTCTGTTCGACCTCGTAAACCGTGCCGGAGTAGAGCGCCATGGGGACGGGATCGGCTTTGTACAGGCTGGCATCATAAAACTTGCCGTCGACCAGAATCGCAACCGGGATCAGGGCTGTCTTGCCGTTACTGCCGGTCTGGAGAAGCGCTACGGCGCGCGGGCCTTTTACTTTCTTCGGCTTCTTCGGCTCGGGAGGCTTCTCTTCAGTTGGCTCCTCGGGCCGCCTGAGCTGCGGCCTTTGTGCGAAAACGGGCAGACTGATGGCGATGATAAGCAGGCCTATAATGACTGGCAGCCACAGCCGGCGGCGGAAGAGCCTGGTAGTGGCTGCGGTTGCTTTTGCGCGGTCAGAAGCCGGCAAAGAATCCTTAACACAGAGGGCACAGAGTGGCACAGAGTAGGTACTGAGCAGCCTGTTTGAACCTGGTTTTTGCGAACCTGGTTGGTTTGAGCCCAACTTATTTGAAAGCGAGGCGTTCATGCTTAATATCAATGATAAAGCTCCCGAGTTCACTTTGCAGGACGAGAATGGAAACGAAGTATCGCTGAAGGGCCTGCGGGGCAAGCAGATCGTGCTGTATTTTTACCCGCGCGCGGATACGCCGGGATGCACCGTCGAGGCCTGTTCATTTCGCGATACTTACAGGCAGATGCAGAAAACCGGGGCGGTGTTACTCGGCATATCTCCCGACACACCCAAGGCGCAGAAGAAATTTCAGGAAAAATTCAAGCTGCCGTTTTCGCTGCTGGCCGACGCGGATAAAAAAGTCGCCGACGCTTTTGGCGTGCTGCAGGAAAAGAACATGTACGGGAAAAAGGTGATGGGCATTGTGCGAACGACATTCATCATTGGGCCGGATGGCAGGATTCAGCATATCTTCCCGAGAGTGAAGCCGGAGGGCCATGCGGTGGAAGTGCTGGCTTATTTGAAAGAGTCGGCGAAGGGCGCGGCGTAAGGAATATCCCTGCTTGGGCAGTCGTGCAGTTTGAGAAGGAAGCGAGCCGGGCGCGGCTTGTCCAGATCCCTTCGCCTTCCAGCTCAGGGCAGGCCCTTGGCTGCGCAAAGGAGGCTTGCTCAGGATGACAAGCGCTCTGCACGACTGCCCGCGCCTACTGGCGCTTGGCCCCGATTTTTTCGCGCGCACGCCGCGGGGGGTGGCGCGGGAGTTGTTAGGCAAAGTGCTGGTGCGGCGCGACGAGACGGACTTGCTGGCGGGGCGCATTGTCGAGACGGAAGCTTACCTCGGCACAAACGATCTGGCGGCGCACGCGGCGGCCGGAAACACGGCGCGCAATGCGGTTCTGTTTGGACCTCCCGGGCACGCTTACATTTATTTCATCTACGGGAACCATTACTGCCTGAATGTTTCGTGCGAGCGGGAAGGCCAGGCAGGTTCTGTGCTGATTCGTGCGCTGGAACCGATTTCCGGGCTGGAAGAAATGGCGCGCGCGCGGGGCCTTTCACTCGTGAGCCGGAGCGATTCTGTCCGGCTGACCAGCGGCCCCGGACGTTTGGCCGAAGCCTTCGGCATCACCCGAGCGCGCGACAACGGCCGGGACCTGACTGATGAAAGTTCCGGCTTGTGGATGGCAGACGACGGGTTTCGTCCGGGCAGGATTCGCGTGACAACGCGGATCGGAATCACCAAGGCTGCGGCTCATCGGTTGCGGTTTGTTGTAGCGGGCAATCCCTTCGTTTCGGGGCCGAAGGCGAGGAGATGAGGGCGTAACGGCGGACTTTTAAGCCTTTTCGATTTTTGGCTAGTTCGCCATTGCATGGTTTCGATCGGCGCGCTCGTTCCGCTCGATTGCTCAGGGCAGACCCTTCGCCGGGCAAAGCCGACCCCTCAGGATGACAAGCAAACTGGGGGACTACCACCACCTTTGGGCCCTCCATGGGGGAGCGAACAGGTGTAGACTGTTGGACGGAAAACCGGCCAGAAGCCGCACTGGTTAAGGTTTCTGACGCGCCGGCCGTTCCATAAAGAATGGGCCCCATTTTTTCGGCATCCTCGCAATCGAAGGAATCATCTCACCGGGCAGGAGTGGTCGTGCCTGGCCGGTCAGCATCCCGTGCAGTGAGTGCCGTGATAGCGCTTGTGGCGCTGATGATGCCGGTGATGTCGAAAGCGGGGGAGGCTTCTTCCGTTTCCAGCAGCGCCGGCGCCCCTACAAACATCGTGGTCGGCTTCGTGGGCGGATTCGTGGGCCATGACAATGCGCGCCACGGGCCGGTGCAACTGGCGGAGCGCATCCGAGGCTCACTGCCGGCAAGCACTTACATTCAGATCTTCGAGAATCGCCACAGGAAACAGGCGTGCCAGACCATTCTCAGGCTGCTGGATGTGAATCACGACGGCATTCTCTCACCCGCAGAGAAGGCACGTGCGCGCATCATTCTTTTTGGCCATAGCTGGGGAGGAGCGGCGGCGGTTTTGCTGGCGCGCGATTTGCGACGCAAGGGTGTGCCGGTAATCCTTACCGTGCAGGTCGACAGCATCGCCAAGGTCTGGCAGAACGATTCCGTGATTCCTGACAACGTGGCGGAGGCGGTTAATTTTTACCAGCCGCATGGAATCCTTCACGGCGAACCGCTGATCACCGCCGCCGACCCCGAGAAGACGCAAATCCTGGGGAATTACCGGATCGACTACAGAAAGCATCCGATTCGTTGTGCCGGCTATTCGTGGGCTGACCGTTTCTTTACTCCCGGCCACGTGCAAAGCGAGTGCGATCCTCAAGTGTGGTCGCAGATCGAAGATATGATGCGCGAGCTATTGCCCACGGAAGTGCAATCCACCACTTCCGTCGCGGTTCTGCCGTAGGCAAATTTTCACTGCACAGATCGCGCAGACACACAGGTTTCAGAACAACTCACACTGCTTAGTCCTTGTGACTAGGGCAATGTGCCTTGTCCGGAATTGTTCGTAGTGAAAAGAAAACAATACGGATGAGAACAGGCGCGGCGCGCGCGCCGTTTCAACGGTGCAACCTCGGTCACGATTTTTCTTGCATCGAGCGGAATGCCGGGTTACAAAACTCCACACACACTGAATCCGGCTCCCAGTACCCACAAGCCGGAGGCAGCCCGCTTCAACCGCGCCATTCCGGCTGTACGACCCATCTCAGCCCAATCAGGAGGAAGTTGTGTCTAAGCACAAAATCTCGTCTCTATTTTTGGCGCTGTTGTTCGTCGCCGGCGTAGTCTCAGCCCAAACCGATCCCGGAGTGCAGAGCGCGAGCCGCGGCACGGGAGCAACGATCATCAATCCATCGAACGATCCCAACGGCTTCACCGCGTTTTTCAACGACGGTCTCAACCGTTTTGAGCAGGTGGAGACAGTTTCCAATTCCGCCAACAGCGGCCTTGGTCCACGCTTTAACTCGAATCAGTGCAGCTCGTGCCACGCGCAACCCGCGCCGGGCGGATCAGGCGCTGGGGTGAATCCGCAGTTTCAGTTCATCAGCAGCGGCGTGGCTCCCGACGATACCATGCCAACGTTCATCACGGCCGCCGGACCAACGTTAGAAGCACGAGCTCCCTTTTTTCTCAACTCCCGTGGAGGGGTCAACTTCAATGCGCCCAATGGGGGCGTGGAAGATCTATTCACGGTCACGGGGCGCTCCGATGCCGGCAAGTGCAATTTGGGGCAACCGAATTTCAATGCCTATCTGGCGGCGAACGATTTGATCTTCCGCATTCCGACGCCGGTGTTTGGGGCGGGCCTGATCGAGAACCTGGACGATTCAACGCTGTTAGCCAACCAGGCGAAGAATCTCGACAACAATCTCGGCATTGCCGGTTCTTTCAACCGCAGCGGCAACGATGGCACCATTACGCGCTTCGGGTGGAAGGCGCAGAACAAGTCGCTGCACATGTTTGCCGGGGAAGCCTACAACGTGGAGATGGGAGTCAGCAACGAATTGTTTCCTCAAGACAGGCCGTTGCCCGAGGAAGAGCAGGCTGCGGGACTGGCGGCGAGTTGTTTGAATCTTTCCGGAAGCGGTTATCCGGAAGATACGTCGAATCCAACCCAGACAAGCAATGCCGCAGTACTTGACGATGTCTCGGCATTTGCCAACTTCATGCGCTTCCTTGCGCCGCCGCCGACAGGGGCTGTAGTCCTGAACGGCTCGCAGGTTGCTGCCAGCACGATTTCCGCAGGCAGCAGTTTGTTCAGCTCGATTGGCTGCGCTACTTGCCACAACCCGAGTCCCGGTACGACACAAGTCTCAAACTTCGTGCCGGCGCTCAGCAATGTCGCGGTGAATGCATTTTCGGATCTTGAGATCCATGATATGGGGAATCGTCTTGCGGATAACGTTTCGCAAGGCAGCGCGGGAGGCGACCAGTTCCGCACCGCTCCATTGTGGGGGCTGGGACAACGAATCTTCCTGTTGCACGATGGCCGGACCACCAATTTGATGACGGCGATCGAGGATCACAGCAGCAGGGGAAGCGAGGCCACCAATGTGATCAACAACTTCAACAAACTAACGTCGACTCAGCAGCAAGAGCTGCTGGACTTTCTGCGCTCGCTGTAGTTTGTGCGTGGGGCTGACGGGACGCGGAAGCGTCCCGTCAGCTGGTTCTAAGTTCCCAGAAAACACCCCGGGCCCACCTGCCTGACGTTCGCTTGTTTCGAAGGATGATATGAAGCTCCGTTTGCAGTATTTGCTCCTGCTTGTGGTCTTGTCCGCGTCGTTAGCGGGCGAAAGCCAAAGCGCGAATGTCCCAGCTAGAGGCAATGCAGATGCCTCGCAGAACGAACCGCCGATCACGAAGGTTCCGGCGGAGACCATCCTGGTGAGAGGCGCGTCGTCGAGCGCCAGTAATTCCGCGACTCCTGTGCCGGAAGCCGCAACGGTCGCGCAAGGTGTCTTCAGCGATCCATACTTTGGCATGAGCTATCCACTACCCAAGGATTGGACGCAGGATTATGAAGGCCCGCCGCCATCGGAAAGCGGCCGTTACGTGCTTGCACAGATCGGTCCTGCGAAAGACGGTCCGGCTTCGGCGAGCATGCTGATTGAAGCACAGGATATGTTTTTAACGCCCCTGCCCGCCGACAATGCCCTGGAACTCAGCGAATACACGAAGGACCATTTGCAGGCGGACTACAAAATGGAGACGGCGCCAATTCTGCGCGACGTGGCTGGCCGCTCTTTCAGTTTTTTTGCTTATTGGTCGCCGGTAGCGGAGCTGCACTGGTACGTTCTGGGGATTCAAATTCGCTGTCACGCAGTGCAGTTTGTGCTGACCAGCCGCGACACAAGATTGCTGGACCGCTTAGTGCTGGATCTGAACAGAATGAAATTGCCGGCGGATGCCAGCGCCAGCGGCGGAGATGGAGGAGGGGCGTTTCCGGTTTGCATCAAGGATTATGCACGCGAGGAAAACACGCTCACGCGAGTGGATCCTATTTTTAACGGGCATCGGTTCAATCCGGTGCCGGTGCGGATCGTCATTGATAGAGAGGGCAAAGTGAAACACATACATCTGATCAGCGCTTTTCCTGATCAAGCGAAGGCAGTCACAGACGCGCTGGAACAATGGAGGTTCAAACCCTACGTGGTCGATGGGAAACCAGTTGAGGTGGAAACAGGAATTTTGTTTGGGCGTCGATAAGAATTCTGGCATCGCCGATAGTGAGGTACGCCCTGCGTTTTCGCTCACCGACGCTGGAAGGGCTGCGCGACGCGCACCGATCTGTTTAGCGGGGCTACAAGAGAATGTTATCGATCAACCGCGTGGATCCCACAAAGGCGGCCACGGCAACCAATGCGCCCCTGGAGACGTTAGCCAGAGGATCGAGGTTGTTGGGGTCGGCAATTTCGAAGTAGTCGAGACGAACCGAACCTTCCCGCTCGATCTCCGACCGGCCAATGGCGGCCAGTCTCGAGGCAACGGTTTCGCCAGTTTCCCAGGCGCTCTTTACCAGCATCAGAGAGCGATGCAATGCGAGCGCCTGTTGCCTCTGCTGCTTGTCGAGGAACATATTTCGCGAACTCATGGCCAGGCCGTCGGCCTCGCGAACGATCGGGCAAGCGACGATCTCAACGGGAAAATTCAAGTCGCGAACCATCCTGCGTATGACGGCGACTTGCGCGGCATCTTTTTGCCCGAAAAATGCCGCGTCAGGCTCAATGATGTGAAAGAGCTTGGAGACAATTGTGGTCACGCCGCGAAAATGCCCAGGACGGGAGCGGCCGTCGAGCTTTTGGCTCAAGCCTTCAACGGTCACCCAGGTCACAGCGCCGGCGGGATACATTTCTTCGACCGAGGGAGCGAAAAGCAAATCGACATTTTCTTTTTCCAGCAGCAGCCGGTCACGCTCGAATGAGCGCGGATATTGTGCGAGGTCTTCATTCGGTCCGAACTGGGTGGGATTGACAAAAATCGATACGGCAACGGCGTCGCAGGAAGCGCGAGCCGCCCTTACCAGAGACAAGTGCCCTTCGTGGAGAGCGCCCATGGTGGGAACGAATCCGAGGCGCTTCTGGCCCTGGCGTGCGGCGCGGCAGGCAGCGCGCATTTCGGGGATGGTTGTGTGAATCTGCATTGCGAAGCGTTCGGGCTCAGGATTCCGGCATCCAGACGATCGTGACGCCTGCGTCTTGCAACTCGCCTTCCACGATGCCGCGGTTGCGGCGAAGAGAGCTCTTGTCGGATTCGGAGGTCGCCGGTTTCTCGTCGACGAGGATGGCGACGGCGCGTCCGTAAGGCCATGCCGAAGCAGGCAGCCCCGCCAATGTGGTGACGACTTGCGGCGGCTTCAAGATTTGCTCCTCGTTCGCGGTGACGGCGGTGAGCAGGGCGATTTCGCCGGTGCGGATGATCAGATATGGATTGTCCCAGTGCTTGTTTTGCGCAGACGATGGGTACTTCGTGGGATCGGCAGGAGCGATGGCGCGCAACAAAGCGACCGGATCTTGCGGCGGCGGAGCGGCCTGGCGTGAGCACGCGGCATAAGCAAAGCTCATTAACAAAAGAAAAGCGGGAAGCGATGCCTTGCAAGCCCACGAGCGGCCAGCGAACAAGCTCACCGCACCACCACCACAGGAACGTCGGTCTTGACAGCCCAGACGAGGGCGACGACCCAACCGATCATCGTCCATCCAAGGAAGAAATTCAGCAGGACGATTCCGGCGATATCCCGCTTGCTGCGGGCGAGGGCAATGATGGAGGGCAGAAAGTACATCACGAAACCAAAGCCCAAGAAGCCGAAGAAAAAAGCGGGAAAGAGGGTTGGCATAGAAAGCTCCTCTAAGCAGTAGAGTAACACCGCCGACTCCACCCTTGCATACTCTTCGCGCGAGATCCCTTCGCCATTCGGCTCAGGGCAGGCTCCTCGCCCCGCTGGTGAAAGCGCGGGGCTTCGGGATGACGCGGTTACGTGAGCAGGCCACATCGGGCGGCTCGCCCAGATCCCTTCGCCATTCGGCTCAGGGCAGGCTCCTCGCCCCGCTGGTGAAGCGCGGGGCTTCGGGATGACGCCCCTGAAAGGGTTCACGAAATCAGGGGCCGATTTGCCTATCTGCGCATCGCCAGCTTGCGCGCGAGCACTGCATCCAGGCCGACTTTAGTTTCTTTCGGCAGATGATAAGACTCTGCATCGCCGGGATACTGCAGCGATTTCACATCGGAGCGAAAAGCCTCGACCGCGTTCCTGATCAGCTCGGCCGCGTCGCCGTAACGGCGCACAAACTTGGCGGGCAGCGCGAAAGTCAGGTTGAGAATGTCGTGAAATACCAGCACCTGGCCGTCACATTCGGGGCCGGCGCCGATGCCGATGGTGGGCGTGGCGACTTCTGATGTGATCATGGCCGCGACTTCCCGCGGAATGCCTTCGAGCACGATGCAGCACACGCCGGCGCGGTCGAGAGCCACGGCGTCGCGCATGAGCTGTTCGATGTCGGTGAGGCTTTTGCCCTGCACCTTATATCCGCCCATGGTATTTACTGATTGCGGGGTCAGGCCAATGTGGCCGCAGACTGGAATTTCGGCGTCGATAATGCGGCGAATGACCTCCGCACGTTTTTCGCCGCCCTCAATCTTGACCACTTCCGCGCCGCCTTCTTTCACAAAACGAATGGCGTTGCGCAGGGCTTCGTTGGCGTCAGCCTGATAAGAACCATAGGGCATGTCGGCGAGCAGCAGCGCGTGCTTCACGCCGCGGCGGACGGCTTTTACGTGATGCAGCATCTCATCCATGGTGACTGAGAGCGTGTTTTCGTAGCCGAGAATGGCCTGAGCCAGCGAGTCGCCCACGAGAACCATGTCGATGCCGGCTTCATCGATGAGGCGTGCGCTCGGATAGTCATAGGCGGTGAGGCAAGTGATGGGTTCGTGACGGAGTTTCCGCTCCCGCAGGGAAGCGGCGGTAACCTTCTGGCGAAGATCGTCCTGCGGACGCCCGCCGATCGGGGTGAGACTCATGTTGTCCTCCAGTGCCCCTCCGGCCCGGCCGGATAGAGCCTGTCAGCACCCGGGGTGGTGCTGGAGACATTGTAGCGGGGAAAAGGTTGTTCGTCGAGGGTGGTTTTGGTGGGGTGGAGGCGAGCGTTCGTCAGAAACCTTGCGTGTAAGACGTATTGTCTTCCATCTTACCAAATGGTAAGATAGCATATGGCAACGCACCGCATCACCATCAGTTCTAAAGGCCAAGTAATCATTCCAGCGGAATTGCGCGAAAAATTAGGGCTGGAAAAAGGCACGGCGGCGGCCTGGAGCGAGGAGAACGGCCGCCTGGTCCTGACTCCAATCACTGAACGCCTGCTGGACGAAATCCAGGGATTTCTGAAGCCGCGTCCCGGCGAGCCTTCGATGTTTGAAGAACACTTTAAGGACCGAGAGCGCGAGCGGGAACGTGAGCGGAACAGACGGTGACTCCTTCCTGGCCGCGCAGCCGATCCCGGCGGTATGTTCTGGACGCGAATGCGCTGATAGCGCTCCTCGAGGACCGAGCCGGCGCGCAGAAGGTCCGCCGCCTGATAGAGGAGGCTTTCCGAAACGACGGTCCACTTCTTCTTTCGGCCATCAATTGGGGCGAGGTGTTCTACATCGCCTGGAAACACCACGGCGAAGCCCGAGCCCGGGAGGCGGAGTCGAAACTGAGGAACTTACCGATAACAGTGATACCAGCAGACCCTGACCGCGCCACGCGAGCTGCGGCTTTGAAACAGAAACATGGATTAGGTTACGCGGACGCATTCGCGGCTGAACTTGCCATGGAGCGCGAGGCGTGGCTGGTGACGGCCGATCCGGAATTTGCAAAGGTGGGAAGAGCGCTTTCGCTTTACGCTCTGCCGGGACATAGGAAGTAAGGGAAGGCGGGCGCGGAGTTCGTAATCAGTAGGCTCGGTTTGCAAGAAGGATGCGAGCCAGACGCGCATCATTGTGGCGCGAAAACCGCGCCACTTCGCGCGGCTCGCCCAGGTCCTTCGCTGCGCAAAGGAAGCTTGCTCAGGACGACAATCCCGAATGGTTCCGTGGCGGCCGGTTACGCGGTTGCCGCCTCCTGCCCGCCCAGCGGCAGGAAATATTGCGTGCCTTTGATCGGCTCGCTCACCTTGCGGAGAAGTTGCTGAAGGTCTTCGTTGCGCTCGACGAAATCAATGTCAGAGGTATTCACGATCAACAAATCGGAAGACGTGTAGTGAAAGAAGAAGTGTTCGTAGGCCTTGACCACTTCGTCGAGATATTCGTCGCTCACGGCACGCTCGCCGGGAGCATTTTTTTTGCGCAGACGCTTCCTGAGGACTTCGGGCGTGGCTTGCAGATAAATGACGAGGTCAGGGGTGGGCAGCTGGGCGCGAAAATAATTGTAGTAGCGATTGTAGGTGTCGAGTTCCTGGTCGTTCAGATTCAGGCAGGCGAAAAGCTTGTCTTTTTCGATGATGTAGTCGGCGACCACGGTTTTTTGCGAGCGCGGCCCGAGATCGAGCGCCTGCAACTGCTCGAAGCGGTGCACGAGAAAGGTAAATTGCGCCTGAAACGCAGCCCCGGCTTCGCCCTCATAGAAAGCGGGGAGAAAAGGATTGGATTCCGGCTCCATCACGCGTTGCGCATTCAGGCGTTCGGCGAGAATGCGGGCGAGCGTACTCTTGCCGACGCGGATGGGTCCTTCCACTGCAATGTAACGGGGCAGCTCAAAAAGATTAGCCATGGGCTCGCAATGATAATGATGCGGAAGGGGCAGAATAGCTCGGATAGAGGCGGGTGACAATTGAGCGAAGAGTTAACAGCGGCGGGCGGGATTCCTGATTGCGCGAAATTTGATTGTTGATTGGCGATTTACGATTGGGCGGCGGCCAAGGCTTGCGGGTCGGCTGGCTTTCCTGCGGGCAGGCGCAGCACGAACAAAGCGCCGCCCTCCGGCTTGTTCTGGCAGGTGATTTGTCCCTTATGGTCCTGAACGACGCCATAAACGGCGCTCAATCCCAGGCCAGTCCCCTTGCCGATTGGCTTGGTCGTGTAGAAGGGGTCAAAGACGCGGTGCAGTTCTTTGACTCCGGGCCCGCTATCGGAAAATTGAATCACGACTTCGCCGTCGTGACAGCCGGCAGTCACATGGAGAGTCCCTCCGCCGGATTCCTGGAGGGCGTCGACGGCATTCTCGACGATTTGCACAAAGGCCTGGAACAACTGATGGCCATCGCCGAGAATTTTGGGAAGGTGGGGGTCGATCTCAAGCTCGAAACGAATTTTCTGGCCGTGCTGCTGCAACTCGCGCATATGCACGCTGCGCTGCAAGAGCATGCTGACATCGACCATCATGCGCTCGCCGGAGCGCTGTTGCGCAAAACTTAAGAGATTAGCGACCAGTTCGCGGGTACGTTGCGAGTGGTTGACGATTTTGCGCACCAGCTTATCCTGTTCGCTGGAGAGCCGCTCGTTCGACCACAGTTTTTCGGAATAGTTCATGATGGCGGTCAGAGGCTGGTCGATTTCCTGGGCTGCGCCGGCGATCAATTGACCGAGGGAAGCCAATTTTTCCCGCTGCACGAGGTGGCTCTGCAGGCGTTGCTCATTTTCAAAGGTGCTCTGCGAATCGCGCAGCAAATCAATCAGGGTTTGATCCTGAAGATACTGCCGTATGAACACGAAGATGCCCATGACGAGCATGGCCGCCAATACGGTAAAAAGACGGAAGGTGCGGGCGGGGAGGGGCGAGTGGTCCCAGCAGTAGGCCCAAAGGCCCATGCCCGGCAAGGTGAGGATGGCGAGCATAGCCAGACGCAGGGTACGCTTGCTCCAGGCGTCATCGTCGCCGGCAGAGACGACCTCGCGGGGCCATTGGCGTGCGGACAAGGCGGTAGCCGTAATCCATGCCATCGTGCCCAGTAAAGGTACGTCGTACAGGCAACCGCTGTAGTACTTTCCGTTGGCAACTGCCAGATTCACGGCTTGCGAATCGAGGGAGTATATGCCGCCGGCAAACATGAGATTGAGAAATAGCGATCGCCATCCGGCGGTAGCACTGTGGGCCGCAAGTCCCAGCACCAATAGCAGGACGCACCCCTGGATGTCGTAAAGCGCGCCCCAGGTTCTGTCGTATTCGGGAACGTTCAGGGAAATATATTGCGATGGGAAAACCACAAAGGCGTAAAGGAAAACCCACCAAACCACCAGCAAAACGAAATCGAGAGCGCCGATAGCGAAGCGCTGCTCTCCTTGCTTTACATGCGGGCGCAAGCCGACGGCTGCAATCATAGGAACCAGGTGAAGGAACAAGGCGACATCCAGAAAAGAGGGATCGGGCAGCGACTTGTGCAGGAACACCTCAAAATAAACCCAACCGAACTGGTTCCAGGTCCAGAGCAAACAACCGGCCGCCATCAGCGCCCAGAATTGCCGTTCGGCGCCACTCTCGCGCGAGGCGTTGGAGAGCATTACGGCGGCGGCGATGAAGGAGAGGAGGAAATAGGCATTATCGGAAATCGCCGCCAACAATGGTCCTCGGGGCAGAGCCAGGGAGACGACGGCAAATGCCAGCGTAATGCCGCCCGCCAGCACAAACCAGCGATTGCGCCAGAACAGACTCATCCGCCTCTGATTTTATGGAGGAAAGAGTGAGATGCAGCGCACCCTGAAGGCTGTTTAGGTTACTTCGGTCATAAACTGTGCTCGAATGTAGGGTGGTGATTAAGACAGTGACCGGAAGTCGTTGCAGGCTCGAATGGTCTGGATGACTTTTCGGCGGCGGCTCGGCTTAGAATTGATGAAACATTGTGAATCCAGAGCTAAAGAGACGAGCAGGTAAAAAGAACCCTAACCGCCCCCGGAAGCGCGAATCGGATCGTGAGTTCCGCCGAACTCTGAAGGGAATGGCCGAGAGCATCAAGAAGCGGCCTCCGGTGCATTAATGAACCGGCTTGGAGACACCCGCGCCTCGCAGATCGTCGAGCTTGCGCTCTCGCTGCCGGTGCTCGTCTTGTTCGTGGTCGGAATTTTCGACTTCAGTAATGCGGTGACACTGAAGCAGAAGTTGACGAATGCCGCGCGAGAAGGCGCGCGCATCGCGGCTTCTGACCCCGCGAGCGATCTCGCTGCTCCCATCGCCGTACCAGTCTCAGTCACCGATGCCTATTACGTCATCGACAGCTACCTGAAGGCTCAACAGGTCAACGACTGCGGCCTTCCGGTGCCATCGCTGAGTGCCGGCTCCCTGACCTGGAGCTCGAGTGCCCCATGCCCCGGCGGGGGAACGCTGTCCCTCAGCATCAATCGCGGCTGTATGGCGGCGGAGAACGGCGCGGTGGAGACGGTCAACACCTGCGTGCAAATTCAGTATCCTTACCGCTGGCAATTTGGGGGCGTGAGTGGATTGTTCAGCAACGGCTTCATGCCCGCCACCACGATTACAACCTCAGCTGCGACGTTCAACGAGAACTGAAGCGAGCGCACGCGGTGGAAATCAGACCACCCGGTGCCGAGGTTCCGCCTTCGCAGAGCGGTGCCACGGCAATTAAGACAGTACCCGGAATTCCTTGGAGCGTATTGCAGGAGTATGGGTTTGAGCGAATCGCTATACCTTCGGGGGCTAAAGCCCGAAGCGTTTCTTGCTCGTAAGCGGCCGCGGCTAAAGCCGCGCCCTTTCAAAGCGTACTTTTTTGAAACCCGCTGCAGGCGGGCTGGAACTTTTAGAACCACAAACCCCACAACCAGTCGACGGTTGCGTGGGTAATGGTGGAAGCCGGAACCCTGCGCTGATCGCGCCATGCGCGGCCATAGAAAATGCCGGCGATCGCGGCCAGAATCACATAGCGCCAGTTGAAGTGCGCGGACCGCTTATTGAAATGGGACAAGCCGAAGATTACGGATGCAAGCAGGAGGGCCGCACGCCGGCCAAGACGCCGCTCGAGCAGATTCTGCACCCAGGCGCGAAAAAAGAGTTCTTCGGGCACCGCGGTAAATAAAAAGATCAATATCCAGCGGAGAGCTGCCGAACCCAGGCCAGGCAGGTTGCGATGGGGATGGATGAATCCCAAAGCGATTCCGAGCGCGATGACGATGGGAGCGAAGAAGGCCAGTTCGCGGAGGCCGATTTTCCAGTCGCTCCAGCGGAGATGAAAATCGAATCCCGTACCGCTTAGCTGCCGGATTGCCAGGAAGCCATACAAACCGGCATCGACCAAAAACAGTTCGTTCAATGCCCGCAGGCCGTTTGGCCAAGCGCTTTCAAACCAGCGCAGATCGACAGCCAGACCCAGAACCAGCAGAATCAGCGCATCGCGCCAGTTGCCTCGCTGCTCAGGATCGAGAACGGCGGCTTGCATCAGCAGCCAGGCGATTACCACAGGCAATGCCGCGTACAGGGCGAACCATTGCCAGCGGAAGATGTGCGCGGAAATTGAAACCAGAAGATACGGCGTCACGAAAATCGCCGGAACGGCCAGACGCACAGCTTTGCGCCAGCCCGATACAGTCCGGGCGACCTGTTCTGCGGCGAAGGCGAACAACACGGCCGGAATCAACTCCAGCGCAAGGCCGACGATTCCGGTGGGAGTCATAGCCGGCATGAGTTCATACTATGCCCGTGAGGTGGGTCTCTCAGACGAGTGAGCCCACAACAAATACTCCACAATTGTTGGGTTGCGGGGAACAAGTAGAGGCGGGTATGCAACCGAGCTGGCAGCCGGCGAACTTGGGCAACGATACCGGGCAGATGGAGCTAGCCGGATGACCGCCTGGGATGGAGCCGCGCGATTCTCGCTGTGCGGGCGCTACCGCTTCTGGCTGACCCGCGTCTGGGACGCAGATCTGGCGATGTGCTGCCTGATTGGAATGAATCCTTCGACCGCGACCGAAACCGAAAATGATCCCACCGTGGCGAAGGAGATTCACTTCGTTCGCAGTTGGGGATTTGGAGGAATGCTCAAACTCAATGCCTACGCCTACAAGGCAACACAGCCAAAAGACCTGTATGCCGCCCGCGCGCGGGGCCTGGACATTATTGGCCGGGAAAACACTGCCGATCACATCGTCGGCTACATCGCGGATTTCAAGGCGACGAAGGTCGTCGCATGTTGGGGGCGGCTCAAGACCGATCGCGGATGGCTTCTCGGAGAAAGCCTGAAACAGAAGGGCATCCGCCTCGACTGCCTCAAAAAGAATTCGGATGGTTCGCCGGCCCGTCCGCTCTATCTGCCCTACGGCCTGCTGCCCGAGCCGTGGAACTATGAACTTCATTGACCTGCTCGACGAAGGGCATCCCGCGCCGAAGCGCGGCGACATCGTGCAGTCGAATCCGGGCGCGAAGAAGGAGCGCACTTGGCTGGTGCTCCGGGCAAGGAAGATGCGCCGCACAAAGCCAAAGCCAGGCGTCCCGCGCTATCAGGTTTGGATGGTGCGATGGTGGCAACTGGAACCGGACTTCCGCAATCGGCTCTACGCCAGCGCACAGCGCAACGGCGGCCAGACCGTGCATTACTTCTGGCGCTACCCGAAAAAGAAGCGCCGATCCTTCGAGGACCTGTTTTTACGTAAAAAGGTTATCGCATTATAAACATTTTAGTATTGCGTGCCGCGCCTTCCGCCGATAAGGCAGGCATGAGGTTCGCAGCGGCGCTGCTGGCTATCGCCATCCTTACCGTGTTCGTCCGCGCCCAGACTTTTCAGGTTGACTCGCCCGGCATCCGGCACACCGGGATCCATCCCTTCGTCGAGCCGGCATTCGACCCCGGCGGTGCTGGCTTCGGCCGTGGGCTCGACACCATGGCCGGAATCAGCGTGGAGCGCACCCACTTCCTGTTTCTCGCCGATGGCAAATACGACTTCATCCGCAAGGTCGACGACGGCGCCCAGGTCCCGCACGAAAAAGGACACTACCGCGGAGCCGAGGGCTATCTGTTCTGGCGGCGCGGACGGAATTATTTTGGCGCCGGGCCCCGGTGGTCAGAGACGGCGGTTACTCCCTACAAGAAATATGCCTGGGCGCCCAGCGCGGGGATGGGGCACGAATTCGGGGCAGACGGCCTCTTGCGCGTGCAGTGGATGTTCTTCCGCGAGATGCGGGAATATACCGACTACCCGGTCGAGGTCCAGTTCACGCCCGGCCCGGGGCAGCCGGCGCTGGCGAAATATTGCATCTGCACCAGCGGCGTCGTCGGGGTCGATACCAACTTTTACGTGCGTTCGCCGGCGTCTCGCGGGCACGTGCTGTTTCACGAGGACTTCGACATCTTCACCTTCCACACGTCGACGACCGACCCCTACGACCTGGTGCTCACCAGGCAGCAGGAGAGCACGCGCGGCATCACAGCCACCGCCAGCTTCGGCATGACCATCCGCTTCTGAGGGCGCTTTTGAGGGCCGCTTTTGAGGGCCGCGAGGAAATCTGGTTTTAATGGGATTTTAATGGGATAAAAAAGGCCGCCGTCGCCGGCGGCCTGTTTTTCGCGGATGCGCGTCTCCGCGGGGTCGCTCGCGCCCGTGGGAAAATCAGGAGGCGGCTTCGGAGGGCGTTTCCAGGTCGCGCTTGAACGCGGCATAAGCCGGGTCCTGCACGATCTTGCCGCACTTCACCGGATCCATGGCCGCCTCGACGAACTTCATCGTGGCGGCGGCGGCGATCATTGCCCCACGTCTCTGTCAAGCGAGTAGCCTCCGGTCTCGGCTTTCGCACTGGAATGAAATGTGGCCTCGAGCTGATCGAAGGCGTTGAGGGCGCCGCTGCCGTTCCCGTTTTCGAGCGCTTGGCCGATCGAATCGAAATCCTGCTGGCGCTCGGACATCAAAAACTGCCGCCCGTCCGGCAGGCTCGGCGTTTCGCTGGCCAGGCTTACGATGTCCTGGAACTCGCTTTGCGCTCCGCTCAGGTTGCCCGACTCGAGCTCCTGCCCAAGCTGCTGCAGATCGCTCTGGCGCTGCTTCACGTACTGGCCCCAGCTCAGTTGGGGACTCGATGGTGGCGATGCTATCCCGATCATGTGTGTTTCCTCCTGGCTTCCCATCGGCAAACGGCTGGCCAGCCCGAATTATTTTCCTCTGCGATTTTTCCCGGAATGAAGTGGCGACGGGGAGAACAATCATTCTTTCCCGATTCGGGGCTTGCGCTGCGCGGGCGAAGCATTTAGAGATCGGTATGGCAGCCGAACAAGGCTGTCCCAGATACCGCTACTCCCAGAACAAAAAGCTCAAAGGTCTGCGCGGGCCATTCGTGCGGCTCGTTCCCAGGCAACTTCGCTCATAGTCATAGTCCGGCCGTCCGCCGCCCGGTTTAGGCGGACCGCTGGAGGCTGAATATGAAAACTCTGGAAATGCTGAACCTGCAACTGTCAGACGCGGTCGACCTCGGCCGGGTCATGGTCGAGGAGTGGGGACCGTGCATCGATCGCTGCGCGAACGGAATGGCCATCCTGGCCAACGGGCTCAAGCCGGTTGGCTGCGACACGATCGTCCGCATCTATCCCTGGCTGGCTCGCATCGAGGCCTGCCCGTGGTGTGAAGAACGCCACCGGCGCGAACCTGGCTTCATCAGTCACGAACTGCAATATGGCATGCGCGACTTCCAGATACTGCGCCACCCCTTCGTCGAGCATGTGCTGACCGGCGAAATTTGCCTGGACGAGCTGGTGGAATGGATTCGCTCGATCGAGCCGGCGCGGGAGAACTATGGAGTGCCGCCTGGATTGCGAAGTGCGCGGGGAAGTGCGACGTCCGTCGAGGAGCCCGCGCGGGCCGTGGTCTGAGAGAAAAAGGAAAAAAGGGCCACCGTCGCCGGTGGCCTTTTTTTCTCGCGGGTGCGCAACGTCCGCCGTGCACAGCGCCAGGAGAAAAATCAGGAGGCGGCTTCGGAGGGCGTTTCCAGGTCGCGCTTGAACGCGGCATAAGCCGGGTCCTGCACGATCTTGCCGCACTTCACCGGATCCAGGGCCGCCTCGACGAACTTCATCGTGGCGGCGGCGGCGAACTGGTTCATGGAGAGGTCGCGCTTCGCGGCCGCTTGTCTTGCCCTGCCGTTACAGCTAGAATTCCTTGGCAATTCACAGGAGACCCGTCATGGCCACTGCCCCACTTTCGCCGCCTTCCGCTGCTCCGATCGACGAATCGCGCGGGCTCTCTGAGGGTGCGCGCATCGCCGACACTTTCATAGCACCCTCGAAGACTTTTACTGACCTGCGGCGCAATGCAAGCTGGTGGGCGCCATGGCTACTGGTGTCGATCTTGTCGCTGGTCTTCTTTTATGTAGTGGGGCAGAAGATCGGTTATCACAAGGTTGCAGAAAACCAGATTCAGGCATCGCCCAGGGCCGCCGCTCGTGTTGAGAACTTGCCCGCCGACCAGCGCGAGCAGGCACTGGAAAGACAGGCCAAAGGCACGCAATATTTTCTCTACGGCTACCCGCTAGTGATCCTGATTTTCAATTTAGTCATTGCCGCGATTCTTTTTGCTACGTTCAAGTTCGCGGGCGGGGCGGATGTGAACTTCAAGACCTCTTTCGCCATCGTGAACTATGCCACGCTGCCTGGGGTGCTGAAGCTGATACTTTCCATTGTCGCGGTAGCTGCCGGAACGAACCCAGACTCGTTTACCCTGGATAATCCGGTCGCCACTAACCCGGGATATTTCCTCAGCGCCGCCGACTCGCCGGTGTTGCACCGCCTGGGGACGTCTCTGGACATTTTTCTGATTTGGACGCTTATCCTGACGGCGATTGGATTTACATGTGTCAGCAAAGTGAAACGCGGCACGTCTTTTGGAATCGTCTTTGGATGGTGGGTGGTTGCGACGCTGGTGGGCGTCGCCTTCGCCGCGGCGTTCCGATAAATCCTGGCAAGATCTCCGATTTGTGCAACTTCGACCGCAGCGCGTAATCTGTTTACCCAGGAGAATTCCCATGAAGAAGATTTTCTTGACCGCGATCTTCACGTTCGCTTGCCTTTTCGCGATCGCAGCCCAGGCCCAAACGGCCGCCACCGCCATTAAAGATCCGGTGGCTGTTTCACTGCGGATGTTGCTGGCTCGTTCACGAACCAATACGCTGGGCGCAATCAGCGCCATGCCGGCCGACAAATTCAGCTACAAGCCGACGCCCGAGCAAATGAGCTTTGCTCACCTCGCGGTTCACATCATCGGCTTCAACAACGGCCTGTGTGCCAAGGCGGCTGACGTGGCCGCCCCGAAGGTCGAGGAAGCGAAAGAAACTGATTCCAAGGATAAACTGCTGGAGGCGGCGACTGCTTCTTACGATTTCTGCAATGAGGCGCTGAGTAAGATGGATGACTCCAAACTTGGTGACAGCATCGAGCTTTTTGGAGGACATCAGGGGCCGCGCGCCATGGCGGCGCTCATTCTGGCGGGAGGCTGGGCTGACCATTACTCGACTGCCGCGATGTATTTGCGTCTGAATGGAATTCTGCCGCCGAGCGCGCAGCCGAAGAAGTAGTGACCGGCGGCGAGACGCCGCGGCACGCCTTTGACTTCGTTGTAGCCGAGATCCCTTGCCCCGCTGGTGAAAACGCGGGGCTTCGGGATGACGCGCACATTTCGAGGGCTATTTGATCTGTATCAGCCCGTTGGCGCCTGCACCAGCCGCTGCGGGCACAGCTTGCTGCGGCGCCCGCCAGGAGTCGAAGATCGAAACCTGATGCACGCAGGAAACCGTGCAGTGCGGCGCGCAGCTTTTTTCCGCACGATACTCGCGGCGCAGATCGTCGCGCGTGTAGGTAGCGAGGGGAACTCCGGGGTAGCCGCGCTGCTGCGAGCAGTAATGCACCAGGCCGTCCTCGCAGATATACAGATACCGCGCGCCCGCGCGGCAGCGCCAATGGTTGGGCAGGCCCTGGGCAATATTGTCCTGGAAGGCGTTGACGCGGGTGAAGCTGCGCTTCTCCATGGACTTCATTTCGTGGTAGATTTTGCGCTCTTCCTCGCCCAGAGGCTGCAACTGTCCGCTGCCGTCGTGAATGATGCCGATGGTTGAACTGAAGCCCAGGTTAATAGCGCGCCTGCCGATCACCAGGGCGTCCTGGGGATGAGCGATGCCGCTGCCGACTACGGAATTGATGTTCACATGAAAATCGGCGTGCTGGGCGAGCAATTGCAGCTTCTTATCGAGCACCTTCAGGCTTTTCTTCGAAACTTCATCGGGGTTCACGTTGTCGATGGAGATCTGCAACCACTCCAATCCCGCTCGGTTTAATCGCTGAATACGCTCGGCAACCAAGAGATAGCCGTTGGTGATCAGGCCCGCGATCATGCCGTTGGAGCGAATGCGGCGAATGATGTCGTCCAGTTCTGGATGGAGCAGTGGCTCGCCGCCGGAAATGGTGACCACTGAAGTTCCGAGCGCGCCCAGCTGATCGATACGTAGGAACATCTCTTCTACCGGCACCGGGTTGGAGAAATCGTCGAACTCGTTGCAGTAAGTGCAGGCGAGGTTACAGCGGCGCACGGGAATAATGTGCGCCAGCAAGGGATGATCGGTGGAGGCCAGAGCGCGGGCGGCCATCGCTGCTCCGCGCAAGTTGCGATGAGCCGCTTTGGCGCGGCGACGCAGAGTTGTGAGAATCGAGGGCATTGGATCGTTGTTCTTATTACAGCATGAATGCTGACCCTGGCGCAGGCCGTGGAGGCTATGCTGCAAATTTTCGACAGTGAACGGCATTAATTCGCCGCCGGCTGGTTTAAGGCGGAATGTTCAGCGAGGATGATTCGGGCCGAGGAGGTTCGTTGCAGGATGAGATTTATGGCAGCCGCTCGTGGCCTGCGTCACGCAAAATCTGCCGTGCCGCATGCCAGTATTGCTCCTGAATTAAAACGTAATCGGTGTCGTAGGTGGAAATGGCGAAGATCGGAACGCGGTTGTTCGATAGCGGCTCGATGAATGCCAGCAGCACTCCGGTTTGCGAGAAGGCAAACGGGCCTTCGAGTTTGAGACAAATCCAGCGCGGACCGGGCGGGATGTTTTGCGGAATATTCTGCTGAGGACAGACAATCGAAAGCTCATCTGGCGTGCGCGTGAGCGAAGTGAACTCGCCGTTCGATGCCCAGTCCGGAGGGGCTGCATCCGGAGCCATGCGCAGAATGGCATACGAGCCGGGAAGCAAGCGGAATTTCAATTGGTGTGCGGCCAATTTGCCTTGACTCCGAAGAGAGTGATGCGGGATTTCACCTGGCCGCAGCCGCGTCAAAAAGATTCAGGAACTGCAGCTTTTTCTCCGCCGGCAAAAACGACGCTTCGAAGGAATTGCGCGCCAATTCGCGCAAATGTTCGTCGGTGAATCCGAAGGTCTGCTGCGCGATGTGATACTCCCGCGCCAACGTGGTGCCGAACATGGCGGGATCGTCGCTATTGAGCGTGATCATCAGGCCGCGATCGAAATAACTTTTGGCAGGATGATCGTTGAGGTTTGGGCAAAGCCCGGTGCGCAAATTGCTGGTCAGGCAAATTTCTACCGGCACCTGGCGCTGCGCCAGTTCTTCGACCAGATCGGAGTCATGGAAAGCCGTAAGCCCGTGCCCGATGCGCTCGGCGCGCAAATTCAGGGCTCCCCAAACCGACTCTGGCGGGCCATTCTCGCCGGCGTGCGCGGTCAGGCGGAGGCCGTGATCGGCCGCCCAGGCGTAGGCATCGCGAAAAAGCTCGGGCGGGCCTTTCTGCTCATCTCCGCCGATGCCGACTCCAACGACTTCGCGATCGTTATAGCGCAGGGCGAGTTCGAAAACTTTCTGCGCCGCCTCCGGGCCCAACTGCCGCACCGCGTCGAACAGCCATAGCAGCGACACGCCGAAATCGCGGGCACCGCGAGCGCGTCCGCGATGCAGGCCTTCGAAGATGGCGTCGAATTCCTGCTTGCGCGACAAGCATACGCCTACTGAAATGTAGACCTCGGCGTGCAGAATGTTTTCTTCTTTCAGCTTCTGCATCAGGCGATACGTGATCAGCTCGTAATCTTCGGGCGTGCGCAATTGCTCGGTGATGTTTTTGAAGGAAAGGAGGAATCCGGGAAAGTCGTCATAGCGATAGAGCGCCTCGATCTCGGCAGGCGTGACTTGCTCGCCGCGACGCTGGCGCAGTTCAAGTAGCGTGGCCGGTTCGATTGTGCCTTCGAGATGGAGGTGCAATTCGGCCTTGGGTAAGAGCCGGATAAAACTGCTCGCCAAGCGGTCGGAAGTAGACATTGAATTCGATTGTAGATTTTGGGGGGAAGATTTGCGAGAAGTGGAAGGGCGCCCGAATCCAGGCACGCAGTTTGCTTTGCATGGCGCCATCCCAGCGCGGTCCGTTTCGCAGGCGGAGCGAAGGATCTCCTTGCACGGGGAGCATCGGGTTCGAGATTCCTCGCCCCGCTGGTGAAGGCGCGGGGCTTCGGAATGACGCCGTGTAATGGAGACAGGACCAGACGCCGGGAGCGCCGCCGGGACATTTCGTCAGTTGCCGTGCAGCTCGCCGCTTACGGCTGCTTTTTCGCGAATTCGCTGCGGTGCCGGCTGTAGAAGAAGTAGATGAGAAGGCCGATCCCCAGCCAGATGATGAAGCGCAGCCAAGTGATGACGAGCAGTCCAGTCATCAGGCCACCGCAAAGAACGATCGAGATCAAAGGAAACCAGGGCACGAAAGGCACGCGAAAAACGCGAGGCCGCCCGGGCTGGGAGCGGCGGAGGACGATGACGCCGAAAGACACGAGCACGAAGGCGAAAAGAGTTCCGATATTCGAGAGATCGGCGGCGTCGCTGACAGCAAAAATTCCGGCCGGAACGCCGACGGCGAAACCTGCAATCCAGGTGGAGTAGTACGGAGTCTGAAATTTAGGATGCACTTTGGAAAACAGCGCGGGAAACAGGCGGTCGCGCGACATGGCGTACCAGATGCGCGCCTGACCGTACTGGAAAACGAGCAACGAGGAAATCATGCCCATGAGCGCGCCAATCACGATCACCGACTGGGACCAGCGGTTGGCGCCCAGCTTCTGCAAGGCGTAGGCCACGGGTGCTTCAGCGGCCTCGCCGGAGACAAAAGTGGTGTACTTCATCATGCCCAGCAGGACGATGGAAACGCCGATGTAAAGGATGGTGCAGATGACCAACGACGCAATGATGCCAAAAGGCATATCGCGTTGAGGGTTTCGCGCCTCCTCCGCCGCGGTCGAGACCGAATCGAATCCGATGTATGTAAAAAAGACGATTGCGCCTCCGCTGACGATGCCGCTCAATCCTGCGGGCGCAAAAGGCCGCCAGTTGCCGGGTTTGATCAGCGCGCCCCCCACCAGCAGAAAAATCAGAATGGCGCCAATCTTGATTGCGACCATCACGTTATTGGCTTCCGCAGACTCGCGAACCCCGCGCACCAGCAATACCGTGAGAATGAAAACGATGAGAAACGCGGGGAAGTTGAAATAGGCGCCAGTCCAGCGCCCCGATTCCCACACCGGGGTCGACCACCGATCGGGCAGGTTGAAGCCGAAGGAAGCAAGCTGGGCCTTGGTATAGGCGCCAAAGCCGATGGCCACCACAACATTGCTGACCACATATTCGAGGATCAGGTCCCAGCCGATGATCCAGGCGAAAATTTCGCCCAGCGTGGCATAGGAATAGGTATAGGCGCTGCCGGCGATGGGGATCATCGAGGCGAGTTCCGCGTAGCACAGGCCCGCGAAGCTGCAGGCAATGGCCACGAGGAGAAAAGAGATGGCAATCGACGGCCCTGCTGGGGGGCGGCCCTGCATGAGGACGTGCGACATACCACCATGCAGAAAGCCGATGATGACATCGAGAACCTGGGCATGAAGCATGGATGGAGGCTGATCCTCTCCGGCTGCCGCCGTGCCGGTGAGAATGAAAATGCCAGCTCCGATGATGGCGCCTATGCCCAGCGCGGTGAGCGACCAGGGGCCGAGCGTCTTTTTCAGGCGCTGGCCGGGGGCTTCGGATTCCGCAATCAGTTTGTCGATCGATTTGCAGCAGAAAAGCTGATTCTTTGACGTGCGCACCGTCGCCGTGGGATCCGTGGATGATTGGGACAAGTGGTTGTTGTCTCCTGAAAAGACGCAATCAGCAAATTAGTACTTATTCGGATGCTCCCACCTTTCCCAAAAGGGAAAGGTGGGATACCCGGGTACGGATCAACGGCGTCACGCCGAGTGCCGTTTCTTAGCGCTTCGACTGGCCGCGCGCCATCTTCTTCATCTTTCGCTTCTTCGACCCGCGCGCGTAATCGCGGGGCTTGAGTGGATGTTCCGCCTTGCGCTTTTTGCGCGCAGTACGTTTTGCTTTTTTGCGTTCGTCCCTGCTTAATTGTGCTGTATTTGCCATGAACTCACTTTCGAATCTGAAATTTTGCAATTGAGTAATCTGGTAATCCACAAGCGCAGTTTCGCGGCTGCCGAAAATTACTCAATTACCCGATTGCAGAATTACAAAATGTTTTTCAGGCTCGTTCCAACTGAGCGTATTTTTCCACCAGCTTCTTCAAGCCGAAGCGAGGAAATTGTACCGTAATCTTGGCGTCTTCGCCTTCTCCTTCGCGGCGAAAGACGGTTCCCTCTCCATATTTCGGATGGCGAACTTTCTGACCGGGCCGGAATCCGCGCTTGCCGGAAGGCGCTTCGGCTGGTGGCTTTGAAAGCGTAAACTTTTTTCCTCGCGAAGCAAAGAACTCAGCAATGTTCTCGATGGAGTTGTAATGCGGGGCGCCGGACGACGAGTCGTGCCTGGCGCCTGCGGCAGGGCCGCGGTTCCAGCTCAGGCTTTGGTCTTCATCTTCGTAAGAATAGTGCGCATTGCCTGCGGAGGACGAACGTTCCGGACGGGCAAGTGAGCCCGTCGCCACACGAGCTGGCCGCCGGGTACCCAGTTCTTCGATCAGTGGGGCGGGAACTTCTTCGAGAAAGCGCGAGGGCACGCCGGCTTCCGGCAAATCGGTTCCATATCTGCGACGGTAAACAGCCCGGGTGAGGATCAACTGATCCATGGCGCGCGTCATGCCGACGTAGCATAAGCGCCGCTCTTCTTCGATGTCGTCCGGCTCAAGCAGGGTGCGCGAGTGGGGAAACAAGCCTTCTTCGAGACCACTGAGAAAAACCAGCGGGAATTCCAAGCCCTTGGCCGCATGCAGACTCATGAGCGTAACCTGGGCGCGCTCGTCGTAATCGTCGGCATCGCTGATGAGTGCCGCGTGGTCAAGAAACTGGTCGAGGGTTTCGCCGCGGTCGCGCGAGTCCATGGCCGCATTGACGAGTTCGCGCAGATTCTCGATGCGCGAGTAAGCCTCCGGCGTGTCTTCCTCTTCCAATTGCTTGATATAGCCGGTGCGGTCGATGAGAAATTTGAGAAGGTCGGCGGTAGTGACGGCAGGAGCAGGAAATGTATCATCGGCCCTGTCATCCCGAGCAGAGCTGGAAGTTTCGCTTGCCAATCTTCCCTCGGAGTCAAGCGCCCCCGCGCTGTCTGCGGAAGTCCCGCTTCCGCCCACAAGCTCAGCCTCGCGAAAATTGAGCGTGAAGTTTCCAAATTCCTCCGGATTGAAGGCGGTCGCATCGCTGCTATCGGAATTCGTATTGTCGGCCCCGGCGCCGAGGTCTTCGCTGTTCGAGCCTTGGTGGTGCGAGTCTTCGCGCGTCCGACTGGCATTTTCCGCGGAAACTACGTGCGCTGCACTGTCCTCGAGTTGTTCGGTAAACGTTCCGGCCAGCATGGCGCGGGCATCTTCGATCAACCGCTGAAAACTTCTGAGCGAGCTGACCGCACGCGCGGAAAGCAGTTGGCGGTTGATGGCTTCACCGATGGCGCCCCAAAGCGATAATCCGGTCTCAAGCGCGATCCGTTCAAGAGTGTCAAGCGTGCCTTTGCCGATACCGCGCGCGGGCGTGTTGATCACGCGAAGCAGGGCGATCGAGTCGTCGGGATTTTGAATGACTTTCAAATACGAGATCATGTCTTTGATCTCGGCGCGCTCGTAGAAGGAAAATCCTCCCACGACGTGATACTTCAATCCGTAACGGCGCATCGCCTCTTCAAACAGACGCGATTGAGAATTGGTGCGATAAAGCACCGCCGCGCGGCCGGTTTCGCCTCGCCCGGCCGCCTCGCGCAAATAACGCGCGATGGAATCGGCGGCGAACAAAGCCTCGTTCTCACCGTCGGGAGCTTCGTAATAGCCGATCTTTGTTCCGCCCTGGCGCGAAGTCCACAAATTTTTTCCTTTGCGGCGTAGATTGTTGGCGACCACGGCCGACGCCGCCTGCAAAATATTTTGCGTCGAGCGATAGTTCTGCTCCAGACGGATAATTTTGGCCTCGGGAAAATCCTGCTCGAACTCGAGAATGTTGCGGATGTCGGCTCCACGCCACGAATAGATGGACTGATCTTCATCGCCGACGGCGCAGACATTGTGCCGCGCGCCGGCTAACATGCGCATCAACTCATATTGCGGGCGATTCGTATCCTGATATTCATCAATCAGAAGGTATTGAAAGCGCCGATTGTAGTAATCGCGGACAGCCGCCGAGCTTTTGAGCAGGCGCACCGATTCGAGCAGAAGATCGTCGAAGTCGAGCGCATTCGCCTTGCGCAACTCCTTGCGATACTCCTCATACAGATGAGCGATCTTCTCCGTTTTCGGATCGGCCGACTGCAAATAAAGCTCCTGCGGATCGAGCATGTGATTCTTCGCCCAGGAGATTCGGCCGAGCACGATACGAGGAGTGAGCTGCTTGTCGTCAAGTCCAAGCCGCTTCATGATCGACTTCAGCACCGACTGCTGATCGGCTTCGTCATAGATGACGAACTTTTTCGTATGACCGATGGGCGGCTGGCCGGGCGCCGCGGAAGGGATTTGCAGAGCCTCAATATCGCGCCGCAACAAGCGCACGCAGAAGGAATGGAATGTGGAGATGACCGGTCTGGCGACGCTCAAACCGCCGACCAACTTTTCGACACGCTCGCCCATTTCGGCCGCGGCTTTGTTGGTGAAGGTCATGGCCAGGATGGATTCCGGCATCACGCCCAAATTCTGGATGAGATAGGCGATGCGGTAGGTAATGACGCGCGTCTTGCCGCTGCCCGCGCCGGCGAGAATGAGGACGGGCCCTTCCGTGGTTTCCACGGCCTCGCGCTGCTGCGGATTCAATTGATCGAGAAACGACAATGCGGAAGTGGCTCCGAAGCTGATGATCTATTCTACAGGCGTGGCGGAGTTCTTTTGCGGAGTCGCGTTCCGACGATCGCGATCGCGCCATCTTTCTATGAAACGAGCCACTCTCTACATAAATATTGTGTAAAGATTTGGCCGATGACGTGCAGTTATCCACAACAGGCCCTTCCTCTATCAGGTTGATCATGTAAATTGTTCCGCAACGAGACCGCAGCCTGGAACTTTTCTCCTAGGGTATTCACCTGAGTGCAGCGGCCCTCGATGAAATTTTTTTTCGCGGAGAGCGAACATTTCTCGAGGGGCAATTGGCGCGACCATGGCGGCATTTCGCGTCATGGCGGCGTTTTGCTTTTTGCCGGGAGCCGCAGGCTGCGTGGTAATTTGCGCCGATTTTACGCGGTTTCCAGCTGGTCGTGGCGAATGGCGCGGCGCAGGCGCGGTTTCTGCGCACTCTTCCGCTTGTCCGCGCTGCATGTACTCCTAAGCGCCTGTGGAAATGGATGTTCGCGCATCACAGCCATTCCGGCCGCGGAGTGGCATATTGGATGCAACGTAGTTCAGTAAATATCCCAGGTAATTCCCAGCGGGAAATCTCACCAAAAGGGAGGAGTGATGTTGGATCAGCAGGTTCGGCTTGGACCGCGTGAAAAGCAAATCGTAGAACTGCTCTTACAAGGCTGCGATAACGCCGAAATCGCCAAACAGCTCAAGATGGCGCGCCGAACCGTAAAGGCTCACTTCAACCGCCTATTCCTGAGATTTGGCATCACCAATGGCATCAAGCGGGTGAAACTCGCAACCCTTTTGTACCGGAGGCAATTATGTTCGCAAACGAGCGTTATGGAGCACGTACCCCCAGCGAGCGCGAGCACCGCGTCATCGAGCTTGTCGCCCAGGGCCTGAAGAACCGCGATGTAGCCCTGCAGATCGGCACCACGGAGCACGTGGTAAAGAATTACCTGCGGGTGATTTACGACAAACTCGGGCTGTGGAACCGCGTCGAGCTCGCCTTATGGTACGAGTCGCGGCGCGAGGAACCGCAGACCATGGCATAATGCTCGGGTGCGGGCGTTGCGCGGACGGGAAACTACTTGAAGCGCACTGAAAGTTTGATCCGGAGTCCGCAGAATCATTCGCCAATACGATTACTGGCAGCCGAAGGCTTGCATGTTGCGCAGGCGTTCGGCTGCGCCTTTTGCGCCCTTCTGCGCTCCGAGATCGAGCAGCAAACGGGCCTGATCGCAGCTCTTGGGGACGCCGTCGCCGTGGAGGTAGAGATCCGATAAGGCAACCGTGGCCGCACCATTTCCTTTGCTGACAGCTTTCCACAAATAGACGGCAGCTTCGCTCGTGTCACGTGCCGATCCCGGACTTCCGCCTAAGAATTTCTGGGCGGTGGCGAATTCCTGCTCTCCGGCGTCTCTTGGAAGGTTGGTTGCAACCGGCTCGAGATGCGCCGCGGGTTTTACGTGCGCTCGCGGGTGATTCTTTACGGCCTGCGGCGAGTCGGTTGAAGCCTGCCGATCATTCGCGCCGGGAGAAGGAGTCTGCGGTTGCGCGTTGCCAGCCTGAGGCGCCGGCGACGAACCATTTGAGCCCTGATCCACTGAACCCTGGCCAGCCCGATCAGTGGCTGCGCTATTCGACGGTTGGGGCGGTTTCTCCGAGGCGGCGGGCACTACTACGGGGGATTGCACGGGAGGAGCTAGTTCTGTAGCGGGCATTCCCGTGGATGAGAGGGATTGCTCCGATCCCGAAAATATTCTCTTGCCGCGCCATGCCACATAAATGAGGGCGGCCAGAATGATGGCCAGAATAGCGCCGACGTACATGCGGTAACGGTAGGGAACATGTTCCGGTTCTACTGCGAAGCTGGGGATGGTGCGGTCATAGATCGAGGGATCCTGCGGAATGATGGGGTCGTCTTTGAAGCGATCAGCAAAAGTTGCGTCGTATGGGTTGGGAAGACCAAGGAAGGAAGCGGGAGCGCTCTCAGGTAGATATGCAGGCTCGTCCGCAACCGGCGCATTCACCAGGGCTGAGCCGCACATTCCGCAAAAAAGCTGAGCTTCTGGATTCTCGCGGCCGCACGCCGGGCAAACAATCCCACGTTCGAGCGTGAAGGACTGGAGGCCGGCGGGCGCTGAAACAGGAATACTGGTCTCGACTTCCGCAGGGGCCTGCGCTTGGTGTGCCAGATGAGACTCGGCAGGAATATCGGCGGCGGCCGCGGCCGGAGCACTTTCGAGCTCGCGAATCAGCGCGGCGACCGCCTCCGCGCGCTTTTCTGGGGGAGTGGTGAAGTAGACCTCGGCCCAACGTCCCATATTCGCCGCCAAAAGCGGATTGCGAAGCGGATTCATTTCAGGATTCGGCAGGGTGTCGGATTTAGTCTCGTCCGTGGAGTCAGGCAAAGGAGATCTCCGGAAACAGGTGTCTCTAGGATTGCACTCCGCAAAACGAGGGTTGTCAAATGCGATGCGGGGCCGCTCCGGTCAGCGCCTTAGGTGCGCCGGGGAATCCATGTAGGGAAAGGGCGATCGCCGCGAATGCCGGTTGGCATCTGTACCATTCACTGGCAGGGCTTGCGATTGGCGGGCTCGAACTGATCCAACTGCGCATTGCGTTGGGTGGTGAGTTTGCCTTTCGGCGTCTTGCCGTAGAGATCAGCGCCGGGGCAATAGTAGAGAGCGGTATGCAAGTCGACCCAGACTTGAATATCGGGATTGCCCTTGTCCTGCGGAGGCTCGGGGGCTTCTGCCAGTCCAAGGCGAACCAGCAATTTGTCGAAAGGAGAGAGATTGGCGTCGGGAGGCGAGGGTTGCGGATTGCCGGCGGAAACCGTGGTCCCACCCTCCCGGGCCACCACCGAATGGGCCGACCCAACTCCCCAGCGAATCACGACAATGACCAGGACGACGGCCACAGCGAGGTAGAAATCGCCGCGATGGGCGCGCCAGAAATTAATCAGCCTGCCGGAGTTCTGCGAGCCGGCAAGCGATTCCAGAAAGTCACGCGTTTTGGCCGCCGAGGTCCATAATTCAGGATGACGATCTTCCTCAGCATTTTCCGGGATTCGGACCAACGCCTGGGAAGAATCATCATTGGGCTCGTCCCCGAAGTGCGGCTGGCCTTCGTTTCTGTTTCTGGATGAGGAAGGTTTCGAGAGACCGATTTTCAAAACGGGTGAGAAGCTATCTGCGCCGCCAGCTCTCACCGCCAGAGGCCGGGGCGAGAAGGGATCGTTTCTGTTGTCTTCGACCTTGGCATGGACATCGGACGCCGAAGTCGAACTGCGCAGGACGCTGTTCTCTGGCTTCGCTTCCGCGAGGTTGTCTGGCAGCGGGGGGGCATGGAAGTCGTGATCCGGCACAGGCGGCGGAGGAGTGCTTGCCGCCGGCACTGGGGGATGAGTTTCCTGCTCCGCCTGTTGCTTCTGCCATGCCGAGGCCAGTTTGCTCTGCAACGATGCTTGCGCATCGGCGACCCTGGGCGCACCGCAGTTTTCGCAAAACTGTTCGTCAGCCGGAAACTTCTTGCCGCATTTCGAGCAGGTGGAATCCTGGGCAACGGCGCCGGCAGCTCCGTTGTACGTGGCGGGCGGCGCGGGGTGCTCGCCGGCCAGCGCGGCCAGATTTGGCTGTAGCTTCTCGATGGCGGCCAGCATGGTGGATCGCTCCTCCGCCACCGATTTCTTCAGCGTTTGCTCTGCCTCGCGTCCGATCGCTTCGGTAATCAGCCCGGCCAGAAGGCGGCAAGTGTGAATGTCTTGCTCGGCGTATCCGCGCAGGCGATCGAAATACAGCTCCAGGCCGCCGACAATGTCGCCATCGTGGTAAATCGGGACGACGAGCAAGGAGGAAATTCCCCGTTGCCGGCAGGGCTCGGGATCGAACAAAACCTCAGTGTTGACGTCCTCGCTGCGAATGACCTGGCCGGTGCGAATGCTGGCGGCGCAAATGGCGTTCGAGAGCGGTATTTCTGACCCCACCGGCAGGGCCGTCGGCCCCGCTCCAGCGCGGTAGCGCACCGTCCTGCCGTCGAGAATTGCAACGCCGGCGCCGCTGGCGTTGGTCATGTGCGCGACTTTCTCCGCGATCAACGCCACGGCGTGGTTCAGGTCAAGGCGCCGCAGCTGAATCTGCCTTTGTACCTCGACCACTTCCGCCAGGGTGAGGGTATAGTCGTCGGGCCGTGAGACCTCGGCGGGAGCCGGCGGGTTTGCCGGGTGGGCGGGATGATCCGCCAATTGCTGCTCGCGCAGGCGCTCGCTGTGCAGCTCCATGCGCTCCTGTAAGTCGCGCACGCTGCGCCCGTGCTCCTGGAGCACGTGGGCGGCCTCGAGCAGTTTGGCGAAAGTCTGCTCGTCGAGCGCCGGCTTGTTATCGTCATCACTCACAGCGTTTTGACGCCGGGGCAGGGCAGAGTCTGCACCCTATTCTAGTCCCTTTCTAGTGCAATCCTTGCGACCAGGAGATGTCGCTGGGTTCCCTTTTCGCTTTGGCAGCGAAAGTTCCCGGCAAGGTAGAGTCCCCATTCCGATGGGCTCTTCTTTGTGACCTGTGCTCTTCGGCATTCTGCGGTTCAAGCCTTCGGTGCATGAGGCAGGACACACGCCCCCAGCAATTAGTTTGCATTCACTTTTTGAAGCGGGCGAATTACTTCGGTAATTCAGAACGGCTGAGTTTTCTCCTCCCCCAGAGCCCGAGAATTGATGGTCAATCAGAAACCAAAATGAAACCAGCCTCGGGCATCGAGTTCGGTATGGGGAAGGAGAGTTTTCGAGCGACTCGAGGAGGAGATGCTTGCACGATCAGGTTTTCCGGCGAGAGGAAAG
The DNA here is from genome assembly GCA_030039165.1 of Candidatus Sulfotelmatobacter sp. GTDB lineage: Bacteria > Acidobacteriota > Terriglobia > Terriglobales > Acidobacteriaceae > Sulfotelmatobacter. Next base: position 35,600 of record JASHQM010000082.1, on the reverse strand, counting down.
GCGAAGCTTAATTGCAGTTAATGCACTTTGAACAAACGGTTAAGGCGGACGGATGGAGTGCCAATGTCTTACTCGCGCGAACCAGCATACAGGCTTGATGTTGAGGAAAGGGCAACTTGCATCCTCCGTGGACTGCTGATCCATCGCGTGGTTCGTCCCAATCCGGGAGAAACTTTGAGTGGCGCAATTGTTGGAACGGGCTCATCCGCCGCCAGGGTCTTATCCCTAAGTGCTGTCTGCGCGCGCCGTTACGGGCGGAAGCGCGCGGGGGTGAAAGTTTGGCGAAGCATGTGCAGAACTGCGTGATGGGAAGGTGGAGGAAGAAGGGAAAAGAAATCCGCCAGGATTGAAGGAGAAAATTATCGTGATCGAACTGAACAAAATCAAAGTGACTCCCCGCGATCAGCAAGTACTCAATCTACTGATACAAGGATGCAGCAACAAGGAGATTGCCGGGCAATTAAGCATCAGCCCGCGGACTGTGAAGCAGCACCTGCGCACGTTGTTTCTGCGGGCTGGAATTCGCGAAGGGCGAAAGCGGGTGCGGCTGGCCACCGCCGCGTTCGAGAAAGCGGAGCTGCACTCATGACTCCGCGCGACCGCTTGACGCGGAAAGAAGTCCAGGTAGCCACTCTGGTTTGGGAGGGCCTGACCAATCGCGAGATTGGCCGGTTAATGAATACCACGGAGCAGGTGGTGAAGAATCACTTGCGCAGCACCTTCGACAAACTTGGGGTTTGGAGCCGCCTGGAGCTGGCCATGTATGTGGCCAGCCATGGGGGCAAGAATTGGACGGAGGATCCCGAGCGACTGGGGGCGGTTCTGGGGCAGGCGGCGGGGACGTAAGCGCCGCAGCGGTGCAACTGCATCGGGCTGCACTCCCAAGCCAACAGTTTGCATCTGGGGAGAGCCCGGAAGCGAGTAGCTCTCAGGAATACGTTGGAACGACAGAGCTTAACTGCCAAAGCCGCATCGGCCTGCCAATTGCAGGAAGCGGTCCGGGACAAAACTTCAGTCCCAGCCGCAGTCCCCGGGTGGCGAACGAATGCTCTACAAGGAAATCTTCTGGATGGCCTGCGATTCCACCGAGACGTTACGGGCGGAATACGGACCTTTCCACACACGCGGTGAGGCCGAAGCCGAAGCTCACCGCCTGGGCTTTCACTACCTGTTGCGTTACGAGCACCTGCTCGACGAACACGAAGAAATTCAGGAAGTGCGCTGTATCTTTGTCGAACTGCCTGGGGCGGGCGTTGAGAGCGACACGAGCTTCAGCCTGCATACGCGGTGCGCCACCTGCGGCGAAGCGGCTACGCACGAAAAGACGTGGCAGGCGGAAGTCTGGGCCGACATCCACGAATTTGAGCACTCACGCCACCGGGTGCGTTTGTTCGAGCACGCGCGCGGCAAGGGACTGAAAGAAATCGCCGGCTGGCGAGCCCACTAGCGCGATTCGAGCGCGCTCCAAACAATCGGAAGGGAAAAAATCGGTTAGAGCCCGCGCACTCTGGAGGCGAGCAGCGGGACTTCAGGCTGCGGGGGCGAGTTCGCTGGCTGCGGCACGATCGACAAACCAGATCACTTTTCCGCTTTTCGGCCGCACCAAACGTGCCGGATATTTCTCATCCGCGTCTTTATCTTTATCTTTATTGCCGTCTTCGTCTTCATCTTCATCTTTATCTTTGCCTTCGAGGACCTGGTGCAGGATCGCGGCCTTGTCGGTTCCGCTCACCAGAAAAGCCGCGATGCGGGCGGCGTTCAAGACGGGGAGAGTGAGGGTAATGCGATGGGTCCTGAGCTTCTCCACCCAATTGGCAACCACCCAGCAGGTTTTTTCCTCGAGGGCGGCAGTTTCGGGAAACAAAGATGCGGTGTGCCCGTCAGGGCCGAGGCCGAGCAAAATGAAATCAAAGCTGGGAAACTCGCCCTCATGGACGTCAAAGAATTTGCGCAGGCTTTGTTCGTAAGCGGCCGCGGCCGCGTTGGCATCGGGATTTTCGGCGGGGATACGGAAAACATTCTGCGCCGGAACGGGAACCCTGGATAGCAAAGCCTCTTGTGCCATGCGGAAATTGCTCTGGGGATCGTTTGGCGGGACGTGGCGCTCGTCGCCCCAGAAAAGGAACATGCGATCCCAGGGGAAAACGTCGGCGTTGGCGGCAAGCAGAGTATAGAGACCTTTCGGAGTCGAGCCGCCGGCCAGGGCGATGGTGAAACGATTACGCTCGCGAACCGCCTGCTTCACCGCGCGAATCACTTCATCGGCCGCGGCCTGGAAAAGATCCTGCGGGGTGGTTAAGCGGTGAATCTCGGGCGCGCCGCTCACGGGCGCACCGTTTGCCCATTGGCAGCATTCGCGCTGGCGCAGCGGGCCGCTCCCAGCAAGCCGGTCTTGTCGTTCATGATCACCTGCACCGGAATGCCTTCCAGCAGCGGCCGCAATCTGCCCTTGGCCAAAAAGGACTGCATGAAAGCGGGACCGGTGAGTTTGGGAAGAATTTTTGGAGAGATTCCGCCGCCGAGAAAGATTCCTCCCGTAGCCATAGTCTTGAGGGCGAGATTGCCGGCTTCGGCGCCGAAGATGGAAATCCAAAGGTCGAGAGCATGTTCCGCCAAAGAGTTCGTACGGTTGAGTGCGGCTTGAGAGATGGCCGCGGCAGCGCCCGCATCCGCGAGTTGCGCGCCAAATCCGGCAGGCTCTTCCCCTGGGTGTTTCTCGCGCAAGAACTCATAGACGTTGACCAACCCCGGGCCGGAAACGATGCGCTCATAGCTGACGTGGCCGTAGCGTTTGGCCAGGAAGCGCAGCAGTTCGATTTGCAGATCGCCCTGGGGCGCGAAATCGGTGTGCCCGCCTTCACAGGCGAAGACCTGATGCTGGCTGCCATTCCAGAATAGTCCCGCTTCTCCGAGGCCGGTTCCGGGAGCGATCACGGCCTGGTTTCCCACTGCCGATGGAACCCGGTTGAGCGCGACCAGATCCTGAGGATGCAGTGTCGAAATGCCCCAGGCCGAGGCTTCCAGATCATTGATGAGCAAGGTAGCGGGAAGCTGAATCTGCCTGGCCAACAGCGATTGCTCGATGATCCAGGGGAGGTTGGAGGTTTCGACGCGTCCATTGTGAACCGGCCCGGCAATGCCGAAGCAGGCAATTTCAGGCCGGGTGGCGGAGTCTTTCAGGAATTGGGAAACGATATCTGCGAATTGGCTGTATTGGCGGCTGGCGAAAACCCGCTCGGAGAGCATGCGGAAATTTCCGTTCTGAGGCTGAAAATAAGCCAGCCGGGCGTTGGTTCCGCCAATGTCGCCAGCGAGGATCATTGCTCGAAGTTCCTCCAGTGACGCCCGTCGTGCTCCATCAAATCGTCGGCTTCCTTGGGTCCCCACGCGCCAGCGGGGTAGTTGGGGAAGTTGCGCGGCGGCAGCGCCGTCCAGACATTGAGGACGGGGTCGACCACGCTCCAGCCGGCTTCGACCATATCGGCGCGCTGAAACAAGGTCTGGTCGCCGATCATGCAGTCGTGCAGCAAGCGCTCATAGCCCGTGCTCGGCTGCTTGCCGAAGTATTGCTGATATTCGAAGTTCATGTCTACGGTTCCGAGGCGCATGACCGGGCCCGGAACTTTGGCGGCGAATTGGAGAGAGATGCCTTCCTCCGGCTGGATATGCAAGACCAGCTGGTTGGGCATCAGATGTTCGACGCTGGTGTCGCGGAACAAAACGAAGGGCGCACGTCGGAATTGAATCACGATGTGCGTGTTGCGCACGGGCATGCGTTTGCCGGTGCGCAGATAGAAGGGAACGTCGGCCCATCGCCAATTGTCGATGAGGAGCTTCATGGCGACGAAGGTTTCGGTGCGCGAATCGGGCGGGACATCGGCTTCGGCGCGATAGGCGGGAACGCGCTCGCCTGCGGCCGTTCCTTCGCCATATTGGCCGCGCACCGTGCGGGTGAGCACTTCCTGATCGCTCATGGGTTGAATGGCGTGCAGAATCTTCGCCTGTTCATCGCGCACGGCGTTGGCGTCGAAGGAGATCGGCGGCTCCATGGCGGTGAGGCTGATGAGCTGCATGATGTGGTTGGGCACCATGTCGCGCAACGTGCCGGCATGATCGAAATAACTGCCGCGCCCCTCCACGCCTACGGTTTCAGCGACCGAGATCTGCACGTGATCGATATAACGGCGATTCCACACCGGCTCGAAAATACCGTTGGCGAAGCGAAACGCCATAATGTTCTGAACCGTCTCTTTGCCGAGATAGTGATCGATGCGGTAGATCTGTTTTTCGTCGGCAAGCTTGAGCAGTTGCTGGTTCAGGACCTTGGCGGACTCGAGATCGTGACCGAACGGCTTCTCGATGACCACCCGCCGCCAGTGATTGTTGCCCTGATCCATGAGACCGAGGGCGGCAATCTTCTCCACGATACGCCCGAAGAAACTCGGCGCGGTGGCCAGGTAGTAGAAGAAATTCTGGTGCGTGGAGTGATCGTGGTCGATTTTGGCCAGGCGGTCCTTTACCTGCGGATAAAGATTGTCGTCATTGAAGTTGCCGGTCAGGTAATAGAAGCGCTGGGCAAAGCTCTCCCAGCTGGAGTCTTCGATGCATTCGCCGCAGTACTCCTTGACATCCTCGCGAATCTTTTTGCGAAAGTCCTCGTCCGACATCTGCGCCCGGGCCACGCCCAGCACGGCAAATTCTTTGGGAAGCAGGCCGGCGCGCGCCAGGTTATAAAGCGCGGGAAGCAGGAGGCGCGCGGTGAGATCACCGGCGGCGCCAAAGATCACCATTACGCATGGGTCGCCCGGCTTACCCACGCGAGGAGTGTTTGCGACCGGGCGTTCCGCCAATTGAGCCATGATCCAATCCCCAGATTGTGTGACTGTGAATCCAGCGCCTAAGCACTCTTTTTTGCCGCTCCGGCTTCGATGTGCCCGCCAAATTGTTGGCGCATGGCGGAGAGCATCTTCTCGGCGAAGGTATGCTGCTCGCGCGAGCGGAAGCGCGCAAACAGGGCCGCGCTCAGCACATCGACCGGAACCGCCTCTTCAATCGCCGCCTGGATCGTCCAGCGGCCTTCGCCGGAATCCTGCACATAACCTTCGTATTCGGAAAGTGTGGGATTTTCAGCCAAGGCAATCGCCGTCAGATCAAGCAGCCACGAACTGATGACGCTGCCGCGCCGCCAGACTTCGGCAATATCGGGCAGGTTGAGATCGTAACGAATGTCTTCCGGCAAATCCTTGCTGGTAGCGTTTTTGAAAATGTCGAAGCCCTCGGCATAGGCCTGCATGATGCCGTATTCGATGCCGTTATGGACCATTTTGACGAAGTGCCCAGCGCCGGAGGGGCCGCAGTGGAGATAACCTTCTTCCGCGGTGCCTGCGAGTTTTTCGCGCCCCGAGGTGCGGGGAATCTCGCCGCGTCCGGGCGCCAGGGTTTTGAAGATGGGATCGAGCCGCTGCACGGCTTCTTTAGGGCCGCCGATCATCATGCAGTAACCGCGCTCCAGTCCCCAGACGCCGCCGCTGGTGCCGACGTCGAGGTAGTGAATGCCCTTGCTTTTGAACTGCGTGGCACGCCGGACGTCATCTTTGAAGTAGGAATTTCCGCCGTCGATGATGGCGTCGCCGGACTGCATGTGCTGCGCGAGTTTTTGAACGGTCTGTTCGGTTGGGGCTCCGGCGGGAACCATCACCCACACAGCGCGCGGCGGTTTGAGTTTGGCAATCAGATCCTCGAGGCCAGAAGATCCGGCAGCGCCCTCAGCGGCAAGCCTTTTCACGGCGTCTGCACTGAGATCGGAAACCACGAGCTGATGCCCGCCGCGGATGAGCCGCCGAGTCATGTTGGCGCCCATCTTGCCCAGACCGACCATGCCTAATTGCATGACTTTCTCCTTAATCGTTGCTTCGGCTATTCCACGGCCGACTGCACTGCAGACTCCAGGGTATTCAACCCGGATTCGACATCTTTAAGATGCACGCGCAGGGCACGCCGTCCACGCTCAGCCAACACTTGAAAGTCTCCTCGCGCCTGCGCCGCCTTCACCACCCCGAATGTGTATTTCTGTTGGGGCACGGGCAAATCCACCGCGTCGTCACAAGTGATCTGGAGGAACACGCCAGAATTTGGGCCGCCTTTGTAGGCCTGCCCGGTGGAGTGCAGAAAACGCGGGCCAAACCCAAGACAAGTCGCAACCCGCTTCTGATCGCGCACGGCGTGACGGATCGCCTGAAGCTTTTCTTCGTGCGCGGCATTCATCTGGATGTATGCCAGCAGAGCAAAATAATCTGCGGCGTGAATGCGGCCGAGATGGGCTTTCAAATATCCTGCGAGGGACTTGTCTGCTCCAGCCTTCGCCAATGCCGCGGCGTTTTTTTCGTCGGTGAAGATCTGGATGCCCTTATCTTCAAGCACAGGTTTTTCGGCGGGCAACGAGCCCGTCTTTTCGTACTCCGAGGTCAAATTGCGGGTGACAACTTTGCTGGCTTCGACGTCCGGCTGATTAAAGGCGTTGATGCCGATGATCGAGCCGGCGACGGCAGTGGCGATCTCCCAGCGGAAAAATTCAGCGCCCAGATCGTAAGTATCGGACATTGAGATTCGCAGAACTACATGTCCGGCTTTCTCGAGCGCCGCAATCTTCGCCTCGACGGCGACATCGGTGGCGTGTGCGGTGTGAACATAGGCGAAGACGCGATCATTGCCGTAAACCTCAGGACCGGCGAGGCGTTCTCGATCGACGGGGATAATTCCTTTTCCGATTTTTCCAGTCGATTCGGCCAGCAATTGCTCCAGCCAGGCTCCGAGATCGGCGATGTCGCGGGAGGTAATGATGGTAACTTTGTCGCGGCCGTTCACGGCCGCAGTGCCCAGAATAATTCCCAGCATGGCGCCGGTGTTTTCCTCGAGGGGCACGGAAGGTCCGCAGGCCCGCACCATCTCTTGCGTGCGATCGAGAAATTTTTTGATATCGATTCCGATTACCGCCGCGGGCGCCATGCCAAAATTCGAAAGCGCCGAATAGCGGCCGCCAATCGAAGGCCGCCCATAAAAAATGTGGCGGAAGCGGTCGTGCTCGGCTACCTGCTGCATCTTCGAGGCGGGATCGGTGATGGCCATGAAGTGGCTACCGGCTTTATCCGCGCCCACGGCCTGCCGGGTGCGCTCGAAGAAATATTGTTTGAAAATGTTGGGCTCGAGCGTGGTGCCGGATTTGCTGGAGACAATAAAAAGCGCCCGGCCAATATCTATTTTTTCGTCGAGCGCTTTGATCTGCGCGGGATCGGTGGAATCGAGAACATGAAGATCGGGATAGCCGGCAATCTTGCCGAAGGTCATGCGTAGCACTTCGGGACAAAGGCTGGAACCGCCCATGCCCAGCAGGACGGCCTGCTTGAACCCCGCGCTCCAGACTTCTTTGGCAAGATTGCGCAGCTCGACGGGATGCGCGATTTGATATTCGGTGATATCGAGCCATCCCAGCCACTTGCCTTCGTCGTCGCCGGTCCAAAGCGCGGCGTCGCGCTGCCACAGGCGCTGCATCTTATGCCCGGATTGCCAGTCGGCAACGTTCTTTTTGACATGCGCTGCCAGATCCTCCGGCAGCGAAGATTTCAAGCGGCTCACACGTTCTTTCCTTTTTGTCAGGCCTTTTTCGTGGTGCTTTGTTCAACGGCGGAGAGCAGTTTGTGGAAGGCATCAGCAAACAGCTTCACACCTTCGACAGTGAGCTTATCGGTGACTTCTTTGATAGAGATGCCGGCGCGCGCCAGATCGTCCATAATCTTCTGCGCTGCGGGGATGTCTTCGGTAAGAGTTTTTCTGAGCTGGCCGTGATCGCGAAAAGCGTCGACGGTCGCCGGCGGCATGGTGTTGACGGTGTCAGGACCGATGAGTTCTTCGACGTACATCACATCGCGATAGGCAGGATTCTTGGTGCTGGTGCTGGCCCAAAGCACGCGCTGGGTCTGGGCTCCTTGCGCCGCCAGAGACTGCCAGCGCGGCGCATTGAAGATGCCCAGATAGCGCTGATAGGCCAGTTTTCCATTGGCAATGGCGACTTTTCCGAGCAGGCTCTTGAGCTGCGATTCTTCCTGTGCGCCGTGGGCGGATTTGAGCTTCTGCTGGATCAGCCCATCGACCATGGTATCAATGCGGCTGATGAAAAAGCTGGCGACGCCAGCCATTTTCTTCAGATTGCCGCCGCGGCGGGCGAGATCTTCGACGCCCGAAATATATTGCTCGGCAACCTGCTCGTAGACTTCCTGCGCGAACAACAAGGTGACATTGATATTGATGCCTTCGCCGATCAACTGCCGAATGGCGGGCAATCCCTCGGGTGTGCCGGGGACCTTAATCATCACATTTTCGCGGGCGACGGTTTTCCAGAGGCGGCGTGCCTCATCGACCGTTTCTTTGGTTTTGTTGGCCAGCAGCGGGGAAACTTCCAGGCTGACGTAGCCGTCGCGATATTTCGAGCTGTCATACACCGAGCGCAAAATATCGGCTGCGCCCTGGATGTCGCGAATGGCAATCTGCTCGTAGCGGGCCGTGGTGTCCAGGTCGTGGCGCGAGGCCAGCGATTTCAGTATGTCGTCGTAAAGCGAGCTTTCTGCGATCGCCTTTTCGAAAATCGAGGGATTTGAGGTCATGCCGCGCAATCCGTCGTCCTCGATCATGGACCGCAATTTACCGGTGGTGATGAGATCACGGCGTATGTAATCGAGCCACATCGATTGGCCGTAGTCGAGCAGAGCTTTGAGAGGATTGGTAGCTTTTGCGTGTTCCAGAACTCCGGTGGGTTGCATGATGTCTCCCTGATGAAGCGGCGCGATATGTTTGCCGATAAAACCGATGCGCGGCCGGGCGCGCATGCGGTTGCTGGCTCAGCGCGAGGCGTCGGCAATCGCCTTGCGCGCCTCCGCAACCACTGCGTCGGCGGTGAAACCGAAAAATTTGAGCAAGTCTTTCAGCGGTGCCGACGCGCCGAAGCGGTGCATGCCGATCATGCGTCCTTTGGGGCCGACGTAGCGCTCCCAGCCGAAAGTGGCAGCCATTTCCACGGACACCCGCGGGTTCACCGAAGGCGGCAAGACGTTTGCTTTATACGCCGCGTCCTGCTGCTCGAAAATCTCCCATGAAGGCATGCTCACCACGCGCGCCTGAATACCTTCGGCTTTCAGTTTTTCGTATGCCTCCACGCACAAGGAAACTTCGCTGCCCGTACCCATCAGAATCACCTGAGGCTTGGCGTTGGGCGCATCGGCGAGAACATAGGCGCCTTTGGAGAGGCCAGAAGCGGCAGAATACTTACTGCGATCAAAGGTCGGAACCGGCTGGCGGGTCAGCACCAGCGCGACCGGCTCATGTTTCAATTGCGCGATGATCTTCCATGCCTCGACAACTTCGTTGGCATCAGCGGGCCGCAGAACGATCAGATTGGGCATGGCGCGCAAAGAGGCCAGTTGCTCAATGGGTTGATGGGTGGGCCCGTCCTCGCCAAGGCCAATGGAATCGTGGGTGAAAATAAAAATGGACGGAGCTTCCATCAGCGCCGCCAGGCGAATGCTGGGGCGCATGTAATCGCTGAAATTGAAAAATGTCGCACCGAAAGCACGGATGCCCGAAACCGCGAGGCCGTTCACGCTTGCGGCCATCACATGTTCGCGCACGCCGAAATGCAGGTTGCGCCCGGCATAATTGCCGGCCTCAAAATCGCCGGCGTCTTTGAGCGTGGTCTTGTTGGATGTGGCCAGATCGGCGGAGCCGCCAATCAGCCAGGGAATGTTCTGCGCGATTACATTCAGGACCTTGCCGGAACTTTCGCGCGTGGCCAGGCCCTTGGGATCGGCGGGAAAAGTGGGCAGATTTTTGTCCCATTCGTCGGGCAGTTGGAGCCGCTGCATGCGGTGCAGGCGATCGGCCAGTTCGGGATGTTTGTCTGCATACTCCGTGAACATTCTTTTCCACTGCGCGCGCAGTTCGCGTCCGCGCTTGCCAACGCCTTCCTGAAAATGCTCGCGGACGCCTTCCGGAACGAGAAACTTCGCGTCTTCCGGCCAGCCGTAGAATTTTTTGGTCAAGCGAACTTCCTCTTCGCCCAGCGGCTCGCCATGCGCGGCGTTCGTATCCTGCTTGTGCGGCGATCCATAACCGATGTGACTGTCGATGATGATCAACGTGGGACGGTCGGTTGTGCTCTGGAAAACGTCGAAAGCGCGCGCCAGCATTTCCAGATCGTTGGCGTCGTGGACGCGGGTCACGTTCCATCCATAACCGATAAATCTGGTCGCCACGTCTTCGCTAAACGACCAACTGGCGGGACCATCGAGGGTGACGTGGTTATGGTCGTACATCCAGCAAAGATTGGAGAGCTTCAGATGCCCGGCGAGAGAAGCCGCTTCGCCGCCGATGCCTTCCATCAGGTCGCCGTCCGAACACATCGCGTAAATGTTGTAGTTGAAGATTTCGAAACCCGGACGGTTGAAATTTGCCGCCAGCCACTTGGCGCCGATCGCCATACCCAGGCTATTGCCGACGCCCTGCCCGAGCGGCCCAGTAGTGGTTTCGACTCCGGTAGTGATGTGAGATTCCGGGTGACCGGGTGTGCGGCTACCGAGCTGGCGAAAGCGTTTGATTTCTTCCAGGGGCACGGCGAGCTCTTTTAACACCTCGCCGCTGTCACCAACTTCTCGGACACCAGCCAAATACAACGTGGCATAAAGCAGCATCGAGGCGTGGCCGTTGGAGAGAACGAAGCGGTCGCGATTCATCCATGTGGGATCGGCAGGGTCGTAGCGCAGAAACTGCTGCCACAGGCAATAGGCCACCGGAGCCAATCCCATGGGCGCGCCGGGATGGCCGCTATTGGCCTGCTGCACGGCATCGATGGCCAGGGTGCGGATGGTATTAATGCATAAAGTGTCGAGTTGCGTAGCGGTGACGATGGCCTGTTCGCTGGCTACCATGAGATGCGTACTCCCTCCGCAGAACTAGCACTAGATTAGAGTTCCCTGAACGGAAAGGGTTGCAGATACGGATGAGTTTATCAAGTTCGCGGGAGGTAGTCTCGGTGTGGGAAAAGATGGTAGTGGTGCAGTTTGCCAACTGAGACACTACCCACCAAGTCACTTCAACAATTGCAGGTAGCTGCTATGGCTGGTGGCGGCGCGGGTGGTTTCCTGGACATACTTCAGGAACTGTTTGAGATTTTCTTTTTCTGCTGGATTGATGCCCTGGAAACGAATCCTCACTCGATCAGAAGGCGCAGAGCGGGTGACGACCCCGTTGAGGGCCAAGCCTTTCACCCAGATTTTTCCGCTGGCCACCCACAATCCGATTTCGACTTTGGACCCGCCGGAAATCTGGGTGGCCGTCTGCACCTGACACCCTCCCAGGCTGGCGTTCGACAAATGTCCCCAAACCGGAGTGCCGGCTTCATCGACGCGCATTTCTACGGCGACGAAGCACTTGATTCTGGGGTGACGCCGGCGGTCCTGGCCCCAGTTCGAGCAGAAGATATCGGGTTCGAAGGGCGGGATTGCGTCCGGCGTTGCGGTCCTGGCGTTGGGCAGGGATTGGTGAGCCTGGTCGGATGCCGCCGTGCTTTTTGCTGAAGCTTCCTGCTTGATTGTGCGCATCGCCTCAAGCAGGGCCTGTTCGCGACGCTCGGGTGCGGCATCGCGGTACACCTGCAGGAGCCTTCCCACATTTTGTGCGAGGTCAGGATCCGCCAGCAGTTGTGTCCAATCTGTGCCCGTTGCGGGGCTGGGTTTAGAGCTACTCATTGCAGATCGTCACCAGAGCCTGAAGAAGATAAATTCCACCAATCCGGTGGGTTTTTGTGTGGCGGGTCGAGCGTGACATTACCCCCGGCGCCGCCGATGCGTTCTCGATTTTCAACTCTATGGGATGAACTGGAAGAGCGGAAAGTGCCGAAAGTAACACTTATGGTGATGGTTGTGTTGCAGGGTTTTTGCATCGCTTTCCGCCTCAGACTAATCAATTTAATCGGTATTTTTGTCCTGGGAATTAAAGTGGGCCGGGGAAGGCCGCCGGGAGCGTCCTTTCGGTTAGGATTCTTGTTAGACCTCAGATGCCTCATCCAGACCGCAGACTTGTCGCTTTTACATTTCTCTTGCTTCTGACCGCAAACGGACTTATATCCCAGACCTCGGAGCCTACCCCTACCATTTCACTGCCAGGATCGCAGAGTCCGTTCCAGGGAAGCCAGCCGGAGGAAAAAGCCTCTTCAGAGGTCTTGCAGATAAATTTTCAGGATGCCATCGATCGCGCCCTGCGCAACAATCTTGGCCTGCTGCTTTCAGAGGATCAAAATATTACGGCTCAGGGGGAACGCTGGAAAGAGTTGAGCAATCTATTGCCAAGTTTTCAGGCGCAACTCACGGAAGACGTACAGACTTTGAGCCTGGCGGCTCTGGGATTCAAGGGAAACCTTTTTCCGTTTCCACTTCCCCGAGTCATTGGACCATTTAACTATTTCGATGCCCGGGCTTGGTTGAGCCAGCCGGTGTTCAATTTTCACGATCTGGAAAAGGAACGGGCTGCAGGCGAGCAACTGAAATCGGCGCGGCATAGCTACAAGGAGGCGCGGGAGCTGGTTGTGCTGGCGGTGGGCAACGCCTACCTGATAGCGATCGCCAGCGATGCGCGGATCGCAGCCACCGAGGCCGAGGTCACCAATGCCCAGGCGCTTTTCGACAAGGCTGTAGATCAACAAAAAGCCGGCTTGAGTCCTGAGATTGACACGCTCCGCGCCCAGGTGGAACTGAAGAGGCGGGAGCAACAGCTTATTGCCGCCCGCAATGATTACGCGAAGCAGAAGCTGGCGCTGGCTCGCATCATCGGGTTGGCGCCGGGGCAACAATTCGCACTCACGGAAAAAGCTCCGTACCAGGAGCTGACTCCGCTTGGGACGGAGATTTATTTGCAGCGCGCCTATAGTTCGCGGCAGGATTACCTGGCGGCGCAGGCGCAAGTTCGGGCTGCCGAATTCATACGCAAGGCGGCGACGGCGGGGCACTATCCAACGCTGGGTTTCAACGCGAACTACGGAGATATTGGGGTGAACCCGGGACAGTCGAATGGCACCTGGCAGGTCAGCGGGGGAATGACGATACCCATTTTTGCCGGCGGGCGAACTCACAGCGATGTTCTCGAGGCCGAAGCGCAACTCCGGCAAGCGCGCTCGCAACTGGGAAATCTGCGCGGACAGATCGACTATGAAGTGCGCTCGGCGCTTCTGGATCTGAGCTCAGCCGCCGACCAGGTTGAAGTGGCGCGCAGTTCTGTAGAATTGGCCGAAAGATCGCTGGCACAGTCGCGGGACCGTTTTACGGCGGGAGTCACCGATAATCTGGAAGTCGTGCAGGCACAGGAATCCGTTGCCGCCGCCCACGAAAGTTATATTCAGAGCCTGTATGCCCACAATGTGGCCAAAGTGGAGTTGGCATATGCTATCGGGGACGCGGAACAGGGAGTGAGGGCATATCTGAAAGGCAGACAGTGACGCAAGGGATGGAATCGACCACGCAGAGTCCGGCATCTCCGGCGAGAGAGCAGCCTGAAGAAAACCACGCTCAGCCGAGTGCCCCGTCGGGGCGCGACTTCCACGCCTTGCCAATCCGCGGCGGAACGTCGCGCTTTCGCATTGCTCTAATCATCGCACTCGTGGTTGTGGTTGTGGCTGGCATCTTTATTTCTCGCTACGTCACCAGTTACGAGGACACCGACGATGCGCAGATCGACGGTCACCTCAATTCTGTCAGCGCCCGCATCTCCGGCCACGTTTCAAAATTGAATGTCGAGGACAATCAGTATGTGCAGGCTGGACAGGTGCTGGTGGAGATCGATCCGGCCGACTATCAGGCGGCGTACGACAAGGCCAAAGCCGATTTCGAAAACGCCGAAGCTGCGGCTGCAGCCGCGGGAGTGACGGTACCGATCACTTCGGTAAACACGACAAGCCAGCTTTCGTCGGCGGAAGCTGAAGTGGCGGGGGCGCGCGCCGGCGTGGCTGCGGCGAAGCAGCAGTATGAAGCGGCCAAGGCCCAACTGGCGCAGGCGGAGGCCAACAACGTCAAGGCGCAAAACGATCTCGTGCGCTACAAACAGCTCGTCGACAAAAACGAAATCTCGCAACAGCAGTACGATGAGGCGGTAGCGGCAGCCACGGCCGACGCCGCTGCCGTCAGCGCCGCGCGGGCCACCTCCGACGCCCTGCATGAGCAGGTTTCGCAAATGCAGGACAGGCTGCTTTCAACCCAGGCAGATTACCGCAACGCCCAGACTGCGCCGCGACAGATGCAGGTGATTCACTCCCGCGCGGCTTCTGCGCTCGCCGAAGCGCAGCTCAAAAAAGCCGAACTCGACCAGGCGGCGTTGAACCTGCAGTACACAAAAGTGGTGGCTCCGGTAGCCGGGGTGGTCAGCAATCGGACAGTGGAAGTGGGACAAAACGTCTCGCCTGGGCAGGAACTGATGAAAGTCATCCCGCTCAACGATGTTTGGATTACGGCTAACTACAAGGAAACCCAACTGCGCCACATGAAAGTCGGGCAGCCGGTAACGATCGACGTGGATGCCAACGGAAGAAGTTACAAGGGCAAAGTGGACAGCATTGCAGGAGCCAGCGGCGCCCGCTTCAGCCTGTTGCCACCGGAAAACGCCACTGGGAACTACGTCAAGGTGGTGCAGCGCATTCCGGTGAAGATCGTGCTCGATCCGGGAGAGAACAAGGATCAATCGCTGCGACCCGGAATGTCAGTCGAGCCTAAAGTCTGGATTCGTGAATGAGCGCTGGTGCGGCCACGTTTGACGGCGCGGAGGCCTGGCGGCCGGCGATCAATCCCTGGATCATCGCCATAACCGTTACGCTGGCGACGTTCATGGAGGTGCTCGACACTTCCATCGCCAACGTCTCGCTGCCGCACATCGCGGGCAGCCTTTCCGCAGGGGTTGACGAGAGCACCTGGGTTCTCACTTCCTATCTCGTATCCAATGCCATCGTGCTGCCTCTCAGCGGCTGGCTTTCTTCCATTTTGGGGCGCAAGAATTTTTATATGAGCTGCGTCGCCCTGTTCACGGTGAGTTCGTTCATGTGCGGGCTGGCTCCGAATCTGGCGACTCTGATTTTCTTCCGTGTTTTACAGGGCGCCGGCGGCGGAGGCCTGCAGCCCAGCGAACAGGCCATTCTTGCGGATACCTTTCCTCCGGCCAAGCGCGGCATGGCATTTGCGGTTTATGGAATTGCCGTGGTCACCGCGCCGGCAGTCGGTCCGACGCTGGGGGGATGGATCACCGACAACTTCACCTGGCGCTGGATTTTCTTCATCAACATTCCTGTCGGAATTCTCTCCATTCTGCTGACCTCGCGGCTGATCGAGGACCCTCCGTTTCTACAACGGAGGAAGCTGAAAGAAACGCATATCGATTTTATCGGTCTCGGGCTAGTGGGCCTGGGCCTGGGAACTCTGCAAGTCGTGCTCGATAAGGGCCAGCGCGATGACTGGTTCTCGTCGCACTTCATACTGATTCTTTCTCTTATTTCCGCCGCCTCGCTGCTGTTTGCCATTTATTGGGAGTGGACGCACAAAGATCCGGTGGTCGATTTGCACCTGTTCCGCGACCGCACGTTCGGCATCTCGAACCTGCTGATGTTCATGTTGGGATTCGCCCTGCTGGGCAGCACGCTGTTGCTGCCTTTATTCATGCAGACGCTTCTGGGCTATACGGCGGAGAAATCGGGGCTGGCGCTCATGCCGGGCGGATTTGCCATCATGCTGCTGCTGCCGCTTGTGGGCTTTCTGTTGTCGCGCTACAGCCCGCGCTGGCTGCTGTTTTTCGGATTGACCGATCTAGCTTTCTCGCTGTTTCACATGAGCGGTTTTGATCTGGGCATCGATTTTCACTCCGTGGTTGTCGCCCGGGTTATTCAGGCAGCGGGGATGGCTTTTCTTTTCGTGCCCATCAACACCGCCGCCTACGCATATTTGCCACGCGACAAAAATAACGCCGCTTCCGGCCTGATGAATCTGGCGCGGAATATCGGGGGCAGCGTGGGGATTTCCGTGGTTACGACCCTGCTGGACCGCCGCGGGCAGGTGCATTTGAACTATTTATCGCAAAACCTGAGCGCCGCCAACCCGGCCTTTCGCTCGATGCTGGCGGGCGCGAGCAGGGCCATACAGGCGCGTGGTGCGAGCGCCTCGTTTGCCACGCGGCAGGCCTACGCCCTGATCCAAGGCACGGTACAGCGGCAAGCGAGCATGCTGGCCTATATCGACGATTTCCGGCTTCTCGGGATCGCCATTCTGCTGATGGTGCCGCTGGTGTTCCTCATCAGAAAATCGAAGCCGGCCGGGGGAATGGCGGTACACTAGAGCGCGGTAAAATGAGGGCAGGATGTTCAGGCTGATCACGGTCGAGCGCGAATACGGCTGTGGCGCAGGCGAAATCGCCGCCGAACTGGCAAAGCGGCTGGGATGGAAACTCTGGGATCAGCTCCTCACACAAGAAGTGGCGCGCATGGCGGGCGTTGATCTCTCGGCCGTGAGACGCTGCGAGGGCCGCATGGATAGCGCCTTTCACCGCCTGGCGAAGGCATTCTGGCGCGGCAGCTACGAACGCAGCTCACCCCTTGCGGCGCAGATATTCGACGCTGACCGCATGGTTTCTCTCATGGAGCAGATTGCTCCCCGAATTGCCCAGGAAGGGAATGCGGTTATCGTTGGCCGGGGTGCGCCATTCTTCTTTCGCGAACAGGCAGATGCGTTCCACGTTTTTCTCTACGCTCCGCGCGCCGAGAAGGTTCGCCGCCTGGTGCACGATGGGGCTTCGGAGGGGGATGCCGACCTGCTGGTCGATACCGTCGACCGCGAGCGGGTCGCCTTCGTGAAGCATTACTTCGCTGCCGACTGGCCAACGCGCTCGCTCTACCACGTGATGATCAACACCGCGATCGGCAACGATTGCGTGATCGAGACCGTTCTTGAGACCATGCACCGGGTGGAAGGTCAACCGAAAGCGACAGACTTCGAGCGGCCCAAGGTTCCGAGTTCGGTGTAGTCAGCTTCTATCTTTTGTGGCCTGTGTTGTGGGCTGTGGCGGTTGCATCGACTGCGGCGCGGGGCAGCAATCCTCGGCGCAAACATCGGGCCGTGGCCGCAATTGGCCAATCGCTCGGCGCTCTTGCTGCGGATTGGTTCGTTCCAGAATCAATTCCCGGATCATGGCAATAAATTTGGGGTGGACGCCAACCGTTTTGGCTCTTGTCATGGGCAGGGCCAGCGAATCGCATAAGTGCCTCGCCTCGATATCGAGGTCATACAAAACTTCCATATGGTCGGAGACGAAGCTGATGGGCGCCAGCACCAGCGCCGATGCGCGATTTTCGGATTTTACCTTTCGCAGGTAGTCGAGGATATCGGGTTCGAGCCAGGGCTGGCCGGGCGCGCCGCTGCGGCTTTGGTAAACCAGAGCGTCATTTGATTGCCCGAGTGCGGTCGAAACCAGCCTGCGCACCTCTTCGAGCTGCTTCACATAGTCGCTTGTGGTGGCCATGGAAAGCGGAATGCTGTGCGCCAGGTAAACAATCTGCGCGCTGTGGCGGACATTTTGGGGAAGGGAATTCAGCGCATCCCGCACCCGATCGACGGTGGCTTCTATGAATAATGGATGGTTAAAAAACGGGCGCAGTTTGTCGACACTCGGCGCGCCCGGTCCGACTTCGGCTTGTGCGCGGGCAATATCTTCGCGATACTGCCGGCATCCCGAATAAGAACTGTAGGCCGAAGTCACGAAGGCGAGAGCGCGCGCAACGCCATCCTGCTTCATCTTCCGCAAGGTTGCGGCCAAAAATGGGCGCCAGTTGCGGTTTCCCCAATAGATGGGCAGTTGCGGACCGTTGCGTTTTAATTCGTCCTCCAGCTCGGCGATCAACTGCCGCACCTGCTGATTGATCGGGCTCTTGCCCTGGAAATGGTAGTAGTGTTCGGCGACGGTGAGCAGGCGCTCGCGGGGAATGTTGCGGCCACGCAGCACAGTTTCGAGAAAGGGAATAACGTCTTCTCTCGATTCCGGCCCGCCGAAGGAAACTACCAAAATGGCTTCGTATTTCATTGTCCAATAAATATGGCAAAGGGAAACCCTGAGTGTATCGCGGCGGGCCGGCTGGTGGGGAGACTCAGAAAGTAAATCGAGCGGAGAACTGCAATACACGCGGCAGCCCGTTGGGACTGATCTCCTGAAAAGCGCCGAAATTACCGGGCCCGGAGTTGGGCACCAGATAGCAGGTCTGGTTCAGGGTCATGCCGTCTCCGCAGTTCGCGCCGATAGGGTTGTATTGCAGTTGATTGATGCCGTCGCCATTCTGCACATAATAATTGGCGTGGTTAAACAAATTGAAGGCGTCCGCGCGTAGTTCGATCTCCTTATCTTCGCGGACGGCAACGGTGCGCGACAACCCAAGATCGATCCGCTCCAACCACGGCCCATAGAACGAATTCAAGCCAATGCCGGGTGTGGGACCGGCGCCGTTGATGCCGCCTGCCGTGTTGGCGGTGTCCTGATTAAACGCCGTATCGTTCAGGTTGTCGTTGGCGCCACCGCAATTGCTGAACGAGAGCGTTGCACTCGTACATGCCGGACTCAACAAACCGGCATAAGGCCGGCCGGATGAAAACTCCATGATGGCGCTAACTTTCCACTCTTCAAGCAAGGCGTGCGCCACTCCAGAAGGCGCGAACCGTTCCAGCCTGGGCAGGTACACGGCGGCGACCGTCAGGCGATGGCGCTGATCAAGCAGCGAAGGCGCGTGGGTGTTACCGAAATCGAACTGGTTACTGAAATCCATGCCATCGAGCATGATGCTCTTGGCGAAGGTGTAGGAGACCTCCAGAGATAAGCCGTGGGACATGCGGCGCTGCAACTGCGCAAAGAAGGAGTTGTAATAGTTCTGCGCGGGACTGATCAGCTCGTTGATCTGGCCAAGATTGGGATTGATGCGGCCCTCGGTGAGGAGATTGTTGTCCATGTTGGGCAGGACGTAGGCGGGCCCGGTGCACGGAGCAGTTGTTGCACCTGGCGGACAAACGATGTAGGTGGTTATGCCCTGCAACGGATTGAGGTTCAAATCGTAGGCGCTGCCCGAGAGAATGTGCACGCCGTGGTTCCACATGGTGCCGAGACTGACTGTGGTGTTCTCGTCGATCTCGCGTTCGATCTGCAGGCTCGCCTGCAGAATGTAAGGAGCCCGGAAGTTCGGTGCAATCAGGGAAATATCGGGCGATGCGGAAAACAGCGGAGAATTCGCCGGAAGAATGGTTGGGAAGCTGGGCGCCTGTGCATTCGGTGCACCGGAGGTGTAACTGGAATTCACCTCGGACTGTTGTGAGGGCAAACCGTTGGAGATTACAGCATTGCGGTAGTTAAGGCCGTTCATGTTGGTGTAGAAGTCACCGAACCCGCCGCGGACTACGGTCTTCGCCGCCGCTTGCCAGGCGAAGCCGAAGCGCGGAGCAATACGCCGCAACTGATTCGGGTATTGGCCGGTCAGCGGAAAGGCAGGATTCTCTTTCGGCTGGGGATATACCTGGAAGTCTTCACGGAGACCCATTTCCAGAGTCAGCTGCGGCAAAGCGCGGAATGTATCCTGTACATAGAATCCGTAATAAGGAACGGCAAAAGAAAAAGTCGGGTTTCCTGACGCCTGGCTGAAGGTGTTGTACTCGCCCAGCGCGAAATCCTCGAGATTGGAAAATTCATACAAGCCAAGCGGCGAACCGAAATCGAGAGCCTCATTGGGGTCGGCGCCGCCATCGTCGGTATCGGCATCCCACGAGCGGTTCCAGTCAAATCCAAATTGCAAGGTGTGCCTGCCAATGACGTAATCAATACGGTCGGACAGCGAATACTGCCTCTCAAAAACTCTTCCGATGGAGAAGGCGTTGTTCCCCATGATGAACGCTGCAGGGCTATCGAGCACGATCGTGGGCGTGTTCGGAGCCAACCCGGTGGGGGTCGCGATCTCGTTGTCTTGCGATGTGCCGGCGTGAAATTCGTTGAGCAGCCGGGAAGAAAATGTGTGCGTCCATCCGAGGGTGGTTTCAAACGTGCGCACGTAGGCATTGGCCAAACTTTGCAATCCGTAGTTTCCGACGGTCGGATCGATGATCACGCCTCCGGGCGAGTTGAAACGGTTTAGATTCAATGCCAGAAATAAGCCATCGCGAGCACCGGGCTGATAGTCCAGCCGGGGCGTGAGCACCAGGTCGTTGCCCTTCCTAGCCGCGGTACCGAGGTTCAAGTCCAGCGCGTTGATCGCATTCGATACCTGCTGGAGATACGTGGGATTGGTTGCATCCGGCGCAGTATCGCTGCCGGGCAGCGGCAGTGGACGGTTGGGCGGTGGAAGAGCGGTTCCGTCCGGGATGCCAAAATTCGAAGACAAGAAACCCGGCTGCGTGGTCACCAATGCCTGGTTGATTACCGGTAGAGGGAAGTTCCGAAGTTGCTGCTCATAATCTACGAAGAACCACAAACGGTTTCGCGCAATCGGCCCGCCCGCGCCCACGCCGAATTGCTGCAAAGAATCCGCCGGCCGGGGGTTGCCGGCAGCGTTATCCAGGGCGTCGTTGGCGCCGAAGAAAGAGTTCCGGTTGTAGTAAAAGGCGCTGCCGTGAAAAACGTTACCGCCGGACCGCGTCACCGCATTCAGGAAGCCAGCGGCGCCTCCGTAGATGGCAGAGTAGGGGCTGACGACAACTTGAAACTCCTCGATCGAGTCCTCGCCGTAGAGATAAGGAATGCGGTAACGGCCGACGATGTCGGAGAAGTAGTTATTGGTTGCGTTGCTCCCATCCACCGTAAATGAGGTTGACCCATTTCCGTTGGCGTATCCGGAATCTTCGCCACCTTGCTGCCCAGCGAGGCTCACGAGGCCAGTATCGCCGTCATAGCTGGTATTCGGCGTCAAAGTCATAAAATCCGTATACTTTCGCCCATTGAGCGGCAAGTCCTCAGTCAGCGAGCGCTCCAGCACCGTGCTGGCAGACGATTCCATGGGCCGCAGCAGTTGCAGCGTGCCGGTGACTTTGACGGTCTCGGCACCCGCTCCCACCTGCAGGGTGATGTCCTGCAGCGTATTGTTCCCCACGAGCACTCGTGTCAGGATCTGCACATCGCGAAATCCCCTGAGAGTGGCCGTAATGGAGTAGGCGCCAGGCGTGAGCTCGGCGAAACGGTAAAGCCCGGCATGGTTTGTCTCGGCAGATTCCTGCACCCCGGTGGCGAGGTTCTGCAAACGCACCGAGACCTCCGGTACCGCCGCGCCGCTTTGGTCCGAGATTCGCCCGCCTAATGAACCTGTCAATACGACATTCTGGGCGGCGAGCACCGAGCAGCAAGCCATGACGATCACTCCGAGGCAGAAACCCACAGGGCCGGCGAGCCTGAGTGATTTGGCAGTCGATCGAAGTAAGGTCTTTGTTTTCATGGGGATGTTCCTGAGACCGATGCCGAGGCCTCCGTATTCTACAGTCTGCTACCGCAAAGTATTGCAAGCCCGACTCCACTACTACAACGCGGTAGTAGTAAAAATCGACTCATGAATAGCAAAGATTGGCTCGTGGGGCGAGAGCCAGCGTGTTTTCGGAGTCTTTCTGAGAGCTCGAAAACTCCGTTGGGGGAGGAACGAGAGCCCGGCGAGGCGGCCTAGCACAGTCGGGCCATAATTTTCCCGGTTCGTGCCATTGTGCCATAACGCGGCCGGGGCGAATATCGTAAATAACGAAGATGCACTGGATGGACCCAGGAACGGTGGCCGGAAGCAGAGGCGGGCTCGCTAACAAGCAGAACATCCGCCTGCTGGTCGCGCTTTCCATGTTGCTGGTTCTGCTGGTCGCGGTTCTGGTAAAGGATCGCGAGTTCTGGTTCGGTTCCGATCAGTCACTGCAATCCGATGCAGTCGTTTCCCAGCCCGTAAGCAAGGCGGCTGCGCCCGCGAAGATTGCGGCAGAGCCGGTGAGCGAGCCGGTTGTGAAGCACCAAGCTGCCACGAGAGAAAGCGCAAAATCAGCCGCTACGCCCGTTGCCGCGCCGCCAGCCGCCAGCGCCACTGCGGATTCTCCAATTGTCGCCACCAGCCGGGTACCGCTTCCGCCGATGGATGTTGAAGTGGTTGCCGGCGACAAGCACAACACGGTTCATCCCGGCAGCAACCAGATTTCGGTTACCACGGAAGGCCAGCCGGTAAGCGCCGCTGAGCGCGAGCGGCTTTCCGCGATGGCCGCTCCCGAGTTGCAGCAGAGCATCAGCACCATCTACCCGACGCTCGGGAACAATTCCAAGGTGCAGGGTTCAGTGATCCTGCAGGCTATCGTTGGCGCCGACGGCACGATCGAGAATCTGCATGTGGTCAGCGGCCCGGCAATTCTCGCATCGGCAGCGCAGCAGGCCGTGCGGGACTGGCACTTCAAACCCCTCCTGCAAAACGGACAGCCGGTTGAAACCAAGGCCCGCATCACGGTGAACTTCACCATCCGGGTCAGCGACAACGCCGCCTCCAACAGCTAGCACTTCCGCAAGTTTCATCGACAAAAGGTTCGACCCGGATACCTGCTCAACGGTTATCGTTTAGCCCAGCTGCGTTTCAGTCGAGCAAGTGCCTCTCGCATGAGACAATCTCCAGTTCACTCCAACTTCAACTAAGAGTGTCTCCGATGCGAATGCTAACTTCCGCTATTGCCCTGTTGATTTCCAGCATTGTTCTAACGCTCAACTCTGCCGAACGGCTTCAGGCGCAATCTCTGCCCAAAGCTCCCGGCGCGGAAGTCTTTGCTTTGACGCCGGAGCCGGGTTTTTTCACCGAGCCTTCGGTGGCGGTCAATCCTAATAATCCACGGCAGGTGGTTGCCGTTTTTCAGGACAACGTTCACGCATCGTATTCCGAGGATGCAGGGAGCTCGTGGAAAGCAGCCGACAAGGTTGCGCCCGCGAACTACAAAGTCTCCGGCGACGTCTCTACCACGTTCGACAATCAGGGGCACGCGTTCGTCTGCTATATCGCGTTCGACAAGCTGGGAACGTTTAACTACTGGGCGCATGGAGCGAGCCGCAATGGCATCTTCGTGCGCCGGTCTCTCGATGGCGGAAAGACGTGGGAGGCCGATCACATTCCCGTTGCCGAGCAGCCCACACAGCCGGGCATTCCCTTTGAAGACAAGCCCTACATCGTGGCCGACACCAGCAAAAGCCGTTATGCGGGGAATCTCTACGTGGGCTGGACGCGCTGGCGCATCGCCGATTCACAGATGGTGCTGTCACGGTCAACGGATGATGGCAAAACCTGGTCCGCGCCGATTGAGATCGATCGCCATCCCGGGTTGCCGCGCGATGACAACGGCGCAGCCGAGGGGTTCGATGGTGCGGTCGGGCCGGACGGCCGCTTATACGCCATCTGGAGCCAGGACGATGACATTATGTTCACCGTGTCACGGGATGGCGGCGCAACTTTTTCGCGCGCCCGCCCGATCATACACACTGCTCCAATTATGTTCGCCATACAAACGCTAGAACGGGCGAACGGCTTCCCGCAGATCGCGATTGATGCGCACAACCAGAAGCTCTACGTCACCTGGAGCGATTACCGCAACGGCGACCTCGATGTTTTCTGCGCAACTTCAAGCGACGGCGGCAGGAAGTGGAGCGCTCCGGTGCGGGTGAATAACGATCCCGTTCACGACGGAGCAGACAAATTTTTTCAATGGCTCGCCGTCGATCCAGTCGATGGTTCGGCGAATGTGATTTTCTACGACCGCCGGGGCGACCCGCAAGGCCGCAAACAAACCGTTACCCTGGCCCGCTCAACCGACGGCGGCGCGAGTTTTGAGAACTACGCGTGGACGACCGATGCGTTCGAAGCCGGCGGAGTCTTTTTCGGCGACTACAGCGGACTGGCGGCTTACGGTGGCAAGGTCTATGGGGTGTGGACCGAGAAGCCAGCACCGCCTCCCGAGCCAGAAAAGAAAGCTGAGAACAAACCCGCTGGCCAGGCCGAACAGCAGAAGGCCGAAGAGACTAAACCTGCAGAGGCTAAACCGAAGCCAGAAAAACCGGAAGAAACCAGGCCCCGGTCGCGGGGCACGGTGGTGAAGGTCGGAGTGGCCGATTTCAATGCGACCTCGAAGTGAGCTTTGGTGCTGGAAGTCGCGTGGTTTATTTTGCTGAAATCCGGCTAGAGCCGGGCACGCTCTACGCCGAAAAACTCTTCCACTACCTGCATCTCGGTGGTCTTTCTGTAATCCGGCAGACTGTCGATGAAAACGCGTCCGTATTGTTTCTTCAAAATGCGGTTATCGAGCAGCACCAGCAAGCCGCGATCGTGGAGGGAGCGAATCAGCCGCCCGAAGCCTTGTTTTAGCGTAATCACCGCCGATGGGACCTGGTACTGAAAGAACGCGTTACCACCGTCGGCATCAATTGCCTTTACGCGCGCGGCCACTACCGGATCGGTGGGCACGGCAAACGGCAGGCGGTCGATGATGACGCAACTCAACTGGTCACCCTGCACGTCGACACCCTGCCAGAAGGAAGAGGTTGCAAACAAAACCGCGTTGGGAGTCAAGCGGAATTCCTCGAGCAGCGCGCTTTTCGGCGCATCGCCCTGGCGCAGCATGGGATAAGGGAGGTCTCCGAGCAGGCGTTGATAGATTTCGTTCATCTGCGCATAACTGGTGAAAAGCACAAAGGTGCGGCCGCGTGTAATCTCAAGCAGGCTGCGAATGCGTTCGGCGGCCTGGGCGGTGAATTGCGGCGTGCGCGTATCCGGCAAATCCGGAGGAACATAAAACAGCGCCTGCTGCGTGTAGTCAAAGTGGGATGGCAGCACCGACTCGCGCGCCTGTTCCAGGCCCAGCCGTTGGCGGACGTAGTCGAAATGACCACCTACGGCGAGCGTGGCCGATGTGAGCACGGCACACTCGAGCTTCGACCACAGACATTCGCGCAGGATGGGCCCGACATCGATTGGCGTGGCCTGAAGAAAAACGTTTTGTCGATTTCCGAAGGAACGCTCAGGGATTGAAGCCCGGAGTTTCGTGTTTGATTGATCGGCGCGGCTGAAGCCGTGGCCTTCCCGGTTGGCGGCTCGCCCGCCTCGGCGCTCGATCCAGAAAACGGTGTTGCGATCTTCGGATTCCATGGCGTAGCGCAGTTGCACCTGAAGCTCTTCGGCGCGGCGCGCAAAATTGAAAATCTCTTCAGGCTTTTCAGGCAGGCCGCTCAACTCGGAGGCCAGGCGAGTGAGCGCCTGGTTGAACGCGAGAAATTCGTCCCCGTTCTCTTCGAGAAATTCGCGGCGGCTTTCGAAGGCGAAACGGCCATCACCGGGCGGCAGCAGAGAGAAGAAGAATTGCGAGCGGTCTCGCAAGCTGCCAACCGCTCCCGAGAGCGCGGCCGACATTTTGTGATTGCGTTGCAGCCAACTCTCGACATCCCGCGCCAGTTCTTCCACGCGCAGATTGCTGACCGAAATGCCGAAGTAGTTTCCGGCCACGTCTTCGAGTTCGTGCGCTTCGTCGAAAATCACGGCTGCCGCTTCCGGCAGAATGCCTGCATCGGGCGCGTTATCGGCCTGGAGCTTGATGGCGAGGTCGGCGAAGAACAGGTGATGGTTGACGATAATAATGTCGCTTTCCATGCCGCGCCGGCGCATCTCGGTGATAAAGCAACGCTCCCACTCGCTGCATTTTTGGCCGATGCAGGCTTCGGCGCGCGCGTCGAGCTTGTGCCACAAGGCGCTGGTTTCTGGAAGCTCGGCCAGTTCGGCACGGTCGCCGGTTGAGGTGGTTTTTTCCCAGGCAGAGATGGCGCGGTATTGTTCAATTTCCTCGAGCCCTGTCAGAACGGGCTGGCCGGTAAGATCGTAGAGTTTTTTGCGGCACAGGTAATTGTTGCGGCCCTTCATGTAGCAGACCGAGAGATTGCCGGGGCTTTGCGCCGGCAGGAGAGCCGAGGCGGCTTTACCCACATGGTTTTCGAATAGTGCCTTCTCCAGAAAGGGAACATCTTTATAAAAAAGCTGCTCCTGCAGGTTCTTCGTGCCGGTGGAAATGATGACGCGCTTGCCTGAGCGAATTACGGGCAGCAAATATGCCAATGTCTTACCCGTGCCGGTTCCTGCCTCGATAATCAGGTGGCGCTTTTGGGCGAGGGCCTGCTCGACGGCTTCAGCCATCTGCAACTGGCCGCGGCGGAATTCGTAGGCGGGATGGGTGCGCGACAACACTCCGCCGGGAGCAAAAAACTGATAGAGCGACGTGCTTTCGGGCTGGAGCGCCGATCGCGCCGATGTCAAGGACGGAACGGGTTTGGAACCAAGAGACACGGGAGTCTCTATCATACGAGTTCCGCCTTATCGCGGCTCAGGGACGCGCTCGCCCACTTTGAGGCGAAGGTGAAAAGGCCAAGCACGCCGACACGAAGAGCGATTCGCCTTAGCGATTGGGCATCGATTCGTCGTGATAGACAAGGCGGAGGGGATTAGACGATCTCTACCGCCACTCCCTCGATCTCACGAAAGTGCCCATCGCGGGTAAGCAGAGTAAGTCCGTGCTGCCGCGCAATGGCGGCAATCCATACATCATTCTCGGGAATTGGGCGCCCTTTCCTGCGCAGGTCGAATTTCACATTACCGTACGAAGCCGCGGTCTGGGCGTCGCAAGGCAACACGATCAAAGCTTTGGCGAACTCATCCAGCCGCGTCAAATTGCTATCCACCCGCGCGGACGCCTGAACTCCGTAGCGCAACTCGCCCAGCACCGGGGCGCAGAGGAAGACGGCTGCCTGGCGTTGCACACTCTCAACAATTGCCGGTTCGCCAGCGAAGAGCGCGATGACCACATTCGTATCCACCAGCGCCTTACCACTCATGAGTGTCGACCCGTTCACATGCAGAGGCGATCGCTTCCGACATTTTTTGCAGATCGTACGCAGGAATCAGCCCCACGAACCCCAGTAGAATTGCGGGATTGCTCGATCCCGGCGCACTTCCGCCGTTGCGGTCGTACTCTTCAACGTACCAGTCCACCAGCGGCCAATAGCGTTCCGGAATATCTCTTTTCTCGGGATGCAGCTTCCCCCTGCGCCCGGGATGCACCGGGTCACCTCGCCGGTACAACCGGCGCCGCCCCCTCGCCGTACTGTGCAGCATGCGATACTGGGCAGGGTTAGGAGGGTTTGATGCGACGCAATGACTGACAATGTGCTGCGAGACCCCCGGCCTGCGATCGTGGAATTCTTTCAGCGAACGCTCACGGATTTCATCGAGGCTGAAGTCTTCCGCATTCGGATGTTCGCGGTGCAAGAGCGCGATGGCAAGCCAGGCCTCGTCAGCAACTAAAATGTTCATCGTGCTACCTTGTTTAGTCTAAATAACATCTAAATTTTAGAATTTAAGAAAATCTGTGTCAAGATCTAAATTCATGGCTTCAATTCCCACGATCGCGATCGTCGGGCGTCCCAACGTCGGCAAGTCGACGCTTTTCAACCGCATTGTCGGATCGCGCCGTGCCATTGTAGGAGACGAGCCGGGAATCACGCGCGACCGCCTGTACGAGACGGCGGAGTGGCGTGGGCGTCAGTTGCGCGTCGTCGATACCGGGGGCATTTTGCCGGAAGAAAAAGACTTGATTCCAGCGGAGATTTTTCGCCAGGCGCGGGTGGCGCTTGAGCAGGCGGCCGCGATCGTGATGGTGGTTGATGGGCGCAGCGAGTTGGCCGCCCCCGATCTCGAACTCGCGCGCCTGCTGCACAAAACCGGCAAGCCGCTGTTCGTTGCGGTCAACAAAATCGATAGCGAAAAGCAGTCGCTGCTGATCGAAGATTTTCATCGCCTTGGCATTCGGGAAATGTTCCCCATCTCCGCCGAACATGGCCGCGGAGTAGACGATCTGCTGGATGCGATATTGGAGGCTCTCGCTTTTGAAACCGCAACCACAGAGGCCAGTGAGAGCACAGAGGCGGACTTGGTGGCAAACGATCAACGACCAACGGCTAACGACCGACCGCGGGCGGCCAGCGATCATCCACCGGAGAAAGAAGTTAAAGTCGCTATCATCGGGCATCCCAACGTGGGCAAATCTACGCTGCTGAACCGGCTGACGGGCAGCGAGCGGGCTATCGTTTCGCCGATTCCCGGCACTACGCGCGATGCGGTGGATGAAGTTATGGAACGCGATGGCCGGACATTTCGC
Source organism: Candidatus Sulfotelmatobacter sp. (assembly GCA_030039165.1). GTDB lineage: Bacteria > Acidobacteriota > Terriglobia > Terriglobales > Acidobacteriaceae > Sulfotelmatobacter. The sequence goes on along the minus strand of JASHQM010000082.1, from coordinate 7,326 downwards.
TTTATCGATACGGCGGGTATCCGGCGCAAGGGCAAGACTCGCCTGATGGCGGAGAAGCTTTCGGTAGTGATGGCGCGCAAGCATCTGGAAGCTGCCGACATCGCCTTGCTGGTGATCGACGCGACCGAAGGGGTGAGCCAGCTCGATGCGGCGATCGCCGGATACGCGCATGAAAGCGGGCGCAGTGTGATCATCGTCGTCAATAAATGGGATCTTGTTCGCGATGGGATGCTGAAAAAGGGCAGGCCATCGAAGGCCGAGCGTATGCGCGAAAGCAAGCGCCCCGGCGACCAGACGGCCTATGAAGAGCGCCTGCGCCACGACCTGAAATTTCTAAGTTATGCTCCTGCGGTTTTCATTTCGGCGCAGACGGGCAGGGGTGTTGAAAAGATGTTCCCCCTTCTGGAGCGAGTTGCAGCGGAAAGGCGCAAGCGCATCCCGACTTCGGCGATGAACCGGTTCATCGAACACGTGGATTTCGATCGTGCTTCTGTCCCTATGCGGCAACGCGTAAGAATTCTCTACATGACGCAAGCTTCGGTCGCCCCGCCCACGTTTATTCTGTTCACGAACCGGGCGGTAAAGCTGCACTTCGCCTATCAGCGTTTTCTGGAGAATCAGATTCGCAAAGCGTTCGGATTTCTAGGTACGCCGATCTGGATCAAGAATCGGGCAAGAACGTAAGGTTTGTTGTCTTGTGCCGAGATTGGCGTAACCTGGCGCGCGCCAATCGAAGCTCCTTCGGCTGATCAACAGCATAGGTGATTCACTACGGTTTTCTGAGTGAGGCCGAGCGGCTCGCCATCTCTACCGCTTCGCCGGTTGTAATGAATTTGGCCCCGAGAGCCAGGAGCTCGGCGAGGGCGCGATTGCCATCTTTGGGATTGAGGGTTTCAATGGCATCTTTGACGACGCAGACGCGGCGGCCGCGGTCGAGCAGCCCTTTGGCGGCGAGGCGGACGCAGAACTCGGTGACAACTCCGAAGACAACAAACGTCGCGCCTTTGCCCAGGCGGTCCAGCAGGTCTTCCGCATGGCGGCTTTCAAAGATATCGAGGGTCTGTTTTTCCAGATGAATCTGCTGGTATTGCGAGAGATCTTTGGGCAGCGCAGCGCTAGTCTCGTTCGGAACAGTAAAGACTTTTTCGCCCAGAGCTTCGGGCACGACTGCCGAACCGGGAGTGCCTTTGACGCAGTGCGGAGGGAAAGTGGCGAATTCCGGGTCGTCCGGAGTGTGGTAGCAGCCATGAGAAATCAGAAGAATGCCGTGGGCGCGGACCGCATCGACGAGGCGGCGAAGGTTGGGCAGGAGGCGCTCAGCGCCGGGAACGTAAAGTTTACCGCCGGGCAGCATGAAGTCGCGCTGGCAATCGACTTCCCAGAAAACCAAATCTTCGTAGAACGACATGGGATGTGGTTGCGCTCCTGACCTCACTACAGGTCAGGTTACAACATTGCCCTGCTCGGGCTGAGCTGCCGATGACAACAATTATGCAAAGTTGTGACACGGCGGTGACAACAGCCAAGGGGTGTGATTCTAGGCTGCAGTCGGCAGCCGTCGGAGAAGCTGCGGATCAGCCCCATTGAACAGGCTCCTCGCCGTGCCCCTGCCTCTGACTGTGCCCCGAGAGGAGAATTTATGCGTGGCAAGATTGGTTTCGTCGTATGCGGTCTGGCGCTAATGCTGGTTTCGAGCGCGGCGCTGGGGCAATATACGCTCACAAATCTGGTTTCAAACGAGGCAGGGCAGGCGAAGCACACCGACCCGCTGCTGGTGAATGCGTGGGGATTAGCACACGGGCCGGGTGATCCCTTCTGGATCAGCGACGAGGGCACGGGTTGGTCGACGCTGTATGACGGTAATGGAAACAAGCAGGGGCTGGAAGTCGTGGTTCCCCCGGTGAGCGGCAGCGGGACGGGATCGCCGACGGGAATCGTGTTTAACGGGTCGCAGCAATTCAATGTCGAGGGATGGCCGTCGATCTTCCTGTTTGCCACGCTGGATGGAACGATCAGCGGATGGGCGCCGCAATCGAATCTGAATTCGGCGATCATTGCAGTCAATAACTCCAGCTCGAACGCGATTTACACGGGGCTGGCGATCACGAGCTATGCGTCGAACAATTTTCTTTATGCCGCGGATAACTGGAACAACAAGGTGGATGTTTACGATGGCAACTTCAACCCGGCCGGCACATTGACAGACAGCACAGTGCCGGCGGGATTCAGCGTGTTCGGCGTGCAGGATATCAACGGGTTGGTTTACGTATCGTTTGCCGCCAATTCGGGAGGTGGTGGCGGGTATGTCGACATTTTTACCGAGAGCGGCGTGATGGTGAAGAGACTGATTTCGAACCACGATCTGGACCAGCCCTGGGGCTTTGCAGCGGCTCCCAGCAACTTTGGCGCGCTGAGCAATACATTGCTGGTTTCGAACAACACCAACAAAACCGGAACGATTCATGGATACAACATCGTGACCGGGCAGCTCGTGGGCACGATCACGGATACCAGCGGGAGCCCCATTGAGATCGACCAACTATGGGGAATCGAATTTGGCGGCGGTACGTCGAAGGACGGCGCGACCAACGAGCTCTTCTTTACGGCAGGACCGAACAATAACCTGAGCGGGACATTTGGAGTGATCAAGGCCAGCAAATAATTTTCAGCATGATTTGGCAAAAAATGGGCCGCCGCCGCGCGGCCTTTTTTTATTACGAGAATATGCTGTTCCGGAGTTGTTGAGCAGACGAGGGGACTTCAGGCGGTCTGGCCCTGTGCGGCCTGAACGAATTGCAGCAGATTTTTTTCCAGCTCGCCGCGGCTGGCCTCATTCAAATCGACAAAGCGAAAGGGCTGGAGCCAACCCTGGGTGGCCCACATGGGAAACATCATCTGAGCTTTTTCGCGGATGGTGGTTTCGCCGAGGTGAAAAATCAATTCGACTTCGAGTTTTTCGTCGAGCGTGGTTTCGAGATTCAGCAGGCCGCCGGTCACGGAAAGCTGATGCAGCTTGCCCTGCACTTCACGGCGGTTGGGCAGGCGCATCAGAGCCAGCACGGATCCTCGGAGTTTGACGCGAAACGGGCGACCGTTCTCGTTCCCGAGAGTTGCCGGGGAACTGGCGGTGACCGGGCTTAGAGCAGGTGCGGCTGCAGCGGCTGCATCGCCGGCGGGCAGCGCAGAGGTTTCTGGCATGTCAGACATGACGGGCCAAGTATGGCAGCTCGCCGGGACTGACACGAGGTTACGAAAGAACGCTTGCCGCTGAACATTTGTGCAAGGGCAGGACAAGGCAGTATGGGCTGCAGGTTACTTTATTATCCCGAGATTAGCGGGTTCCGGTTAGCGATGATTCCTGCCCTGGTTGCACTGTTAATATGAATCGGGCCGGATGGCAGAAATCCCATTGCGTAACGCGGGTAACCCCACTCTCGTGACCGATTCATCCACAGTTTTGGCCAGTCCAGCGGCTGCTCAAGCGTGCGCGGAATGGGAGCTGCTGCTGGCTGCCAGTTCGGGGAATGCGAGCGAGGATGGGCATTCACGACTGCTGCGGGCGCTGCATGTCCCTGTGGAGTGGGGTACGGTGGCTGGGTTTGCCGATCATCACGGCACATCCGCGCTGCTTTATGAGAGCCTCGCAGAGTTGAGCAGCGATGTTCCCGAAGATGTGCTTGCCGGCCTGCGGCGAAGTTACGAGGGCAATGTTCGCAAGTCACTGGTTCTGGCGCGTGAACTGTTCCGGGTTTTGGATTGCGCCAGCGCGCTGGGGATCGAGTTGATTCCGTACAAGGGCATCGTGCTCTCAGAGGCCTACTACGGAGATATGGCGCTGCGGCAGGCCGGGGATCTGGATGTACTCGTGCGAAAGAGCGACGCCATGCGGATGAAAGAGGCGGTGCGGCAACTGGGTTATACGCCGCGGGTGGCAATTCCGCACGCAGCCGAGAAAGCATATCTGGACTCGGGGTACGAGTGCACGTTTGACAGTCCCACGGCGAAAAACCTGCTCGAGCTGCAATGGGCGCTCGAACCGCGATTCTATACGGTCGACTTCGACATTGAGGGCCTGTTTGACCGGGCTGTAGAAGTTGAAGCCGGGGGACGAAAGGTGAAGACTCCTTCGGCGGAGGACTTGCTGCTGGTGCTTTCCATTCATGCCGCCAAGCATGTTTGGGAGCGGCTGATCTGGGTGTGTGACATCGCGCAGATTCTGAGACGAGGCAATTTGAATTGGGAGTGGGTACAGAGGCAGGCGCGCGAACTTGGAGTCGAGCGCATTCTGCATGTAACGCTGTTAATGACGAATCGGCTGCTCGATGCGCCGATACCTGAAATTGTGAGCGCTGTGATCGGCGAGGATCGGGCAGCGCAGGAATTTGCCAATCGGTTCGCCAGAGAAATGCAGGCGGCTGATTCGTATAACGAGATTGGAACTTCTTATTTTCGCCTGATGATGAGCCTGCGGGAGCGGCGAATGGACCGCTGGCGATTTGTGACGAGATTGGCTTTCACCCCGGGCCCGGGAGAATGGGAGATGTTGCGGCTGCCGAAATATTTGTTTCCGTTATATCGCGTAGTGCGAATGGCGAGACTGGCGGCGAGATTTGCACGAAGGTAAATGACGGTTTGCCGTGAGGGACAACGCAGGGTCCCTCCACGGGGCATTCGTTCCCTTGGGAACGAATTGCTCCGGCCGCGGTGACAATTCTAAATGTGGCCGGCTTTAGCGGCTGGCGAGTCCCCCGGCTGTTTCGCCGCCATCGAGAGTGTAGACCTGACCGGTTGCGTAGGCTGCGTCATCGGAGGCAAGGTAAGCGAACAGCGCGGCGATTTCTTCCGGTTGGGCGTGGCGGCGGAGCGGGATTTTCTGGTTTACTTCTTCGAGCATGGCTTCGCTATACTCGGCGCGCTGCATGGGCGTGAGTACGTAGCCGGGAGCGACGGCGCAGACGCGAATCCTGGGAGCGAGTTCGAGCGCCATCGAGCGGGTGAGTTCGATCACGCCGGCTTTGGTTGCGTTGTAGCCGGCGTAATACGGGTAACCCATGACGCCGTTGGTGGAGGCGGTTTGCAGAATCACTCCGCTGCCGGATCGCTCCGAAAAACGCTGCCACATGTAGCGTGCCGCGGTCTGGGCGACATAGAAGACTCCGGTCAGATTGACGGAGATTACCTGGTCCCATTCTTCGGGAGTGATGTCGAGAAAATTGTGGCGGATGCTGATGCCCGCATTGTTGATCAGAACGTCGACTCCATCCATGACGCGGACGGCGTCGGCGAAAGCGGCTTCGACCTGCATGAGATCGGTGACGTCGGCGATGATGGCCTCAGAGATGCCGGGCAATTGATGGCGAATGACAGCGCAAGCGTTGGCGTCGCGGTCGAGAATACAAACGCGCGAGCCTTCTTCGAGAAAGCGGGCTGCCGTGGCAGCGCCGATGCCGCTTGCGCCCCCGGTGATGAGGATTCGTTTATTGTTCAGACCGCGCATTGGCTTGTTGAGTGAAGATGCATTAAAGGGAAGACTGCGATTTGTTGCCAGCGGTCACCGGCGCGCCGTCGCCGGCAGAATCTCTTCCACATCAATCACGCCAGTGGGATAGCTGCCGGTGTAGCAGGCCGAGCAGTAGGAGATCTTTTCGCCGTCGCCACAGGCGCGCTTGAGCCCAGTGAGCGAAAGATACGCCAGAGAATCAGCGCCAATGTACTGCCGAATCTGCTCGACAGATTTGTTGGCGGCGATCAGTTGATTTTTTGAAGGCGTATCGACGCCGTAGTAGCAAGGCGAAATCGTGGGCGGGCAGGAAATGCGCATGTGCACTTCCTTGGCGCCGGCGTTGCGGATCATGCGAACGATTTTCCTGCTGGTGGTGCCGCGAACGATGGAATCATCGATTAAAACGACGCGTTTGCCTTCGAGCAGCGAGCGTACGGGATTGAGCTTCAGCTTGACGCCGAAGTCGCGCACGCTCTGGCTGGGCTCGATGAATGTGCGCCCCACATAATGATTGCGAATGAGTCCGAAGCGGAATGGGATGCCGCTTTCGGCAGCGTAACCGACGGCGGCGGTCACGCCGGAATCGGGCACCGGGACAACAACGTCAGCTTCGACCGGAGCTTCGCGGGCCAACTGGCGGCCAAGTTCTTCGCGGCTGGTCTGCACGGAGCGGCCAAAAACCGTACTATCGGGACGCGAAAAATAAACGTGCTCGAAGATACAGCTCGACTGCGGCTTGGCGGTGGAATAAAAAAAAGAACTGACGCCTTCCGGGCTGACGACGACCATTTCGCCGGGCTGCACGTCGCGTTCGTAAGCGGCTCCGATCAGATCAAAGGCGCAGGTTTCGGAGGCGAAGACGATCGTATCGCCAGATTGAGCGTTGCCCGCGGAAACGCGTCCCATGGCGAGGGGGCGAAAGCCACGCGGATCGCGGGCGGCGATGATGCGGTCGGGGCTCATCATTACCAGCGAAAAAGCGCCCTCTACCTGGCGCAGGGCATCGGCGATGGCCTGCGGGAGGGTTTGCTGGCGCGAAAGAGCTATCAAGTGAACGATGACTTCAGTGTCGCTATTGGTCTGGAAAATTGAACCCTGACTTTCCAGGCGGGCGCGCAAGCTATGCGCGTTGACCAGATTGCCGTTGTGCGCGAGGGCGATCGCACCCTTGTTCGATTGCACGAGAATGGGTTGCGCGTTCAAGAGGGCGGAATCGCCGGCGGTGGAATAACGCGTGTGGCCAATGGCGAGCGTGCCGGGAATCTTGGAAAGCACTTCTTCCGTGAAGATGTCGGCCACCAAACCCATGGCCTTGTGGACGCGGGAAGTCATGCCATCGGAAGTAGCGATGCCGGCAGATTCCTGCCCGCGATGCTGCAAAGCGTGCAGGCCCAGGTAGGCGAGCTTCTCCGCCTCGGGATGAGCGAAGATCGCGACTACACCGCATTCGTCGTGAAATTTATCGAGAATGTGCATTTGCCCCGTGTCTCTTAAGTCGTTATTTTGATTGCCTGCGCGACCTCGCACTAATCTGCCGCCAACAGTTCGGGATCAGCCCGAAGTGCCGATTGCAAAGCCGATTCGTAAACTTCGTTCAAATCGGACACTGCGGCTGAGACAGCCACATGTCCGTCCACTGAAATCTCAAGTCTTTCTGGAATGGTTTGGCCGAGCGTCTCTGCGGCGACGCCGTATTCCGCCGCTATCTGTTTGATTCGCTCGAGATGGATTGAGTCGCAAGAGACGAGAATACGAGTGGCGTCTTCCCCAAAGAGCACAAATGCCGGCGGAAGGCCGTCAGAGGGCAAGTTCACGCGTGCGCC
>JASHQM010000081.1 GCA_030039165.1 Candidatus Sulfotelmatobacter sp. | reverse complement strand
GGGTGGCAAGTCGCAGCCGACGCCAACAATGCGGGCCAGATGTATCCGGATCAAAGTTTATATCCCGCCGATAGCGTTCCCAATCTCTGCCGCCGCATCAACAGTGCACTCCAACGCGCCGACCAGCTTCACCACGCGGAAGGCAAAGTTGCGCCGGGTGATACTTGGTTCGCTCCGCTCGTAGCCGACGCGGAAGCCGGATTCGGGGGAACTCTGAACGCGTTCGAGCTGATGAAGGGAATGATCGAAGCCGGCGCGGCCTGCGTTCACTTCGAAGATCAGCTTTCCTCGGCAAAGAAATGCGGACACCTTGGCGGCAAGGTTCTGGTTCCAACCAGCGAAGCCATTCAAAAACTGATCGCCGCCCGTCTGGCAGCCGATGTGATGGGGGTTCCGACGCTCGTCATGGCGCGCACCGACGCCGACAGCGCGACGCTTCTCACCAGTGACATTGACGCGCGCGACCGCCAGTTCTGTACCGGCGAACGCACCGGCGAAGGATTTTTCCGTATTCGCGGAGGAATCGAATCAGCCATAGCTCGCGGTCTGGCCTACGCGCCATACTCCGATCTGATCTGGTGCGAAACCTCACACCCCGATCTTGAAGAGGCACGCCAGTTTGCCGATGCCATTCACGCGCAATATCCAGGGAAGATGCTGGCCTACAATTGCTCGCCCAGCTTCAACTGGCGCAAGAAGCTGGACGAGGCCACTATCGCGCGCTTCCAGCCCGAACTCGCACGCATGGGATACAAATTCCAGTTTGTGACGTTGGCCGGCTTCCACGCGCTGAACCTGAGTATGTTCGAGCTGGCCCGGGGATACAAGCTGGCCGGCATGACCGCATATTCGCGTTTGCAGGAAAAGGAATTCAGCCGCGAAACCCAGTACGGCTACGAAGCTGTGAAGCACCAGCGCTTCGTCGGTACTGGATATTTCGACCAGGTGCAGCACGTCATCAGCGGTGGATTGGCCTCAACCACCGCTCTAACCGGCTCAACCGAGGCCGAGCAATTTGGACTGAAGCCGCTGGTTCATCCTACGCACGGTCTCGACGCGTCATGCCGGCCGATTCTCGGCGATTGCCCGCATGTTCCAGGGCGAACGGAGACGAGTCCGGAAGAAATGCTTCTGCCGTCGGGTGACTGAAACACCTCATCTAGGACGTCATTGCCTCACCGGGACCCAAGGCCCGGTGAGGAACCCGCTTCTCGCCTGTTTGCACAACTGATGTAGGGCCATTTCTATCCTTGCCACGCTGTTCCCACGTCATCCGGTAAAATCAAGCAACATGTGTGCCGCCATCCAATGCCGCGACTTGCGCAAAACCTATGACGGCAAAGTTGAGGCCGTGCGTGGGCTGAATCTTGAGATCGAGACTGGCGAATGCTTCGGCCTGCTGGGGCCGAACGGGGCAGGGAAGACCACTACCATTGAAATCCTCGAAGGCCTGCTGGAACCAACTTCGGGAGCGGTATCGATCCTGGGATACACTTGGCGCGAGAATGAACGCCAGTTGCGGGAATGGCTGGGAATCTCGCTGCAAGAGACGCGTCTATCCGAGAAGCTCACGGTGCGCGAAACCGTCGATCTGTTCGCCAGCTTCTATCGCGAGCCGCGTTCGACCGACGATGTGCTGGAAGAATTGCAGCTTACGGAAAAAGCGGACTCATGGGTAGGCAAGCTCTCCGGCGGCCAAAGGCAACGCCTGGCGGTGGCAACGGCGCTGGTGTGCAATCCGAAAATTTTATTTCTCGATGAACCGACGACCGGCCTCGATCCGCAAAGCCGTCGGCAATTGTGGGATATCATCCGCGAATTCCAGCGCTCCGGGGGCACTGTTCTGCTGACCACGCATTACATGGACGAAGCCGAGCGCTTGTGTGACCGGCTAGCGATTGTCGATCACGGGCAGATTATCGCCGAAGGCACACCCCAGGATCTGATCGAACGCCTCGGCGGGCACCATGTGGTTGAGTTCGTCGTCAGCGGAAACAATGGAGTGGCACTCGCCGCCTGGCGTGCGCTGCCCAGCGTGGAATCGGTTCGGGAGGAGGATGGCATGGTGGCATTGAACGTGAAAGAGCCTCATCTGGCCATTCCGGCATTGTTGGGAGCGGTGGAAAAACAGGGCGGCCAGCTGGAGCATTTGACCACGCGGCAGGCTAGTCTGGAAGACGTTTTCGTTCGTCTAACAGGCAGGCATTTGCGGGAAGAGTGAAACTTTCAGAGGAACATTATGGCATTCAAAAAAACTATCGTACTTTTATGGCTCTCAGTTGCGGCGGCAACCTTGGGCGCAGGGCTAGCTGCCGCGCAATCCTCGGCTGACTCCACCGGCTTTCCGCCTCTCGATCAATGGAAGGCTGCTGTCCTTGCCGGGGATGCAACAGCGCTGAAATCTTTCTATAGCACGGACCCGCCAGCCGAGATTGAGGCGAAGGCCACCACCGGCGGAGCAGATAGCGACATAAATTTCTGGCTCGGATTGAAGGCCCGAAGCATGAAGCTGCAAATCGTCCGTCTGAAGCAAAGACCCGGGGCTGGAAGCGTAATTTTCAAAGCGGAAGTGCAGACTGGCAACGGATCGATGATGAACATCACCGACGCCCAAGGCTGGCGACAGCAGGGCGAGCAGTGGCGAATCGTTGGCGCGGAAAGGACCGATTCTCCTCTTCTAGCGCAGCCCTCCGATATGAAGAAAGATCTTTATCCCGCAAACGCCGATGCTCGAGCCGAGATAAAAGAGGCAGAGGAAAAGGCTGCTGCCGAACACAAGCGCGTATTGCTGGTTTTTGGGGCGAACTGGTGCTATGACTGCCACGTGCTCGACGCTGCCTTTCATCGTCCCGACTTCGCCTCCGCGATAGCGGGGTATGAAGTGGTTCACATCGATATCGGCGACGACGGCAAGAAAAACAATGACATCGCCAAAGAATTTCAAACGCCGCTCGACAAAGGCGTTCCGGTGCTGGCGGTTCTCGAGAGTAATGGGAAAGTGGTGGTCAGCCAGCAAAATGGCGAATTCGAAGACGCGCGCTCGCTCACGCCCGAGGCGTTGCTCGAATTCCTGAACAAGTGGAAGCCAGAAATACGGTAGGTTCGCCGCCATGAGCGTTGCCGAACAGACTCCGATCGTAGAAGTAAAGGACGCACAAGGGCGTCCGCCACGCCGCAATGGCCGTTGGGCGGGATATTTGCATTTGCTGATGGCGCGCATGTTGGAAATGAAGCGCGAGCCCGAGGTCGTGTTCTGGGTTTTTGTTTTTCCCTTGTTGCTGGCTGCCGGACTGGGCATCGCTTTTCGCAACAAGCCGGGCGAAGCATCATCTGTTGTAGTCGTGTCGGGGGCTGGTGCGCAAAACGCGGAATCGCTGCTGCAACGCTCGTCCCAACATGCCCAATTCAAAGTCAACACTGAGGATGCCGCCGCTGCGCGCAAAGGCTTTCGGCTGGGAAAGTACGATGTCGTCATCGAACCGCAAGACGGGGAAAAACTGGTCTATCTGTACGATCCGGCACGGCCGGAAAGCGTGCTGGCGCGAGCCAATGTGGACGACGCAATCCAGGCCGCGGCAGGTAGAAAGGATATGGTTGCAACCAGCGAAATAATTTCCTCCGAGCCGGGTTCACGCTACATCGATTTTCTGATTCCCGGCCTGCTCGGCATGAACCTCATGAATTCCGGCATGTGGGGGATCGGCTTCGCGCTGGTCGATATGCGCCAGCGCAAGCTGCTGAAGCGCTTCGTTGGGACTCCAATGCGGCGTGGAGATTTCCTGCTCGCGTTGCTCTCAAGCCGCCTGGTGCTGATGATCATCGAAATTGCACTGCTGCTGGCGCTCGGCGTGGTTTTCTTTCACATGCGCGTCTTAGGCTCGATCTTCACCATCACCCTGCTCGGGGCAGTCGGCGCGATGTGCTTCGGCGGAGTGGGGCTGCTCACCGCCAGCCGTGCACAGAAGATCGAAAGTGTCAGCGGGCTGATGAATCTGGTCATGATGCCGATGTGGATTTTCTCCGGAGTCTTTTTTTCCTACGAGCGTTTTCCTGCGGTCGTGCAACCGCTGATCAAGGCATTGCCGCTGACCGCCTTGAATGACGCACTGCGAACCAGCATTCTCGAGGGTACTCCGCTCATGCATCAATGGTCGCGATTGCTGGTGATGGGTCTATGGGGTGGAATATCGTTTGCCTTGGCGCTGCGGTGGTTTCGCTGGACTTAGAGAATTTCTGCCGAGAGCCGCAATGTGAAGGGCTCATCCGTCAGTGCATCACCCCTGCGGTGACCGCCAGTACGACTCCGATCACGCTGAATACGATTCCCATGTGCCAGAAGATTCGCCGCCCAGATAATAGAGTGATGGAAGTAATCACAAGCCCAATCTCCAGAAAAACCTCGGCCAGATCGTGGCGGTCGGCACGGCGCCTTTCCTTACCCACTTCCCGCTCGAGTGCGTGTGCTTCGTTTTGAATCTCTTCTTTCTCATGACCGTACCGGTCTGCTTCCTGAAGATACTTTTGTCGGGCTGCGTCGGTAGCTCCGTTATTCGAGGCCGCAAATAATTCGTCCTCGTGCTGGCGGATATTTTTGGCCTGATAATAGGACCACTGATCTGACGCCTTTGCCTGCAGCACTACTTCCTCTGTATGTGCGCGGTGACCGAGCAGCGACACGACCGCGACGAACACCGCCAGCACCGCCATGGTCAATGAAACCGGAACCAGGCTGGGGTCGGCGTGGGCATGCTCGGCGTGTTCCTGGAGTTCCTGAAGTTCGTCGGCGCTCATGTGTGAAAGATGTTACGGATTTGTGCACGTACTGGCAAGCAGTGTGGCACGCGGGCGATCCTTGCTTTCGCCTTAGCGCCTGTAGAGGAACGATTTACCGCTATACTCGGCTTACTCCCCCATAACCTTCACGATTACCCGCTTGTCTCGCTGGCCATCGAACTCCGCGTAGAAGATCCGTTGCCAGGTTCCGACATCGAGTTTGCCCGCGGTAATGGGAACGATAACTTCGTGGTGAATTAGAAGCGCCTTGAGATGGGAATCGCCATTGTCTTCGCCGGTTTCGTGATGCTTGTAGTTCTTGCGAAATGGCGCGAGATGCTCGAGCCATTGATCAATATCTTCGATCAGCCCGCTCTCGTTGTCGTTGACATAAACTCCGGCGGTGATGTGCATGGCCGAAACCAGCACCATGCCTTCTTTCACGCCGCTCCTGTCTACAATTTCTTCCACTTGCGGAGTGATGTGAACGTACGCCCGGTGGGTTTTGCAATGAAACTTCAAATATTCGTTAAGAATCTTCATCGCACGACTCCTATCTGGAGGATTGTACGCGCGCAATCATTGGTGGATGGATCTGTACTCAATCAACAATTCCGATTGGCTTTCGACCGTGCATGCGGAAGAGCGCGGCCTTTGGCTGGAGGACTGCCTCCATTCTGCCCGAAGAACAGCCGGAATACCTGCCCGAAAATCCACTGTTCCGCGAACAAGGCCACCGCGATAGAGAACGTCAACCCTGCAACCACTGCCATGAAGGTGATTGCCATTTGCATACGCTAATACCCCACGCCTTGCCTCTGTCGTTTATTGCCTTCAGCAAGGTTTGCACTACAACGGCCAAATTCGGCCGCTGAAACCAAAGGCCTTATTCAGCTATGTGCACTTGAAATGTGTGGACTTATAAGGGCACTGTGTGGGCATGCGCACAGTAGACACAGAGAATCGCACAACCTTGCTGGCGACGTGATCTAATCTGCGTGCGTTTCGCAAAAGGCGCCCGGCCCCTGCCGTCTGGGGTAACGGCTCTGTGGGGTTCTGTGGGTTTGGAGCCGGGCGATCTCTAACTAGTAAGGACTAGTTTCAATGGCGACATTCTGGCATAAGAGAACTCTTTAGTTCCGTGACGGCTGTCACCCATTTGTGTGACAAAAAAAACGCCATAAGCCTGCCGTTGGCTTGCATCTCCCCAAAGCCCACAACCGCTTTTCTCACAACGTAAGGTGACGGCCATCACCGACTGCTTCCGGTTTTGCTCTTACACTGACAATCGAATTGAAGGCATTCAGGGAGATTTCCCGTGGCCTATGTAATTACCGATGCGTGGATTAAAGATGCCCGTTGCGGTGAGGTGGGCTCGACCGATTGCATTCATCCCACGAAAAAACGAGCCGGCTTTCGACGATGCCGGACAGTTGTTTGCGGATCCCGCAGAGTGCATTGATTGCAGCGCATGCGTCCGAAAGGAGTTTGTCGAGCGCAAGACCGCCTAAGACAAGAATTGAGCTTGCGCCTCCTCTGGGCGCACACTGACCGGCGCAGGGTGTGGACTGACGAGTTCGGCACCTTGCGCCGGCTCCATTTGTCCGGGAATTGCTGCAGTCGGTCCTAGCTTACACAGGCTGAACAGCGAAGAGCGAAAACTCTTCGCAGTTTGCTGCATGCTCTTGCGGGCTGCTTGACCCGCGAATTTTTTTCATTCCTCGCCCACGCCGAATTGCGGACGGCCATTTATTGACTTCGCCTGTCTGCGGCTCTTATCGTTGCCCGCATGAACATCGTCAAAGCTACCCGCCTGTTTGAAGAGTGGCTCGGCCGGCGCACCCGCATCGATCGCAAGGACTTGCGGCTCAAGCACCAGCGCATGAAAGCAGACCTCTTCATGTTTCTGCGCGCCACCTACTACCGCTGGGCGCAGTTGTGGCCGCAGCTGTGTCCGGAGTTGGCGGGTGCGCCGCAGGTCCTCGCGGTTGGCGATCTCCACGTCGAAAATTTTGGTACGTGGCGCGATGCTGAAGGGCGCCTCATCTGGGGCGTGAACGATTTTGACGAGGCTTGGCCCATGGCCTACACGATCGACCTCGTTCGCCTCGCGGCCAGCGCCCATTTGGCGATTGAAGCCGGCAAACTGCCGCTCAAGCGTACCGATATCTGCAAGACCCTGCTTGAGGGATACCAGCATGGAATGAAAGAAAAGGGTCTCGCGTTCGTGCTCGGCGAAAAGCACGTATGGCTGCGAGGTATCGCTGAAAATGAATTGCGCGATCCCGTTCGCTTCTGGCAGAAAATGGATGATCTGCCTACGCTGAAAACGGAGGTTCCCATCAGCGCCATCGACGCGATTGAGCACCTTATGCCGGAGCGCGGCATAGAATATCGACTTGCCCATCGCGTTGCCGGATTGGGAAGCCTGGGTCACGCACGTTACGTCGCCATTGCGGAATGGCGTGGCGGCCGCATTGCTCGTGAAGCAAAAGCGCTGGTCGCATCGTCTGCCAGCTGGGCGCAGAGCTTGCAAGCTTCCAATGATGAGGGACCAGGGGAAATTTTTTATCAGACAGTCATTAACCGCGCGGTGCGGTGTCGGGATCCGTTTGTGCATCTGCACGGGCGCTGGATCGTGCGCCGCCTCGGTCCTCATTGCTCGCGCATTGAATTGTCCTCCCTTCATGCTCCTGAAACCGAATTGCGCCTGTTTCACGCCATGGGATGGGAGACCGCAAATATCCACCTAGGCGTGCCCGCGGCGCGAAAACCCATCCTTCATCATCTACAGAAACAAGAAGCCAAATGGCTATATCAAGCCGCTGAGGCCATGCTCGACTCTGTTCGCACCGACTGGGAGGTCTGGAAGAGGAAAGGCTGACCCTAACGCCTCGTGCAACTGCTCAGCCGTTGCCGTTTTGCTCGCAAACCTGCTCAATGACCCTCTTCACCCGGAAGACGAGTAACGTTCGACGGCGAACATACAGCGTAAGGGAAATCTTGTAATACTTCGATTCGCATGAACAGAGGCGAGAACGATCGCATTCACGAGCTTTGCTCCCAGATTGCGGTTGAACAAGACCGGGCCAGATTTTTGGATTTGGGGACTGAACTTAATCACATGCTGAATGCGCTTCTGCCTGCCGAGGACAAGCAAGCGAATCGGAAGGTGACTGAATAACCTTTCAGTTGCAGTGTTTGAATGGGTCAGTCGAAGTTCAAGTGGAACATGAAGCTTTCGAGAACATTCTCCTTATGTTCTCCCAGCGCGGGAGCTGCGATATCGGGAAGTTTTGTGCCGAAATTGCAGCTGCCGCGATGATGGCGGCACTGGGCCGCCAGCATCCAAGAGACTGTGCGCCACGCGATGTTTTAACGAGGTACGACGATCGTTAAGAAACATCCAAAATCAAAATCGGCCGGGAATGTACCATTGCACTCCGGTGAGCGCTCGGACGCGGCTGGAAAAGCTGTAGGCAACCGGATTCTGCTTTCGCTTCCGAATCACGAGTACAACCTGCTACGCCCCCATTTGGAAGGGATTGCGCTTCCTCAGTATCACATCCTCCACGAACCGGCGGAGAAGATCGAATTCACTTATTTTCTGAATGAGGGCATGGCCTCGATTGTGGCGCTGAGTCGGGATGGAAGGAGCGTGGAAGTTGGCATCGTGGGCAGGGAAGGCATGGTCGGAATGCCCTTGGCCGTCGGACTGAAACGCGGAACCTTTCGCGCCATCATGCAGATGTCGGGAAGCGGCTTGCGCATCCCCTCCGAAGTGTTTCTTTCGCTTCTTCTCTCATGTCCCGTCCTGCGGGATGAACTCAGCCGCTTTGCCTTCATACACGGAATGCAGGTGGCGCAGCTTGCCGCCTGCAACCGGTTGCACGAAATCGAGCAGCGCCTCTCGCGCTGGTTGCTGATGTGCCAGGACCGGGTCGATTCGCAATTTCTGCCACTAACCCACGAGTTCCTGGCGCAGATGCTAGGCACAGGCCGCCCCAGCGTCAGCATCGCGGCTGGCGCATTGGAGAACGCCGGCCTCATCGAAAATATGCGCGGAACGGTCAAGATCCTCAACCGCAAGAGCCTAGAAGCGGCTGCTTGCGAGTGCTACGGAGTTATCCAGAACTTCAACGGCGGCATGCGCCTGAAGTGAGTACCGGATTGTCATCCGACATGACGTTCGTAATACTCGCCACTTGATTTTTGCTGCTTCCGGCGCGGCACTGCTGCTATGTTTTCGCAGCGTCCGCTTCACGTGGGGATGAACGGACGAGAACGACCATGTTCCGTGTCACATGCTGCTGCCTCGCGCTGACACTCGCCGCCATCGGCCAGGCCACCATCCAAAAAGTTAAGGATGACTCCCAGCAAACTAAGCTGCTGGTGATGGAACACCTTTGGAACGAAGCCCAGGTAAACCGCGACGCACGCACGCTTGACGGCATGCTCGCCACAGATTTTGTCAACACTGAGTACGACGGCGAGGTCAGCGACAAGACCAAGTTTCTTGCCGACATTCGTGACCCGCACTTTAATCTGACCTCGTTAACCATCCAGGACCTCAAGGTCAGCATGTACGGCGACTCAGGCGTGATTGTCGGCGTCTACCACACCAGGGGCACTTACCAGGGCAAGCCCTACGAACACATCGGCCGTTTTACTGACACATGGGTGTTCACCGAGGGCCGCTGGCAATGCGTGGCCAGCCACACCAGTCTGCTGAAGAAGTAGTCCCTGAAATACTTACAACCCCCATAAAAACTATTTATGGGCAAAACTTGCTTCTCCGGCGGGCTCCTCTCGATCTAAGCAGGTGCGCTGGTTCGAGTTTTCCGAATCACAGGACAAAATTGAATGGAAGCCACTCGTCCACATCGTTGGCAAAAGCTGCTGGCTTTCGCCATCCTTTACCTCGTCTGGGGTTCCACGTTTCTTGCCATCCGCATCGGAGTGCGCGAACTACCGCCATTTTTATTTGCGGGAATGCGTTTTCTGGCAGCAGGCACCGCGATTTACCTGTGGATGCTCGCGCGTGGTGTGCCTTCTCCAACATCTCGCGAATGGGCAGCGGCCTCATTGCTGGCCGTGCCAATCTTCCTGGTGGATTACGGCCTCGTATTCTGGGCAGAGAAGCGCGTGCCTTCGGGCGTTACCGCGGTGATGCTGGCAACCATTCCGGCCTTCACCGCGCTGGCGGAAATTCTTCTTCTGCGCACGCAGCGGCTGACGCTGCGGCTCATGTTTGCGCTGCTGCTGGGCATCTGCGGCGTAGTCGTGCTGGTGAGCCCGGCAGGCTTTGGGGGAGGCGCAATCGATGCGGTTGGCGCGGCCGCCTTGATTGTGGGCGCGATGAGCTGGTCTTTCGGTTCCGTGCTCACCCGCAAGTTGCCGTTACCTCAATCGAAGGTGATGAGCGCAGGAGCGCAAATGCTGGCCGGTGGCGTTCTGCTCAGTGTTGCCGCGACGTTTCTGGGAGAGTTCAAAGGATTCAGCGTACGCGCCATTTCTTCCGCCGCATGGATCTCTTTGATCTATCTGATCGTTGCCGGTTCGATTGTAGCTTTTACAGCCTACATCTGGCTGATCGGTCACGAGTCGCCCACCAAGGTGGGAACATATGCCTATGTGAATCCCATCATCGCCGTGTTGCTGGGATATTTTCTGGGCGGAGAAGCGTTGGGTGCTCGTACAGTTGCCGGAACGGCGCTGGTGCTGGTGAGTGTGGTTGTAATTACTACCAGCCCACAAATAAAGCCGAAATCGGAGCAAGGTGAGAATTTCGGCTCTCCCGACAAACTGCTGGTCCGATCTTCTGATCGCTGAGTACGGGCACCGCGAACTGCCGCTACGGTTTCGTCATCTTCCCCGGCCTGACCAACTGATCAAACTCCTCACCCGTCAAATGGCCTAGCTTTACCGCCGCCTCACGCAAGCTGGTGTGCTCTACGTGCGCGGTGTGCGCGATCTGTGCGGCCTTGTCGTATCCCACTTTGGGTGCCAGCGCCGTCACCAGCATCAGTGAGTTCTTCACGTAGAAATCTACTTTTTCGCGATCAACTTCAATTCCTTTGATCATGTACTCGACATATCCATGGCAGGCGTCGGTGATGAGAGTAACCGACTGCAAGAAGTTGTAGATGATGACAGGCTTGTACACGTTCAGCTCGAAATTGCCCTGCGATCCGGCAAAGCCCACCGCCGCCGTGGCACCGTGCACCTGCACGCAGACCATGGTCATGGCCTCAGCCTGAGTGGGATTTACCTTGCCGGGCATGATCGATGATCCCGGCTCGTTCTCGGGAATCGTCAGTTCTCCCAGACCGCAACGGGGACCGGAAGCCAACCAGCGAATGTCGTTGGAAATTTTCATGAACGACGCGCTCAACGTTTCGAGGGCACCCTGCGCAAACACGATTTCATCGTGCGCCGACAGCGCGGCAAACTTGTTCGCGTGCGAGCGAAAGGGAAGTCCCGTGAGATCGGCAATTTTCTTCGCCGCACGTTCCGCGAATTCAGGATGGGTATTCAGTCCCGTTCCTACCGCTGTTCCTCCGATAGCGAGATCGTAAAGTCCTTCCAACGCCTGTTCCAGCCGTTTAATGTCGCGATCCAGTAACGCAGCCCAGCCGCCAAACTCCTGCCCGAAGGTGAGTGGCACGGCGTCCTGCAAATGAGTGCGCCCGATTTTCACCACGCTTTCGAACTGGCGAGCCTTGGCTGCGATTGCATCCCGCACGCTCCCCACCGCCGGAATCAGGGTATTCTTCAATCGATCTGCCGCCGCGATATGCATTGCCGTGGGAAACGTATCGTTGGACGATTGCGACATGTTCACGTCATCGTTGGGATGAATCGGCTTCTTCGATCCCATTTCGCCGCCGGCGAGTTGAATGGCGCGGTTCGAGATCACCTCGTTCACATTCATGTTGGTCTGCGTGCCACTGCCGGTTTGCCAGATGCGGAGAGGAAACTGATCGTTCAGCTTGCCCGAAATCACCTCGTCTGCCGCCTGCACGATCAGCTTGGCTTTGTCGGCCGGAAGCTTACCCAAATCCTGATTCACCAGCGCGCAGGCTTTCTTGAGAATGCCGAAGGCGCGAATCAATTCAGGGGGCATGGTCTCGCGGCCAATGCTGAAGTGCAGCAACGAGCGCTGCGTCTGAGCGCCCCAATAGACGTTCGCCGGGACTTCGATCTTCCCCATGCTGTCGGATTCGGTGCGCATCTTAACTCCGCCGTGCACAGGGCGTTCTGCAAGAGTAGACATGATGGCTCCTGAATGAGCACGAAGGATGAGTTAACCGAAAATTATAGCGCGCCCACTCTGCCAGGACTGCGGGCTGGATTAAAGACCGCCACCACTCTGCGCCTGAGTTCGATTGGTGCCCCATGCTAGAATCATCGGTCTCCGCCCCTGCGCTCAGTCATTTAGGGGCACTGCCATCCATGCCAGGCTTCCTCACCGCTGACGAGATTGAAGTTCTGCCGAAGGCGCAACTTCTCGGGCATCGTGACATGCATACTGACGTGCTCGTCATCGGCGCCGGACCCACCGGCCTCGCCTGCGCCATCGAAGCGCAAAAAATCGGGCTGAAGGTGATCATCCTCGACAAGGGATGCCTGGTGAACTCGCTCTTCCACTACCCCGCGGGAATGCTGTTCTTTACCACGCCCGAGTTGCTCGAGATCGGCGATCTCCCTTTCAGCACTGCGCATCAGAAACCTACCCGCGAAGAAGCGCTCGAGTACTACCGCAAAGTCACCGAGCACTACCAGCTCGATGTCCGCCAATACGAGTGGGTCAAAACCGTGCTCGGAGAAGACGGCAAATTCATCATCACGGCCACGGACCGCGCTGGCCGCCCGCACGACTATCATGCGCGCAAGGTCATCGTCGGCACAGGTTACTACGACCTCGCCAATCAACTCGGGATTCCCGGCGAAGATCTGCCCAAGGTTTCGCATTACTATGGCGAGTCGCATCCTTACTATGACACCGATGTGCTGGTCATCGGCGGCAAGAATTCCGCGGCTATCGCTGCGCTCGATCTCTGGCGGCACGGCGCGCGGGTCACGCTGGTCTATCGCGGCTCGCAACTGCATCATCACGTGAAGTACTGGATCAAGCCCGATCTCGAGAACCGCATCAAGAACGGCGACATCGAAGCCTATTTCAACAGCATCGTGCAGGAGATCGGCGTGGACCACGCGGTCATCGATACGCCTCGCGGCACGATCCGACTGAAAAACGATTTCGTGCTGGCTCTGATCGGCTACCACCCCGACTACGATTTTCTGCGCAGCATGGGAATCGAACTGTCGGAAGATCAATGCCGCCCGGTGTGCGACCCGGTTTCCTTGGAGAGCAATGTGCCGGGAATCTATGTGGCAGGCGTAATTGTCGCGGGCTCACGCACGAATGAAATCTTCATCGAGAACGGCCGCTTCCACGGCAAACAGATCGCCGAGGATCTCCGGCTCAAGCTGAGGCCGTGAGGGCACGTGAGTTGGCTGCCAGCTGAGTGCGAAAGCTGCGAGCTATTTCAGTAAGTACTCCTTCACAAACATCACCGTCGCATAAAACTGGAAGTCCCGGTTTTTCTTCTTGGCGAATCCGTGTCCCTCATCTTTCGCGAGCAGCCACCATACCGGGGTTCCGTTCTCCCGCACCACCTGCACCATCTGCTGCGACTCGCTTGCCGGAACCCGCGGATCATTCTGTCCGGCAATCACAAACAGAGGCTTGGTAATGTTCTTCGCTTTGTTGGCAGGTGCAATCGACTCCAGAAACTCCCGCATTTTCGGATCGCGCTCATCGCCATATTCCACGCGCCGCAAATCCTGCCGGTAACCCGAAGTATGTTCGAGAAACGTCACCAGATTCGAAGGCCCAACCACATCCACAGAGCAACAGATACGATCGTTATAGTTTGTGGCGACCGCGAGCGTCATAAATCCGCCATAGCTGCCGCCCGTGATCATTATCTTCTGCGGATCGAGATCGGGCTGCGTCTGAATCCAGTCGAGCAGTGAGTCGATGTCTTTGTATGAGCCTTCGCGCAAGAATCCGTTGTCGAGCTTCTGAAAAGTCTTCCCATATCCGGTCGAGCCGCGTACATTCGGATAAATCATGGCAATGCCCATTTCATTGATGAAGTAGTTGTCCCGCCCACGAAAATCAGGCCGCTCCTGGCCCTCAGGGCCGCCGTGAATATCAATGATTACCGGACGCTTCCCAGTGAACTTCGCCGGTGGTTTGTACAGGAAAGCTGAGATTGACCGCTCATCCCACGACTTCCAGTGAATCAACTGGGGCTGTGAGAATCCCGAGGTATTCAGGCCACCGCTTTCGCTTTCAGTCCAGCGCTCGACCTTCCCGGATGCCAGATCGACCGAGTAAACATCGTAGTTCTGGCTGGCCGTGCCCAAGGAAAAGGCCACCTCCCGGCTGTTGTTGCGCCAGTCGATACCCGAAATGACCCCGACCGGAAGTTTTGGAACTGGTACCTCCTTGTTCGACTTCGTATCGAGCACGTGCAGCACGCTGATTCCATCTTCATTGGCCGCAAACGCCAGCCATCGGCCGTCTTTGGAAAGAGCCGTATCTTCAACGTCCCAGTTGAGCGCTGGAGTGAGTACAGTGAATTTATGACTGGTTAGGTCCAGGTAAAGCAGGCGCTCGAACTCGGAGTCCTGATCGCTGGTCAGGTACACGCCTTTGCCATCTTTGGAAAAACGCGCATTTTCGTACACTACCGTCTCGGCGCCGGACTTCGGCGTCAGCAATTCTCTCTTGCCGGAAGCAATGTCTAGCAGCCACACGTAGCTTTCCGCGGCAGAAATGGAGTCGCCCAGTAGGAGTTGCTTGCCGTCCGCGGACCAGTCGCTGACGCCCCAGCCGCCGCCCTCGTCCTGCGCCACTAAGTGCGCACTGCCGGAATCGTTCGGGTTCACGACCCATATATCGACATCGTTTCCCGTGCGCTTGGTCGATCCGTAGGCGATGCGGTCACCCTGATAAGACCAGTGCGGTCTCGTGTTGCGCGATTTGCCATCGGTCAGCAAAGTGATGTCGCCGCTGGCAAAGTCATAGCGATAAAGTTGAAAAAACTCGCCCCCGCCAACATCCTTGGCGAAAACAAAACTTTCGCCATTTACGGGCTGATAAATAGCGCCGGCAATGCGATCTGGGAAAAATGTCAACTGCGTTCTTGCCCCGCCTGGGAACTTCACCTCGTGTACCTGAAAGGTGTCGGCAAAACGCGTCTCTATCAGCATCTCGCGCCGAGTAGGATGCCAGCTCGAAAATTGCGCAGCACGAAAATCGTTGTAGCGGGCGGCCGCTTCGGCAATGGCGGCCGGAATCCTGGGGACGCCCTCGACTACCAGATTCTCATTTGGAACAATGTAATCGCCCTGTGCGAAAACGAGAGTTGAGAACAGCATGACGGCCAGCAGGCGGCAGCATCGCTTCATGATGTAGCTCTCCACGATTCGAACGAATTGAGGTGTGTGTCAGCGAAATCGCAGGTGCATCTTAGGCGGATGGCAACTGCCAGTCAACCTTGATATGAGATTGGAGTAGAGTGCGGCGAAAATATTCCCGACATAGGCAGAGTTATGCTTGTGACGAAATCAGAACCAACGCCAATAGTTTGTTTAGCCTTTCGGCGCCACGAGAACCGGTTTCCTCTACGCCTTATTTCTGGCTCAGAAGGTACAGATCGAAATTGCCCCCGGGACGGG
The DNA here is from genome assembly GCA_030039165.1 of Candidatus Sulfotelmatobacter sp. Taxonomy (GTDB): domain Bacteria; phylum Acidobacteriota; class Terriglobia; order Terriglobales; family Acidobacteriaceae; genus Sulfotelmatobacter. The sequence continues at coordinate 5,871 of JASHQM010000081.1, read as the reverse complement.
CATAAACGACACTGGAAAGGTCTTTGGAAAAATCATAGGCCGCCCCGGCATAGCCCTGGCGGAAGGCAAAGGGCAGTTTAAGAGCAGCTTCCGCAGGCCCGGTTACTTCCCCATCGTGCCACGGCACGCGATAGATAATGGTTTCACCGTGGGAGGCATCGAGATATAAAATCGCCTTCCCGTCCGAAGAAAAGTGAACCACGAGAGCCCCTACGTCCGGCAGGAGCGGTGTACATTTCCGGTCAGCCAGAGACAACTCACTCACGCCTACCCCAGCCTTCGAAGTGCTCGAAGAAAGAAGGTATTTGCCATCGGGCGATTCATCAAAGACGGCGCCGCAATTTTCAATTAATTTCTCGCTGCTGGAGCCATCGGCGGCGATTTTCCAGATAGCAAGCTTTCCGAACTCCTTTTCCTCGCCGCCCAGGAAAAAAAACTTCGGATCTACATCGGGAGAGCCATAGCCGCCCTCAATACCAGACCAAGGCAGTTGGCGAAGGTCGGTACCATCAAGCTTCACGCTATAAAGTTTCAGCTTGCCGCCCTCGCTGCCGACAAATACTAGCCTGGAATTATCGGAGGTGAATATTACGGTAATGAGTGCAGTGCCGGAAGTGATTTTGGTGCGGCTGCTGCCGTCTATGCCGGAGACCCATAGATCACTTTGCTGCGCGTTGCCCGAGAGCGTGATGTACATTACAAGGCGGCCATCCCAGGAGATCCATGGCTGACTTGCCTCTTCACTTACTACGTCGATCGACTGCTTAGTCCGAGGATGGTAGGCGGTCAGATAGCCCGAGCGGCGCCCATTCACAAAGTAAATTCCTTTGCCAGAAGCAGCAGGCATGGGCGAAAGATCAGGACCTGCGCCCGAAGTGACCTGCCTCAAGCCGCCGTCGTCGATGCGGTACTCCCAGATATTCGTGACATCATTGACCGTGCGGCTGCACAGAAAGGTCTTGCCGGGATCGTTCCAAACGGGACTGGTAGGACTGCCGGAAAGCTCGCCAACTTTCTGCGAAGCGAGAGTTGTGAGATTAACGCGAAACAGAGTCAGTTTTGTGGAACCCTGAACAATGTCATTGCCGGTGAAAACCAGCAAATCCTTGCCGTCCGGGAAAGGCAGAACTGCCACCGGGCTCGAGCCTTCGGGCGCATGAAAAATTGCCTCTTCCGCAAAGCCTGTTCTCGCCCTGCGAAAAAAGGCGTTGTCCTGGCGGCTTCTAAAATAATAAAAAATGTTCCCGTCGGGCGATACCCGCAGCCCGAGCCCGGGAGCGGCCATAGTTGAGGCGCCACCAAGAGTAGGCACGCTGTGAGTTTCCTGGTGTGCAAAGCCGAGTGAATAATAGATCTGCGTACCATCGGGCGAGAATGTTTCCACTTGTTTATTAACCGAGTCGTTCGTGAGTTGCAGCGGCTCGCCGCCGGAGGCCAGCATCACGAAAACCTGATCAAACCCCGCCATGGGCGAGGTAAAGGCAACCGTGTGGCCGTCAGGAGAAATCACGGCCCCATTCATCGGTTTGTTCCAGTGGCTGATCTGCTCCACTTTGCTCGGCCCGCTGGAAGAATTGCGGAAGTAATATGTGGCGAATGCACCGACAACGACGACAGCGATCGCGGCCGCGATGTAGATGTAAATGTTGCGTGCGGATTTTCCTGGCGGGGCCTCCACCCTGACCGATCCACTTGCCGCCGCGGCGGGCTCAAGAGTGAGCGGCTGAGCGGTATTCGACCGTCCCGAGCTGGAGTCGCGTTTCGCGCGCTTCAGATCGCCGCGCAGCTCTGCGCCCGATTGGTAGCGCAGTTCAGCGTCTTTTTCCAGGGCTTTGTTGATGATCCGATCGAACTCCGGCGGGACTTCGGGATTCAGACGCAGAGGCGAAACGGGAATCTTGTGAAGAATCGTATCGAAAACCACCGCCGAGGTTGCGCCGGGAAACGCCTGCCGCGCCGTTGCCATCTCGTACAGCACAGCGCCGAAAGAGAACAGGTCGGTGCGCGCATCCAGTTCTTCGCCCCGCGCCTGCTCGGGAGACATATAGGCGATGGTTCCTACGGCACTGCCAGGGCTGGTCAGGTGTTCTGCTATCTCGAGAGTTGCGGCCGTCATACCCGTGCTGTCCGGCCTTACAGTGACCTTGGCGAGGCCGAAATCCAAGATCTTCGCCTGCCCACGCGCGGTGATGAAGATGTTCGCCGGCTTGATATCGCGGTGAATAATTCCCTTGGCGTGGGCGGCGTCGAGGGCATCGGCGATCTGGATGCCGAGATCAAGCGCCGTTTCGATGTCCAGCGGTCTACCCGCAATCTTGTGTTTGAGGGTGACGCCTTCCAGGTACTCCATGGCGATAAACGCCTGCTCGTGTTGATCGTCAATCTCGTAAATGGTGCAGATGTTCGGATGATTGAGCGCCGATGCAGCCTTGGCTTCGCGCTGAAAACGGGCTAAGGCTTGCGGGTCCTTGGCCACATCGTCGGGGAGAAATTTGAGGGCGACAAAGCGTCCGAGCTTGATGTCTTCGGCCTTGTAGACGACACCCATTCCCCCGCCGCCCAGCTTCTCGACGATCCGGTAATGGGAAATGGTTTGCCCGATCATTCGTTTGAAATCTTAGGTGCAGGGAAAGGGCAAGTCAAACACGGTTTGGGGTAAAGTGAAAACACTGTATAATGCCGTCCCTGTGCGCCTTTCGGTCGTGGGTCGAACGCGCCAAAGTGCCTGAACCCAGGGGGAAATTCAAATCAGAAAAGACGGGGGAGGATGCTTATGAACCGTACCCCGAGTGTCGCTGCTCATTGCATCCAGGACGCTAGCACGAAAAGGAGATCGGAATGAACATGCGAATGCACCATCGAAGTTCCATTCTTGGAGTACAAGGCCGGTCAGCCGCCCTAACTATGATGATTGCGTTGGCTGCGGTGGTCCTAGCGACCGAATCGGCGCAAGGCCAGACTTTTACGACTTTCAGTGCCGCAGGTGCAGGGACGGCCGAGAATGAAGGAACCATCGCCACCAGCATCAATGACGCCGGGACCATCGCAGGCTTCTACATCGATAGCAGCCTGGTACGTCATGGCTTTGTGCGCACCACCGCGGGCAAGATCACCGGGTTCGAAGCGTCCGGCGCGGGCACGGAGTCAAAGCAGGGCACGATAGCCTACGCCATTAATTCGGCGGGAACTATCGCCGGGGCCTATCACGATTCAAGTGGTCTGTGGCACGGCTTCGTGCGCACCGCCGCGGGCAAGATTACCGAATTCAGCGCTTCGGGCGCAGGCGCCACGCCCGGTCAGGGCACCTATGCCTTTGCCATCAACACTGCGGGGGTTATCGCAGGGTTGTACATCGACGACGACTGGGTGATTCACGGCTTCGAGCGTGCTGCCGATGGCACGATCACTGAATTCAACGTGTCGGAAGCCGGCGCAGGCGAACTGCAGGGAACGGGCGCCTTCTGCATCAATTCAGACGGGGACATCGCGGGTTATTACGTCGACTCAAGCAGCGTGGCGCACGGCTTCGAGCGGTCCTCCAGCGACACTATCACTACCTTCAACGCCAGTGGAGCGGGCACCGGCTCAGATCAGGGAACGGGCGGCAACTTCCCCAACACTCTCATCTTCCAGATCGGCATTAACACCGCCGGAACCATCGCGGGATACTATGTTGATGACAGCAATGCTTATCATGGCTTCCAGCGTTCGTCCGCCGGCAAGCTGACGGAATTCAGGGCCTCGGGCGCCGGCAAGGCCGCCAATCAGGGAACCATCGCCGCCGGCATCAATACCGCCGGAACCATCACCGGGTACTACATTGACGCCAGCGGTGTGGGCCACGGCTTCTCGCGGACTTCTGGCGGAAAGATAACCGGGTTTGAGGCTCCCGGAGCGGGTACGGTGAGCGGCCAGGGAACAGTCGGCTATGCCATCAACACCGCAGGAACGATCACAGGAACCTATGTTGATGGCAGCTATGTCTTCCACGGCTATTTGCAGAACCCGTAAGCTTTCTCGGCCCGGAGCGTCTAGCCTACCAAGTATCCATTCTCCAGAGTCCGCATTGGATGCGGGTTTATTGTCTACGGACAGTGGCTCAAGCGGCTCCAGGAATGCCTCTCCAGTTACGCCTAAAATCCGTTGAGATCTAAATGCCGAGCACACCTCAGCTTCAGCCGTGCCCCTCCCGCTTAAATCGGTTCAGGTCAATACCCCCCAGTCAAATAGGGTTTTGCATGTGCCCTAGCAATTGCGGATCGATGTTCCCACCGCTAACAATGGCGACGGCCAGCTTCGCCGTCGGAAGTTCGGCAGCATGAAAGATGAAACCGGCGGTAGCGACCGCGCCGCTGGGTTCGGCTGTTGTCGCGGGGTTGCGGTTCAAATACTGCGTGGCACGGAGGATTTCATCTTCCGTAACAGTTATGATGTCGTCGACATAACGTCGAATGTGTTCAAAATTGATGTCGCCGACGCATTGGGCGCGTAGTCCATCAGCGATGGTGCGCGTGACTTCGGCGGCAGGGAATTGAACAACATGGCCGGCTATGAAGCTGGCGCGGGCGTCGCCGCCTAGCGCGGGTTCAACTCCGATCATTTTCACTTCCGGCCTAGTCAGCTTGATTGCGGTTGCAACCCCGCTGATCAGCCCTCCGCCGCCGACTGGGGCGAGCACCATTTCTACGGAGGGCAAATCCTCCAGAATCTCTAATCCCACCGTGCCCTGGCCGGCAATGATTTGCTCATCGGCGTAAGGAGGGATGATGACGTATCCCTTTTGCGCCGCGAGTTCTTCTGCTTTAAACTGGCGCTCGATCCCTGTGGGGCCAACTAGAACCAGCGCGGCACCTAGCGCCGCGGTGTTTTCGCGCTTGATTACGGGTGCGGCGGCAGGCATGACGATGACCGCCTTCACTCCTAGCGCGCGGGCGGCATAGGCAACGCCCTGGCCGTGATTGCCGCTGGAGTAAGTGATGACACCCCGTTTACGATCCTCCGCTGAGAGCTGAGCGATTTTGTTGTAGGCACCGCGGAGCTTGAACGCTCCGATGGGCTGTTGGTTTTCCGGCTTGAGAAAAAGCTGGCGCGGATCCTGGGCGCAAAGCGGAAATTGTATTAGCGGCGTATGAACTGCAATGCCACACAGGCGTTTGCGTGCGGCTTGGATGGAGGTGAGAGTAACCAAGGTCAGCTCTCAGTATAACGGTGAGGACGGATTTGAGTTCGATGGTAGCTTTGCTTGGAGTATCCTAGGCGGTTCGCGATTCCAGAGAAAAAGGGTATTCATTATGCGATGGCTTGGTTGCGTGACAATCGTTGCCGTTTGCTGCGGAATGACAATGGCGCAGGACAAAGGAAATCAGGCAGGCTCTTCCCAGGAAGAACCGAAGCAGATTCCATCGTTCGATCCAACCGCGCTCGATCGCACCGTCGATCCCTGCGTCGACTTCTACCAGTTTTCGTGCGGCAACTGGCTGAAGAACAATCCCATTCCTCCCGATCAGTCGAGTTGGGGACGCTTCAACGAACTTTACGAACGAAACCGCATGATCCTGCACGACATTTTGGAGAATGCCTCGAAGGCGGCGAAGCGCAGTGCGAGCGAGCAGAAAATCGGCGACTATTACGCTTCGTGCATGGACGAGGCGGCGATCAATCGGAAAGGCACGGCGGTGCTCGACGCGGATTTCGAGCGCATCGCAGCAGTTAAGAGTAAAGATGACCTGCCGGCCCTGGTGGCGCATCTACATCGCGAGCAGGTTGGGGGATTGTTTCGCTTCGGCGAAGGCTCCGACTTCAAAGACGCCAAGATGGTCATCGCTCAGGCCGATCAGGGCGGGCTTTCTCTGCCCGACCGCGACTATTATC
>JASHQM010000080.1 GCA_030039165.1 Candidatus Sulfotelmatobacter sp. | reverse complement strand
ACTTTCGAGAACGCGCTTCGCAAAGTGCTCTCCGTTCCGCACTCTGCTCTCAAGGCCGAACTCGACCGCGAGAAGCGAGTGCGGAAACAGCGGCGCGGACGGGCTTCCGGCCACGCTTCCCGCGCCAGCGACTAGAAAGCCGTTTCACCCACCTTGCCAGTCACCTCCGCAAAGGTCAACCGCTTTCCCGCGATCTGCGATAAGGCTAGCTCGAAACGCTGTGCGTCACTCAGTTTGTTTCCGTCCGCGTCTTTCCGATTGTTGTAACGAAATGCCTGCTCGTCAAGGTAGCGGTGCAGATGGAACGGCTCGACGGCAACATAAGTTCCGTTCAATCCGCGTTTCAAGAGTGACCAGAAATTTTCGAGCGAATTGGCGTGGACGCGACCGCGAACGTACTGCTGGGCATGGTTCACAACCTCGTGCACGTACTGAGACGGCAGATTCTTGTAGGAACCCGCTTCGTCGGTATAGACGTTGGAATCGTCGGCCACATGCTTGAGAATCTGATTCTGTAAGGTCTGTCGCGAAGTGTTCGGAACGATCTGTGTACGAATCTTGCGCTGCTCGCGGTCTAGGAATCCCATCACGATAGTTTTTGTTTCAGCAGCCTGAGTGCTGCCCAGAGTTTCGCGGATTCGTCTCCGTTTTGCAGGATGCATATTGCCAAGTTTTCCGCCAATGAAAGTTTCATCAACTTCGATTTCGCTGTTTTCACCGCCACCCATTTTCTCGATGCTGCCAGTGCGCAGAGCAAAGCGCAGACGATGAAGCACGAACCATGCCGACTTTTGCGTGATGCCGACCGTGCGGCCTACTTCGTAGGAGCTAACCCCATTGCGGCAATTGACGATCATCCAAAGTGCGATCAGCCATTTGTCGAGAGAGATGGCGGAGTCCTCGAAGATGGTTCCCAGTTTGACGGAGAACTGGCGATAGCACTCCTTACACTTCCAGCGCTTCTGGCTTTTCAGGTAGTAGTGCTCTTGATGGCCGCACGCGGGACAAGTTGGCTTGCTGTCCGCCCATCGCAGACGGGCTACAACGTCAATGCAGACCTGTTCATCTGCAAAGTGCCGAATAGCTTGCTGGAGGGTTTTTGGTTCGTTTTTGCTGTCCATGGCGGTAAGGTAGCACAGTCACCATGGTTAGTCAAGTAATTTATTACCCAAACTGGAGGGTGGTGGTGCGGTTTTGAAAAGGAAGCGAGCCAAACGCGCGATTAATGCGGCCCCGAAAGCGCGCTGCAGAGCGCGCGGCTCGCCCCGATCCTTCGCTGCGCAAAGGAACTTTCAGGATGACAGGCAAACTGCACCACTATCCTGAGGAGACGAGTCCCTGCGTCGTGGGATTGTAAATGAAGAAGAGGATGGGATGCAGGTGAATGACAATTTAAAGACCTGTCGCTTAGTTTGAAGCGCGGAGCTTGCGCGGAAAAAAATTCTTAATGCAGGCAAGCGCAGTTTTCGAAAACGATTGGCCGATTCTTATGTCGCGCGACCGCTCAGCTCGTCAGTTTTTGAGAGGTTTTTTCCGACGGTTTCACTTCCGCTTCTACCGGCGCTTCTTTCATTGCCGCCTTAAAGCCGCGAATGCCTTCCCCGATTCCCTTGCCCAACTCCGGCAGTTTCTTTGGGCCGAACACCAGAAGCGCGATGGCAAAAATCACTAACAAGTGCATAGGTTGAAAAAGATCTTCCAGCATAGATCCTCGCAGATTCGTTAGACTTCACCCCGAGAAGAGCAGCGACCCGTGTCATCTGAACCCCTCGATTTCATGACACTCCAGTTGGCCGGCATTGGCTGTGGTATGGCTCACGGTTAGCTGTGACCCGCATCACTTCAATCGCACCGGTGCGATGTTGTACTCAAACCGGAGAGATATATGTGCCTCGCCATTCCAGGGAAAGTCCTCGAAATCCAGGCGCAACAGGAGATGCGCGCCGCTCGCGTGCAATTTGGAGGAATCGTACGCCAAGTCTCGCTGGCCTTTGTCCCGGAAGCCAAGGTCGGCGACTACGTCATGGTTCACGTGGGTTTTGCTATCAGCGTGGTTGACGCATTGGAGGCTGAGCGTACCTACCGGGCTCTTTCCGAGATGGAATTGCTGGCCGGCGAACTTCCTCCGTCTGCCGCTGAAAACTGAACCATCTGCTACAGGCTAGGAACTCTGGAATCCCATCGATGCATTGCCCGTTCCGGATCACAGCCTGGTGTGTCCTCTGTCACCGATGAGAGTTCGCCCAACCGGTACAGTTGCAAGTGGAAAGCGTTTCATGGGTGAGGATAGCAGCGCTTCGCTATGAAATATCTGGACGAATATCGTGATGCGCGGATTGCCCGGGTGTTGGCCGCCGACATCGCTGCCCACGTTACTCGCCCCTGGGTTCTGATGGAGATTTGCGGCGGCCAGACGCACACCATCATGCGCTATGGGATCGATGACCTGCTGCCACGCAGCTTGGAACTCGTGCACGGCCCCGGCTGTCCCGTCTGCGTAACACCACTGGAGACGATCGACAAAGCAATTGCCTTGGCTGCAAGGCCGGACGTGATTCTGGTTTCCTACGGCGACATGTTGCGGGTGCCCGGTTCGCATTCCGACTTGTTCCACGCGAAGGCTCAGGGCGGCGACGTGCGCTTCGCATACTCGCCCACCGAAGCCGTCAAAATCGCGCGCTCTAATCCCGATCGCAACGTAATCTTCCTCGCCATTGGTTTCGAAACCACTGCTCCCGCAAACGCAATGGCGGTCTGGCAGGCGAAACAGGAAGGACTGACCAACTTCTCCTTGCTGGTTTCGCACGTCCTGGTGCCTCCCGCGATTCGAGCATTAATGGCTTCGGAGAACAATCGCGTGCAGGGATTCATCGCGCCCGGTCACGTTTGCACCGTGATGGGTTGCGAAGAGTACGAGGCTCTGGTGCGAGATTTCCGCATCCCGATCATGGTCGGTGGATTCGAGCCCGTCGATCTGCTGGAAGCGGTATTGATGCTGGTCAAGCAGCTTGAGGCGGGGATAGCCAGGCTGGAAAACCAGTACGTGCGGTCAGTCAGCTACAGGGGAAACGTTCCCGCGCAGAAGATTATGGCGGAGGTGTTCGAAGTGGCCGACCAGAAGTGGCGGGGGATTGGAGTGATTCCGCAGAGCGGGTTGCGCTTGCGCCAAGACTACGCAGCTTATGACGCCAACCTGATTTTCGATGTTGGCGCACTCACTGTGGATGAACCAGCCGAGTGTATCAGCGCCCAAGTCCTGCAGGGTTTGAAGAAGCCCACGGATTGCCCCGCCTTCGCCCTGCGCTGCACGCCGGAAAATCCATTGGGTGCACCTATGGTTTCGACCGAAGGCGCGTGCGCTGCTTACTACCACTATCGGCGGCACGTCGCCGGTCAGGAGGAAGCGTGTGTCGAGCGCTAAGACAGTTATCGACATGACGTGTCCTTCGCCACTGCCCGCCAGGAACACCATTCTTCTCGGCCACGGCAGCGGGGGAAAGCTGAGCAATGAATTGGTGCGCGACATCTTTCTTCCTGCGCTGGGCAATCAGGCGCTCGACCGCCTCGACGATCAAGCCGTCGTCACGATTGGTGGTCAGCGCCTGGCGTTCACTACCGATTCTTTTGTCGTGAAACCACTGTTCTTCCCCGGCGGTGATATCGGATCGCTCGCGGTTCACGGCACGATCAACGATCTGGCAGTGGGCGGAGCTAAGCCGCTTTTCCTGAGCGCGGCATTCATCATCGAGGAGGGGTTTTCGATCGAAGAACTCCGGCGGATTGTCGATTCCATGCACCGGGCGGCAGAAGCGGCGGGAGTCGAAGTCGTGACCGGCGATACCAAGGTCGTCGAGAAAGGCAAAGGAGATGGTCTGTTTATCACGACAACCGGCATCGGGTTGGTGGCGGGCAACGTCGATCTTTCCGCCAGCTA